>NZ_JAEMVD010000036.1 GCF_029215975.1 Sulfurimonas sp. SAG-AH-194-C20
TTAATTCCTGTTCTAATGATAACACTGCATCAGATCAAGCGAACTCTATTCTATCCACTAATGAATTTATACTTACTGGGTTAGATAATATGCGATACACTGTAAAAAAAAGTCCTACTGGCTTTAGTGTTAAAGAAGCACCGGGAAAAGTTATAATTATGGATATATTTGCGACTTGGTGTCCTCCTTGCCAAGCAGAAGCTTCACACTTAAGTTCATTGCAAGAAAAGTACAGAGACTCTCTCCTTATTCTTGGTATTACAATTGAAGACAATATTGAAAACCTACAACTTCAAGAGTTTAGAAAAGAGCATAATGCACAATATCCACTTGTCAACTCAAGTGAAAATTCTCGTCTTATAGATGCAGTCGCACAAAAACTAAAGATTGGGCGTAACTTTGGCATTCCATTGATGGCAATGTATATAGATGGTAAACTTATCAACTTTTATCAAGGTGCAGTTGAAGAAGAGTTTATTGAGAGTGATATAAAGAAAGCTTTAGGACTATAAATGTTCGGTTTTATTAAAAAAGGACTCTCTAAAACTGTTGAAGCTCTAAAAACAGTAGTTCCAAAGAAAAAAGTAAGCTTTTCAAAAGAAGAGCTTGAAGAAATTTTACTTGAAGCTGATGTTGAGTATGACTTGGTTGATATCATCATAAATGAAATTTACCAAGATAAAGTAACAAGAGAGATTCTCGAGTCAAAACTCTTAGCAACTTTAGCACATACTAAGTATGTAGAACCAAAATTTACAGCTCCTTTTGTAGAGCTTGTTGTTGGTGTAAACGGTGCAGGAAAAACTACTACTATCTCTAAACTTGCATATAAATACAAACAAGAGGGTAAAAGTGTTATTTTAGGTGCGGGAGATACATTTCGTGCTGCAGCCATTGAACAACTAACACTTTGGTCACAAAGACTCGACATCCCAATAGTCGCTTCAAAACAAGGGCATGACTCTTCTGCTGTTGCTTATGACACCATTGACTCTGCAAAAAGCAAGGGAATTGAGCATGTTATCATAGATACTGCAGGAAGACTCCATACTCAAACAAACCTAGCAAATGAGCTTATAAAGATAAACCGTATTTGTGACAAGTCTCATGCTGGTGCTCCACATAGAACTGTTTTAGTTCTCGATGGAACACAAGGTAACTCGGCTATCGCTCAAGCAAAAGCTTTTAATGAGATGATAGGAATTGACGGCATCATTATCACAAAACTAGATGGAACTGCAAAAGGTGGAAGCATCTTCTCTATCGCTTATGCACTGCAACTTCCTATTATTTTTATAGGAACAGGTGAACAACCAGAAGATTTAGTTCCTTTTGATAAGTATGAGTTTGTAGATTCACTTTTAGATGCTCTTTTTGTGGAAGCAAACTAAAACCTACATTAAAGTATGGCAAATTGCCATATTTTAGAACTGCCTCTTCATTTTATACTACTATACAAATATAAAATCAATATAAAGATAGATTAATGGCTAAAGCTAAAGTACTCTTTGAGTGTCAACACTGTGGACTTACAACTCCAAAATGGATGGGAAAATGTACTAACTGTGGTGCATGGGATAGTTTTATAGAGTTAAACGAGCATCAACAAGAGGTGGTCAAGAAGACAAAAAGCACCACAAGTAAAGCTTCTAAAGCACTAAGTATTAACGACATTGTAGAAGAAGAGATTTATCGTTACTCCTCACTTGACCCAGAACTTGACAATGTTTTAGGGGGTGGTGTAGTTCCCGGTTCTCTTACACTTATAGGTGGAAGTCCTGGTGTTGGAAAATCTACTCTACTTCTAAAAGTCGGCTCAAACATAGCTAGTTTAGGGAAAAATGTTTTATATGTAACAGGAGAAGAGTCAGCAGGACAGATAAAACTTCGAGCAAATCGTCTTAACTCAAATCAAGATAAACTCTATCTTTTAAGTGAGATACGACTTGACCAAATTTTAGTAGAGTTAGAACATCGTTCTTATGAATTTTTAATTATTGACTCTATCCAAACTATCTATTCTGAAGCTATTTCATCTGCACCTGGTAGTGTGACTCAAGTACGTCAAATTACATTTGAGTTAATGCGAATAGCTAAAGAGAGAGATATCGCCATTTTTATCATCGGGCATATTACTAAAGAAGGTTCTATTGCAGGTCCTCGCGTTTTAGAGCATATGGTAGATACTGTGCTGTATTTTGAGGGGGATTCTTCTCAAGAACTTCGTATACTTCGTGGATTTAAAAATCGTTTTGGTCCTACAAGTGAGATAGGGGTTTTTGAAATGCGTTCAGAAGGTCTTGTCTCAGCAACAGATGTTGCCTCGCGTTTTTTCAACCGTAACTCTACACAGAGTGGTTCTGCACTTACAGTCATCATGGAAGGAAGCCGACCTATCATCCTTGAAGTTCAAGCTTTAGTATCTGAGTCCCATACTCCAAACTCTAAACGCCAAGCCACAGGATTTGATAACAACCGTCTTAACATGCTCCTAGCACTACTTGAGAGAAAATTAGAAATACCACTCTCGGGCTATGATGTTTTTATAAATATTACGGGTGGAATAAAGATAACAGAAACAGCAGCAGACTTAGCAATACTAGCTGCTATTATTAGTAGTTTTAGAGACAGAGCTATATCTAAAGAGACTATATTTATCGGTGAAGTTTCTCTAGTTGGTGATGTTAGAGAGGTATATGCACTTGATGTAAGACTAAAAGAGGCAAAAATGCAAAATATAACAAAAGCCTTAGTCGCAAAAAAGCCTCTTGAAAAGTCACCAATAAAGACATTTATCGTTGATGAAGTAACAAAACTTTTAGAATGGTATTAAAATTTGTCATTCCTTATAAATATTCGCTATACTAACAAAACTAGTAAGTATGAGGAAATATAATGGCTGAAGAAGCAAAAGAAGAAGAAACTGCACCCGTAGAGAAAAAATCAAGTAACATGCTGATGATAATCATCATCATTGTACTATTTTTAATAATCATAATAGGTGGTATCGTTGCATTTTTACTAATGGGCGATGATGAAGAAATGCCTAGTAACAATAGACAAATGCAAGAAAAAAGTGCACCTAAGAAAAATGCTTCTAGAGGATCATCTACACAGTTTGACAACTCACGACAGCTCAACGAAATTGGTATTTTATATCCACTTGACAACTTTACAGTAAACCTAAAAAGTGATGCAGGACGTCGTTACCTAAAAGTAACTATGAGTTTAGAGCTTGAAGGTGAAGAGTTAAGTTTAGAACTTGATGCAAAATCACCAGTTCTTCGTGATAGAATTATTAGAATCCTTACTTCAAAAACACTTGAAGAGATATCTTCTAAAAAAGGGAAGCAAAAAGTTTCTCAACAGATTATGGATACACTAAATGACATGATTAGTGATGGTGACATTCGTGGTATCTACTTTACAGAATTTGTTATTCAGTAAGTAAACATTTATAGATGATAGGCATTGACCTCATAAAAACTTCTCGAATGGAGCGTTTAATGGAACGCTTTGGAGAGAAGGGACTTCTAAAATTCCTCTCAACAGAGGAGCTTCCACTTATAAAATCATACAAAACTGCAGCAGGATTTTGGGCTATTAAAGAGGCATTTTCTAAAGCAATTGGCACTGGTATAGGTTCAAAATGTTCATTTCATGATATGAGAATTTATAAAACAGATGTAGGTGCCCCAAAACTTTCTCTAAGTAAAAAAATTATTGATGATTTTAGGATTATTGATGTGAGTATTTCCATCACTCATGATGGAGAGTATGCAGTAGGTGTAGTTGGAGTAGAGGTTTTAACCTCCACCAACAAAGTCAAGCAGTTCTAGTTTATCGCCATCGCTTAAACGATGTTCACCCCAGCTATTTTGTTTTACAATGTCCATATTTACAGCGGCTGCCATAACTTTTCCCTCAAGTTCTAAAACTTTTAGTAACTCTTCTATCGTAATATTTTCACTAAAGTCTTTGTCTTGTCCATTAACTATTATATTCATATTCTCTCTCTTTTTACACAAAGTGTTATATTTTTGTAATTGTAGCCATATTTATTAAACTATAGCTACACTTTAAAGTATTTAAAGTTTTGAGATATACTCACTCAGGGCTTTAATCTCTTCATCACTTAGTTTGCTTACCTGAGGTTTCATAACACCTTTCATACTTCCACCGTACGAGCCATCTTTATACCCGTTTATGGCATCACTTAGTTTTGCAACACTCCATCCCTTAATACTTTGAGATTTATTTAGTGCTTTTTTATCAGCATTTACACCATGGCACCCGCTACATTTAGCGAATAGTGCCCCACCATCTATACTACTCTTCTCTTCTACAACAACTGGTGCCGGAATAGCTTGTTTAGCTTCTTTTTTTGGTTCTTCAAGTACCTTATCAACTGCAACAACAGTTTTTTGTGCTACTTTTTTTGTCTCTTTTAAAACTTTTTCACTTACCTTCTTTGCCTCTACCTTTAAAGTTTCTACACTATCTTCAGTTGCTTTTTCAACACTTTTAGTAATCTTTACAGACTCTTCTTTAACTACTTTAGCTATTTTTTCTATACTTTGAGAAATCTCTTCTTGTACCTCTACTGACTTATCATCACTACAACCTATAAAGAGTAATGTAACTACTAATGCTAAAACTGTTTTCATACTAAACCTTTTTATTTAAATTTATCTCATTATACAACACTTTTTTTAGATGAGTATCAAACTCAAGACGAAATATATACTTTATAGTGTTAATTAAGAACCATAAATAAAGTAGTGGCATTAACACAGTCTCTACTATAAAAACTGTTATAAGTGTGATGATGTTATTTGAGGCTTTCTCGATTGAGCCTTCTAAGGATTGTAGCTGCTGCGCTATGTTTAACTTCTCCAGCACAGTGTCATATTTTGAACTCAAACCACTAAAAAAGCCATCTTCTTTTTGCTCTTTGGCTAAAACTTGGTTCTTTTCATTTAGAGTGTCAAGTTCTATCTTTGTGTTTTGTACTATTTGACTTGCTTGTGTGAAGTCACTTTGTAAAACATTTGTGTGCATAATAGATAAAAGTAATGTGAAAACTATGGCACTAAAACGTAGTACTAAAAGTAGTAAAAATCCCTTAAAAACAAAAGTAATGCTAGAGCGAAATCTAAGAGTTTTACTCCATAAAAGAAAAAGAGAAAAACTTACACTCAACATCAATGCAACTTGCATAAAAAGTGCTCCGCTCAAACTCAGCATGATTTTTTGAATACCAATCGATACAGTAGCTGCGAGCATTATCCATGAAAACCTCTCTACCATGTCGTTAAATGGGTCAAGAATCTCTCCCACACTAAAGTTAAGACCAACACCTATGGGTGCAAAACTTAGCTCGGTACCTTGGAGTAAAGATATCACTGCGTTTAAGCCTTTTGCTAGTCCAAATGTAAGGAGTGCTCTGTTAAAAGACTCATCAAGAGCTTTAACTGCTAAAATATCAACCTCAAAACTTACACTTAAAACGATCACTATTATCAAAAAAATTGTTATAAATATTTTCAAACCTACTCCTCTAATCCTATATAAATGTTTTTTAGCTATAATTGCGTATGAATTTTGAACCCTATCCATTTGAAAAACTAAACAATTTACTTAAAAACATTATACCAAATCCAAACTTGCCCGCATCTATTTTAACTATAGGTGAACCTCAGTTTGAGACACCTGCGTTTATACAAAAAACATTAGCAGACTCTTCTCCTCTTCTAAAAAAGTACCCTAAAACGGGTGGAGAAGTTAATCTTAGAGAAGCTATGCGTGCTTTTATAAAAAGACGTTTTAACACAGAGTTAAGTGATGCTGAGATTATTCCATGTTTTGGAACAAGAGAAGTACTTTTTAACTTCCCTCAGTTTTTACTTTTTGATGTAGAGAATCCTGTTATGGCGTATACAAATCCTTTTTATCAGATATATGAAGGTGCTGCCATCGCTACTCGCTCACGAGTTGTTCATCTTAACCTTACAAAAGAAAATGATTTTAAACCTGAGATAAATGAAGAAGAGTTAGCCACATGTGATCTTGTCATCTTAAACTTTCCAAACAACCCAACAACTTCTACTTTAACACTAGATGAGCTTGGTGTTTGGGTCAAACTCGCACTTAAACACAACTTTGTACTTTTAAATGATGAGTGTTACAGTGAGATATATGTTGATGCTCCTACTCCCTCACTTCTTGAGGCTTCAACTCATGTAGGTAACGCCGCATTTAAGAATGTTTTAGTCATAAACTCTATCTCTAAACGCTCATCTGCACCAGGACTGCGTTCTGGTTTTATAGCAGGAGATAAAGAGATACTAAGAGAGTACATGAAGTACAGAACATATGTAGGTTGTGCCTCCCCTCTTCCACTTCAAAGTGCAGCAGCCGCCGCATGGTCTGATGAAGAACATGTATCAACTTCGAGAGAAATATACAAAGCAAACTTCAAAATTGCAAAAGAGATACTCGGCACTGAGATACCGTTCGCCACTTTTTATCTCTGGATAGAAGTAAAAGATGCCTTAGAATTTACAAAAAAACTCTATAAGAACTACAATGTAAAAGTACTTCCCGGTGAGTTTTTAGCAAGAAAAAGCACCAAAGAAAAGAACCCTGGTGTCGGTTATATCCGTATAGCCTTAGTAGAAAACCCTGAAAAAACAAGAAGTGCATTACAAAGAATCAAGGAGTGTCTCAATGGATAAGGCAGAAGAGTTAAAAACAAAAGTACTAAAAGCACAACAAGAGAGTGATATAGCCTCTTTATATGTTTTAGAGTCAGAGGCACATGAGGTTTTTGATGAAGCTACTATTCAAGGCTTTTATGCAAACATCCTTGACCTTGCATTAGAGAAGTTAACTGACACACTAGAGTCACATAGAAAGATGGATATGACTGAAGTTCAAGACTTTGCAACAGCTCGTGCCCTCTATGAGTATGCAATGGAGCACTACTCAGCAGGTGAGCCAAAAGATGCAGCAGCACTTTTTGAAGTTCTTAGTGGTTTAACAAACGATGACAACTTTTCATCTGCACTAAAGCTTCACTGGATATCCGCTGCAGAAAATATGAATTTGGACGATTTTATGTCAAATATAGCAGATATGGATATGACTCAAACTAAAGGGACTTTTTACATATCTGCATTTTCAAAAGAGGCACAAAAGTTGCTAGATAATGCATAATAACAAGGGGCTAAATATATGAAAATTCATTTTATCGGAATCGGTGGCATAGGTATCTCTGGACTCGCACAATATATGCACTTTAAAGGGCACACCGTAAGTGGTTCTGACATTAAAGATAGTCTCATTACCACTAAACTACGTAAAATGGGTATGAGTATAACAGTTCCCCACTCAGCTGAAGCTATAAACAATCAAGACTTAGTTGTCCACTCTGCAATCATCTCTCCTCTTAACCCTGAGATAGTAGCAGCAAAAGAAAAAGGCATAGAAGTTCTTGCTCGACGTGAAGCATTAGTGAAGATTTTAGATGATAGAAAAGTTTATGCTGTTGCTGGTGCTCATGGTAAAAGTACTACCACTGCAATACTTACAGCCATTATGAACGGTTCTGCTATCATCGGTGCAGAGTCTAAAGCCTTTGGCTCAAATGTTCGCTATGATGCTACTACTGATGTTATGCTCTTTGAAGCAGATGAGTCTGATGGAAGTTTTTTAAACTCAAATCCTCACTGTGCAATAGTCATAAATGCAGAACCAGAACACATGGAATACTACGACTACAACTATGATAGATTTTATGAATCTTATAAAACTTTTATAAACGCAGCACCATGCAGAGTATTAAATGCAGAAGATCCATTTTTAAGTACTTTAGTAGATTCTGTAGAAGCACAATGGCTTTACCCTTCAAAAGACATCAAAAATATTAACTACACACTAATAGATAACGAACCACATACACAGTTTGAGTTTCGTGACTTAGGTATTTTTAGTGTTTGGGGCTTTGGAAAACATATAGCTCTTGATGCTGCGTTGGCTATCTTAGCGGCAAGTGATTCTATGGAGACAGAAGAAATTCGCACAAATCTTTTAAACTTCAAGGGTATCAAAAAACGCTTTGACATAGTTGGTGCAGAAAATGATAGTGTTATCATAGATGACTATGGTCACCATCCAACAGAGATAAAAGCAACATTTGAGTCTGTAAAAGAGTATGCTCGTCTCAAAGGTTTCAAAAAAATTACTGCTATTTGGCAACCACATAAATACTCTCGTACCATAGATAACCTAGAAGCATTTACAAAGTGCTTTGATGGAGCAGATGAGCTTATCATCCTCCCTGTGTGGGCAGCGAGTGAAGCACCTCGTGAGATAGACTTTGTAAAAGAGTTTAAAGCTTACAACCTTACAATGGCAGATACAATCACGCGTGCGAACAACCACATTACAGTAGTTAAAGATGCACAAAACTTACAAAGACTAGACAAAGGCCTTATCATAGGTTTTGGTGCTGGTGACATTACTTATCAAATACGAGGAACTGCTTAATGACATATATATTAGGTCTTGTTGTTGTAGGCTTATTCTTTTTAGCCTTGCACTATTTTACTGAGTTTGACCATATGAAAAAGATTTATGTAATCATCATTGTTCTCTCTATTCTTTCTGTTGCTGTTATGTACAACGAGTACAACAAACAAGAAAACCAAAAGATGCTTGATGCTGTTTTAAAGTACAAGCAAGGACAGACTATTAAATGCGATGGTAAAGATGTAAATAGTTCGTTTTACACTTTAAGCATCGGTACTTATACTTTTATAGGTCGAGAGAACACTCCAAACTATTCGGAGATGATTAGCGCATCTACATGTCAATAAGTCCAAAACAAGAAAGAATTAACACTCTTATAAAACAGCTTGATTTATCTGAGCATATTGAACAGTTTTCGAGCTTCTTCTCTAGGGAGAGCTCTCTCTACATCGAGGGCGATCAAGAACTTCATTTTAAGTACATCAAAGCTCTTGATAAGTTAGAGTTTAAAGCACCTCCTAAAGTTATTGACTTTACTGTCATTAAACAGCACCTCAAAAAACAAGGTGTTTTGAACTTTGAGCAGATTTTTGAGATAGTCAAAATTGTTCGTTATTTTAGATACTTTAGAAACCGAAATATTGATGGAATTATTGGCGAGTTTATGGCTAAGTTTGACATCCCTGAGAGATTTACAGAAGTTGAAAAATACTTTACAAACGATGGAAAGTTTGAAGAAAATCTTGATGAAAATCTTTTTGGACTCTCTGCTCGTATAAAAGAGCATCGTGCAACAATGTCTAGCTCACTTAAACGCATGATGGGAAGTTCTAAACTTGCTGGATACCTAGTAGACACTCAAGTACACTTTGTAAACAATGAAGACTGTCTTTTAGTCCGTGGTGGTTTTAACCATGTTTTAAAAGGTGCCGTAGTTGGTCGTTCAGCGGGTGGATTCTTTTTTGTTTCCCCAGATAGTATACTCAAATCAAAAGAAAAGATTAGATTTATTGAACAAGAAAGAGAAGCGATATATTATGAGTACACAAAAGAGTTTTCAGGTAAACTAGCAGAACTTCAGCCTTTTATAAACTTCATAGATAAAGAGTTTACAAAGTTTGACAACTATCAAGCACGGGTTCTTTTTGCGCAGAGTAAAAATATGCAAATTATAAAAAGTCAAAAAGATTCTAAAATTATTCTCTCTGGATTTATCCACCCTGCCCTACATAATGCTAAACCTATCAGTGTAGACTTCTCAAAAAATATCTTAATGATTACAGGGGTTAATGCAGGTGGTAAAACGATGCTTCTTAAATCCATACTCGCCTCTGCGTTTATGGCAAAGTACATCATACCTATGAAACTCGATGAGCATAAGTCTCACATCGGAAGTTTTAAAACAGTTCTAGCCATCATTGATGACCCACAAAATGTTAAAAATGACATTTCAACTTTTGCTGGTCGTATGCAGCAGTTTGCTAAGATCTTTAAAGAAACTTCAGCACTTGTAGGAGTTGATGAGATTGAACTTGGAACTGACTCAGACGAGGCAGCTGCTTTGTTTAAAGTTATACTCGATGACCTCATTAAACGCAGACAAAAGGTTGTAGTGACTACTCACCATAAACGCCTAGCCGCTCTTATGGCTGACCGTGATGATGTTGAGCTTATGGCGGCTATCTATGATGAAGAAGCACGAAAACCGACCTATGAGTTTATGCAAGGTATCATCGGAAAGTCGTATGCCTTTGAGACAGCTGCTCGTTATGGGATAAATAATGCCATTGTCAAAGAAGCAAAAGCTGTTTATGGCGACAATTCTGAAAAACTCTCTTTACTTATAGAGAGAGGTAGTCAGCTTGAGCGCGAGCTCAAACGCAAGCACCAACTTGTAGATGATAAACTAGCAGACCTTAAAAAGAAAGAAGGTCAACTCAAAGACACAAGAGAAGCTCAACTCCTTGAGATAGAAGAGCAAAAAGCAGCACTCAAACGCAGCTACGATGTAGCCATCAGTGAAGCAAAAGCCGCAGCAAAAGCAAATGATACAAAGTCGATTCACCGTGCTATGGATAAGGCTAACAAAAAACTTCCACCAAAAGGTGAAGATAAAATCCAACGTAATGAGACTTTTAAAGTTGGCGATGTTGTGAAGTACCACTCAAGTCGTGGAACTATCATCTCAATGCGAGGTGAAAAAGAGGCTACTATAGAGATGGATGGTATGAAAGTTCGTGTTAAAACAAAACACCTTCGCCATACTAAAGCCCTAAAAGTAAAACCTCAAACAAATGTATCCCTCAATGTAGAAAAAAGAGCAGGTCTGAAGTGTGACTTACATGGAATGAGAGCTGATGAAGCTTGTGAGACCTTAGATAAGTTTTTAAATGATGCACTCATAAATGGTTGGGACGAGGTTATAGTCTACCATGGTATAGGCACAGGAAAACTTTCCTTTGCAGTAAAAAACTTCCTCACAGCACACCCTAGAGTTCAAAAATTTGCTGATGCGCCACAACATCTCGGTGGTTTTGGTGCGAAGATAGTGAGTCTCTAAGTGAGTAAAAAAGTCTCTATAATCGGAGCTGGTGCTAGTGGGATATTTTCTGCCATACTCTGTGCTAAAGCAGGTGCAAAAGTAGAAGTCTATGAGCAAAACACCAAAATCGCTAAAAAGATTTTAGTAAGTGGAAATGGTCGTTGTAATATCTCAAATAGACAGCTCTATTCATCTGATTACTTTAGTCAGAACCCATCTTTTGTGGAGTTTGCACTTGAGAGTTTTAACTTTAACAAGTTTGAGAAGTTCTGTAACGAAATCGGTCTTTTCTTAAATGTTTTAGATGATGGTCGTGCTTATCCTCTCTCAAATGAAGCAAAAAGTGTTGTAAAAATATTTGAAGATTATGCCAAAGGTCTTGGGGTTGTTTTTCATACCCAGACACCAGTTAGTGACATAAAAAAACTTATAAAAGAGTCTGATGCTGTCATAGTTGCGACAGGTTCACGAGCAGGCGAGCATCTTGGTGGAAATTCTGATGGCGAAGAGTTTGCAGTAGAGTTTGGACACACTTTAGTAGCCCCATATCCAAGTTTAGTACAACTCCATCTAAACTCTGAAATAGCAAAAAAAATGAGTGGCGTTAAGCTAAACGCAGAGGTCACTCTTATACTCAATGGTGTAAAAGATATAAGCCTTAGTGGTGATGTTCTCTTTACTAACTATGGCGTTTCAGGTTTTGCAATTTTAGATATTTCACAAGCTGTCTCCTCCGCTCTTTTAGAGTTTCAAGCTGTAGACATCAGCATAAATCTTCTCCCTGCGTTTAACATGCAAAAACTCTCACAGCATATCTCTAAACTCGCACAAAATATGCCTACACTTAGTATCTTAGATATTTTAGTCGGGATTATTCCTCTTAAAATCGCGAATGGACTACTCGAAGAATTACACATTTCAAATGCTATAAAAGGCAAAGAAATTCACACAAAGCTCTCCAAACGCATAGCAAACCTCATGCTAAACTGGAAGTTTGAAGTTGAAGATACTCATGGCTTTAGACATGCTGAAGTAAGTGGTGGGGGTATAAATACAGATGAGATAGATGATAAAACTATGATGAGTAAAAAACAAAAAGACCTCTACTTTGTAGGGGAAGTTTTAGATGTTGTCGGGCGAAGAGGTGGGTACAACTTCGCTTTTGCATGGGCTAGTGCTTATCTTACAGCACAAAATATCACTAAATAGCTACAACTTTAAAACTTTAATCTCTATTTCATACTAGAGAAGATACAATTTATAGGCTACATAATTTGTAGACTAATACTTAATTTAAGTTTATTGTTTTAGAAAGCTAAATTATTTTTAAGGATATTACTATCAAAGGCTTAAGTAATAAAAAATTACCAACATTAGGTTTACTGTATTTAGATTATGTATTACGATTTTTCGACCATTCAAATTTTAAAGGGTGGCCAAATAAGATTGAAACTGTTACTTATCATTGGAAAAATGATAAAAATCGCTTTATCAAAGAGGTAAAAAGAAAAAAAATAGATGTTTTGATTGGTAACATTCCAGCAACTGCTTATGAAACATTTCGTGAAATTGCACGTGAACTTCCTCATGTTCGTTTTATTCCAGATATGGATACTCAGTTTTCCAATAAATCAAAAGAAAATGTAACACGATTTGCGTGGAAGTATAATCTTCCGATACCAAAAACTTATATTCACTATGATCATAAAACTGCAAATAAATTTTTAAAAAAATGTGATTATCCCAAAATAATAAAAAAATCTTATGGACCATCAAACTATGGTGGTTATTTTGTTCACAAGGTAGATAGTTACAAAGAGGCAAAAGAGTTACTAAGTGAAAAAAAATATCATCCACGATATATACAAGATTTTGTACCTATGGAAGCAGATATTCGTGTGATGCTCATAGGGCATAAACCTGTCTGTGCATTTTGGAGAAGACCAACTGATGGTGGTTGGCTCACTAACACTTCTCAAGGTGGAAGTATGGACTATATGGATGTGCCAAAATCTGTACTTGACTTAGCTGTCAAAGTCTCTAAGTCTGCAAATGCAGAGTACTGGGCAGTTGATGTAGCTTATGGGATAGATGGTGTTCCAAGGATTTTAGAATGTGCTACCGCGTTTGCTGCATTTCCTTACATCAGAGACTGGATTGCTCAGTATGTAATGTGGGATTTAAGTAAGGGAAGGTTTAAAAAACCTCATATCCCTATGTTTAACTGGGAAGAACTTAGCAAGATGGATAGCTCTATATTAAGAACAATGAGACACATAACTTTTGGAAACTATAGTCCTAGTTTTGATGGTGAATACTTTGGTAAAAAGAAGAAACTTTTTGGAGATAATGAAGTTTATCTTCATGCCTTAGATACAGAGTATAAAATGCAAAGACTCACTCCTAGAAAGAAAGAAGAATGGCCTAGTGAAAAATGGAACTACCAAGATAATCTTGCCTTAGATAAAATAGATAAAAAGAAAGTTCAGAGTAAAATTTCTAAAAAGAACTAAACTCCATGACCTATTTAAGCGAGTTAGCAGAAATTGTCAAAATTAACTCATATACAAAAAATAAAGAGGGTGTAGACAGGGTTGGTTTCGTTTTTGATAGATGGTTAAAAGAGCTAGGTTTTAGTGTCGAAATTTATCAAAGAGAAGAGATTGGTGACCATAGACATTATAAATCTTTACATATTGATGGGGCTAAAAAACTTTTACTTTTAGGGCAT
>NZ_JAEMVD010000037.1 GCF_029215975.1 Sulfurimonas sp. SAG-AH-194-C20
AATGAAAAAAACATTATCAGCTTTACTTTTAAGTCTTACACTTTTTGCAGGTGCGAATCACACAGGAGTTATACAAGAGACTCTAAGTAGTGGAGGTTATACTTACATGAAAGTAAAAGACAATACAAATACTTACTGGATTGCAATGACACAAAGAGATGTCAAAAAAGGTGATACTATCAGTTACACTGAACAAGGTTGGATGCAAAACTTCCACTCAAAAACATTAGACCGAACATTTGAATCTATTCTTTTTGCTGGAAATATTGAAAAAAACAAACCACAAAAACAGATACAAAAGTTTACAACAAATATGCACTCAGATTACAAAGAGAAGAATGTACTCAGCATTGCAGAACTTTTTGCTAACAGAGATAAATATGTTGGAAAAGTAGTAACCGTAAAAGGAAAAGTCACAAAAACATCTAGGGGCATTATGAAGCTTAACTGGTTACACATACAAGATGGTAGTAACTTTCAAAATATGAACGACTTAGTATTTACTTCTACTCAAGAGCTACCAGCAGTTGGAACAGTTATCTATGCTAAAGGGACTGTTGTAAAAGATAAGGACTTTGGTTATGGTTATTTTTACCCGCTTATCATCCAAAGTGCTAGTTTTAAGAAATAAATATAAAACAAATCTTAAATAAGACAAATATACTCTGATTTAAGTAAAGAGTAAATGTTTTTATAGATACAATACGCCAAACAAAAAACACAAGGAATTTAATATGCCAAAAGTAAATGTATACGAAAATATCGACAATGTAGAAAGAGAAGCTAAAAAAGACTTAATCGACCGTCACTCACCGTTTATCACAGTTGAAGGTGATGCTAAAGTTGGCGAGACTTTAAAAGTAACAGTTAAAATGGGTAACGAGTATACTCACCCAGATGATTTCGATCACTTCATCGAGTCTATCACTCTTTTCAATGGTGAAACTAAATTAGCAATGGCTACTTTCGTACCAGGAACTTTAGGAAATGAGAAATCTCATGCAGAAGTTACTTTCACTATCCGTCCAATGGGTAAGAAACTTAACCTAGTTGCACACGGTTACTGTACTAAGCACGGTATCTGGGAATCAACTAAAGTAGAAGTTGCTGTAGCTCAGTAGTTTTTTCTTTTCTTAGTAAAGGATTTACTCCTTTACTAAACCTCTTGTATTGAACTATCTTAACCATACACTTATAACCTCTTTTACTTTTATCATAAAACACTATCATATAATTTTAATGCTATAATCCATTTAATTTATTTTGGAGTAGTGGTATGAAACTTATTTTAGTAAGTGTTTTTCTTGGATTGTTTTCTCTTATGTATGCACAGAGTATTATAGGCGATATAGAATCTTTTAATGGTAATGTAAAAATTAAGCCCGACAACTC
Organism: Sulfurimonas sp. SAG-AH-194-C20; assembly: GCF_029215975.1. Lineage (GTDB taxonomy): Bacteria > Campylobacterota > Campylobacteria > Campylobacterales > Sulfurimonadaceae > Sulfurimonas. The sequence goes on from NZ_JAEMVD010000037.1 coordinate 1,393, forward strand.
AATTAAAAAAACAAAAGTCTATTTAGGTTTAAAAATATATGAAGGTGACATGATTATCAGTTCAAAGAACTCTAGTGTAGCGATTCGCCTTGTTGATGGTTCTACTCTAGTTCTCGATGAACTCTCAACACTTCACTTCTCGTCTTTGTATGGTGCAGAGCAAGAAAAAGGGAAGATTTTATACAAAATTACTTCTCGTAATGCAAAAAACTCACTGAAAATAACAACACCTTTCGCTGTAATCGGGATTAAGGGAACTACATTTATTGTAAACGCGACCAAGACATCTTCTGTACTACTCAAAGAAGGTCTTATTGGTATTCAAAGTATTCATAAAGAGTTTGAACTTTATAGAAAAAATGAGCAAAAGAAATTTGATGATTTTCGTGAAAAACAAGAAGCTGCTAAAGAAATCGAAATGAATGCATTTGAAAAATTCAAAAACACACAATATCAAGTTCAAAAACCTATAAAAACGAAAGAGTTTCATCTGGAGTCTGGACATAGTGTCTCATTTAATGGCTCAAAAGTACAAGAAAGCACTTTTGAGGACTCAGATGATGCATCATTTGAGTATTTCGACAAACTTATTAAAAGTATGAAACGATAAATAAATGAAAGATAAAGTCTCATTTCTTATTGCATTCTTTGTCATATCTTCTCTTTTTATATCTCTATCATATAATAAAGTAGAACCCCTAGAGAGTTTTTCTCTGCGTTTTAACGATATTAACTTTGACTTACAAACTAAAGAAATAAATAAAGACATAGTCTTTGTTGCTGTCGATGAACGCAGTGTCAATAAATTTGGAAGATGGCCTTGGAATAGAAATATTTTAGCAGATGGCATTAATAAGCTACACCAAGCTGATATAGTCCTAATGGATATGATATTTTCAGAATCTACCTCCCTATTGGAGGACAGTAGTATATCTTCAGCTATTTCAAATTTAAACAACTCTGTATGTGGGTTTTTTCTTCGTCAAAAAGCAACACAGTTTATAAAAGATGATGAGTTAAATATACTGGATGACTCAGCATTAGACCTGCTCCAAGCACAAATTACACAACACCACAATCCTCTTTTCATATCAGCACCTTACGCTGAAATCAACATATTGCCCATACTTGAGAGCTGTACTCTTTCGGGTAGTTTTTCAACTCTTGCTCAACATGACCAACTGCTTCGCTCGTACCCTATCGGTGTCTACTATCATCGTAGACTATTTCCTTCATTAGCTATACAAGGTTTAAGGCTAGTGTTAAATAAAGATATAAACAGGATAAATCATAACGAAGTAAGTCTTAATAGTAGAGTTTTAAAACTTGATGAAAAAGGTTTTATTAGACTAAATTTTTATAAAAAAGAACAGTATAATATTGTCTCATTTTTAGATGTAAAAGATGGCACAATAAAGCCTGAGTACTTCAAAAATAAAATCATTATTCTAGGAATCACAGAAATCGGTTCAGGTGACGTTGTAAGTACACCCATTGGTTCGCTATATGGTCCTTTACTCCACTATACATTTATATCTAACTTTTTACAAGAACACCTTATTTATGAACCAGAATACATTAGTTATATACTAATGATGATTATGATGATACTCCCTTTTATACTTTTAATATTTATCAAAAATGTTCTTTACCGTACTCTTATCAACTTCTTTTCATACCTTCTAATATATATCATTGTTCGTTACCTTTTTGTGTTAAATATGATATATATTGACCTTTTCTATCCTCTCATTTCTCTTTTATTTAGTACAGCTGTTGTTGAGATTTTAGCTTTTAGTCATCAAGAAAAAAACACAAGGTTTATTCGTGATGCTTTTTCCGCTTATCTTTCAGCTGACTTACTCTCACAACTCATTAAAAACCCTCATGCACTCGCTCTTGGTGGAGAGAAAAAACACTTAAGTATTTTGTTTAGCGACATTCGTGGTTTTACTGCCCTATCTGAAGCTATGGATGCTCAGTCTCTAGTCGCACTACTCAACCGTTATTTTACACCAATGACACAAGCAGTTTTACAAAATAAAGGGATGCTTGACAAGTATATTGGAGATGCAATTATGGCTTTTTATAATGCACCAGTTGATGTGATAAACCATGAAGAAAAAGCTTGTCAAACAGCTCTAGATATGATACAAAAGTTAGCTGAACTTAACCAAGACCTACATCATGAAGGTTTACCGATGATAAGCATTGGAATAGGAATAAATAGTGCAGATGTTATTGTGGGTAATATGGGCTCAGACACTCGGTTCAACTATACAGTAATGGGCGATGGTGTAAATCTTGCTTCACGAGTAGAATCACTCACAAAGAACTATGGTATTGACATACTTATTACTGAGTTTACTGTGGCTATGCTAAATGGGAGTTTCATCTTTAGAAAAATCGAACCTGTAATAGTAAAAGGGAAAGAGAATGCTGTTCTGCTATATGAACTAATGCCACATACACAAAAGTCTAAAGATATAAAAAAGATATATGATAATGCTTTAGAGTTTTATATAAATGAAGATATATTAAGTGCTAAACAGCTATTTAAAAAACTCATCAAAGAGTATAATGACTCCCCATCACAATACTTCTTAACCAATATAGAAAAAAATATAAAGTGGGGTGTTTGTAAGATGACACAAAAGTAAATTTATTTACAATCTTTTAATGAAGGCTCATCTATAAAAAAACCTTGTGAATAATCAATCCCCAACTCCTTCACTTTATCCATAACTACACTTGAGTGTACAAATTCTGCCACTGTTTTCATTCCAAGTTTTTTAGCAAAACTTACTATTGTCTCAACTACTAAAAGAGCTGATTTATCCACATCTATATCTTTAATCAACGACCCATCAATCTTTATGTAATCAGCTCTTATTTTTATTAGGTAAGAGAAGTTTGAGTAACCGCTTCCAAAGTCATCAATGGCTATTTTTGCACCGTAACGCTTTACCTCTATGATAAACTTCTCTACCTTTTTAAAGTCCTCAATCGCTTCGGATTCTAGTATCTCAAAAGTAACACGAGAAGAAGCATCTGAATGTTTTACCTTATCTATAATAAAGTTAAATATCTTAGAACTCATAATATCTTCAATCGAGAGATTTATGTTAAACTCAAAAGAGCTATCTTTAAAAGCAGCAAAAGATTTTTCTACCATTTGAATAGTTATCTCATTGTAAACCTTTATCTTTTTTGCGATAGGAATAAATAAAATAGGAGAGAGTACATTACCCTGAGTATCAATTAGCCTTGCTAAACACTCATACTTTACAATTTTTCCTGTTTTGTTGTCTACTATTGCTTGAAAATATGGTACTACCTTTGAGCTATTCACCCCTTCTCGTACAACTTCAGAGAGTTCAAGATTACGAGCGTAATCATTTTCAAAATTCATTCTATCTTCATAAATCCAAAAAGGAACCCCTGTTTTTTTTGCATAATCCAATGCCATAGAAACTTTTGAAAAAACATTATCTTTAGTACTACTTGCTGTTGAGGCCATCGTAAAATCAATATATATTTTAGTATTTTGATATATGACAGAATAAGAATTAATTTTTGAATACACTTCGTTAAGGTAAATTTTCAACTTATAAAAACTCATTGAACTTGTAAGAGTAAAGGCAAATTCAGAGCCTGTTAGTCTATACAGTTTATGCACTTCAAGTACCTCTTTTAAATATTTTGAAACTGCTTCAATAACAAAATCTCCAATCACAAAACCATAAAAATTATTTATAGTTAAAAAGTTGTCTATTTTTATAAATACAAGTCCATAGTCTTCTTCTGCTTGAAAATCTTTTCTTAACTGATACACATTAGGAAGGTTAGTCAAGTGATCAGTAAAGTAACGGCTAAAGAGCTGATGACGGGAGTTGTTTGCACTCTCTTCTTTGTTTAAGTAGTCCAAATATACTTGATGGAGTATAATATCGTTAATGTTTTCATCTTCTTTGATATTTTCAATGGTATATACATTAAGTATCGTATAGTTCTTTTCTTCGTGTTTTAGTAATGCAATATCAATTTGAGGAAAGATTTTTGATAGATTCTTTTTTAAGTTTTGAACGAGAACAGTGTTGTGAATAAATGATACTATATGAATAACTAAGTTTTTACTATTGAGCTTTTTAACTTCTTCAATTTTAAAATCTACTTCACTTGAAGAGTAAAGTCTATAGCTATTTACATTTACTTCGCTTAACATTTAAAATACTCCGTATCGGCTAATTCATTTCATTTATGATAGCATAATTTTTCATATAAAGTATATTTTAACCACACATTCACTATACTCTCACTATATTTTATAAATGGTGGTCATAGTGAAGTCATATCAAAATCTTGTCTTACTGCAAAACCTTTATAGACTTAAGTCCATTGGATTTGAGTATATTGATCATTTCAATATTAACGAAAAAACAAGTTATGAAATTCCTGCAAGTATAGAAGAACTCTCGTCAAATATAGATACATGCCATTTATGTGATCTTAGTAAATCACGAACACAAAGTATGTCAGGATATGGAAATCATCAAGCACAGTTACTCGTTGTCGACTATAGTGTTTCTCAAGTTCAAGATAGTTCAAACAGTTACTACGCAGGTCGCTCTGGTGAAACACTTAAAAACATGATAGAAAAAGTTTTAGGCTTACATGTAGAAAATGTTTTTATTACACACTGTGTAAAGTGTAAACCATTAGGTGCCAATAAGCCCTCCCCTTCAGAGTACAACTCTTGTAAAAGTTATCTGTACTCTCAACTAGAATTTATAAAACCAAAAGTCATCATGGTCTTAGGTCAAGATGCCTACACCCATATAACAGGAGACAGCGGTAACTTTGAAGATGTTAGAGGTCATGTCATAGACTTTAAAGGTACTAAACTTGTACCGATTTACCACCCTAACTACCTACTACGAAATCCAGAGTCGAAAAAAATTACGCTTAATGACTTAAATACTATAAAGAGTTCCTTATGAAAAAACTACTACTTTTACTACTTCCTATCATAATATATGCTCAGAGTTTCATACTCTCAAATATTCCTCTACCTAAGACTTATGTACAAAATCTTGACCCTTATGAATGCGATGATGCTTGTAGAGCAGAACTTCTTTACAAAGGTATGATCTTTTCATTTTTAGCACATGCAAACACTAAACTAAAAGACAAAGAACAAAATGAAGCACGAGTTCTTCTCGTGTCTATCTTAAACCTTGGTGCATTTCATAGTTCAAACCAACTCAACATCGCCATACTCTTACCCTATAAAAAGATAGGAAAATATGCTGCATCTACTACGAATGCAACTTTTGCATACCTTATGACAAAAAGTCACTCATTTACACTTAAAAGTTATAAAATAGATAGTGAAAACATTGAAGATTTAGAGTTAGCACTCTCAAAAATAAGAGAAGATGCTTTTGAGTACATCATAGCACCCTTAACTAAGGAAGGTGCAAAAAATCTTATAGAAATAAATCCAGCTATACATATCTACTTTCCTACTATTAATAAGCATGATGTAAACACCTCTTCTGCCTTTCTTACATTTGGGGGCATTGACTACATACAACAGAGTGATTTGCTTCTTAATGAAGCGCTAACTCCTTTAGTTATTTTTTCAGACAAGTCTACAACAGGAAAGAAACTAGCCCTCTACCAAAAAAAGCAGTTTTTGAACCCTAAAGTTGTCAATATTGATGCAAACGCAAGTGAAGATAATTCATTGTTTGATAGCACAATAAGCCTATTTTCTCAAGATGAAGAGATACTTGAAGATGAAATACTTAAAGAGGAGTTCCTAAAGGTACAAAAAAATGCTATAAATTATTTTGTCTCAAAAAGAACTACAAATTTAGAGTCATATTTAGAGGATAAAGAAGAAGTCTTACATGCTTCATTTTTCATAAATACACCAATCATTAAAAGTGCTATGATAATGTCACAACTCACACTCTATGATGCAAATGCCACAAATGTTCTCTCTACTCAAATCAACTATGACCCACTTTTACTATCTATGACACAGTATAGTGATAGAAAAGATATGGTAGTAGCCAATTCCATAACAGAACACAACAATATCCTCATAGAGACAAATGCACTCCTCGGCAATGATATCGTTTATGACTGGATTAACTATACAACTACTATTGGGGTTGATTACTTTTACTCACTTATCACTAATGAAGAGAGAACTTATAAAACTAAGATAGAAAATAATCAGATGATTTACGATATCGAATTACTTCAACCTTCACACTCTAAGTTTAAAAAGTATATTCGTCCTTTTAGAGAACCTCGTATAAAAGAGGATGAACTATTAATCGAAGAGACTCAGTAATAATTCTTTTGTATCAACATCAATTTTTTGAGGTTTCCCTTCAAAAGTGATGTAAGCTAAAACAATCTCAAGCTCAAATATCTTCACTTCATCTTTATAAACAGACTGTTTGAGTATAAACGAAGCAGCTTTTAATTTTATAAGCTCAGACTTTATCTCTAAAATATCTCCAAGTTTAGCACTAGCAAAAAAATCAGCTGTGAGTTTTCGAGCCACAAAATGCCCATGTTCTAAGATAGGAGTCAAACCCCTCTTGTAAAAAACCTCAGACCGAGCCCTCTCACAAAAGTTTAAGTAGTTAGAGTGATAAACTACTCCTCCTGTATCTGTGTCTTCATAATATACTCTAATAAGCATTTTATACCCTTTATTCACGGCTTTTAAGCCTAGTTGGATTATCACTTGTGCCAAATATGTGCCATTTTCTAAGGTAATATTAGCTGTTTTATGAGCAGATATTTTAGACACCCAAACAATATCTACATCTTTACTGATCATTTAATATCTAAATGTATGACACAAATTATACAGCTTTCTTACTTCTACAGTACTTTCTTTCAGTATTTTTTAATATAAGTCTATTTTTGTATTAAAAATCAAACACCAATTCTAATAAAAAAAGAAATATTTGAATATACTAAGTTTTATTATACTAGGATTAGAAGCCACAGTTATCTATGGAAGTGCACTAAGAAATAATTGAAAATATATTTTAAAAGATGAGGCTCAAAATTATTAGCTATAATTTGCTTAATATAACATGAGGAAATAGCCATGAGATTACTCTCTAAAGATGCTTCACTTGAAGTTTCTCTCAAAAAAATGAAAAGCACACTTGAAGAAGTTGGATGTGAAACTACTTTTTCACAAGAAAAGCATCCATTATCAAACTGTTTTTCTGTTAACCTCGCTTCAGTAGAAGCTCCACGACATATCTACTCAAATGGTAAAGGAGTTATCTCAGAAGCTTCTATGGCTAGTGCTTTGGGTGAGTATATAGAGAGACTTCAGACCAACAATTTTTTTATAGACTTTCATCTACCTTCAAGAAAATACTATCCTGATGAAGTGGCGTTTGAGTTTGGAGGAGAGTATCTAAACGATGAGTTAAAAACTATCTACAATCCCACAGGTCAACTTACAGATGAAGATTTAGTTGACTTTAACAGTGACTACGAAGATAAGATAGTCACCCTTCCCTTTACGAAATGCAGCGATAGAACAACTATATACATACCACTAAACATACTGAGTAATCTTTATGTGAGTAATGGCTTAGCAACAGGAAATACACCTGAGGAAGCTCAAGTTCAAGCACTTAGTGAAATTTTTGAACGCTATGCAAAAATAGACATCATTAAAAATGGCTATGCCCTACCAAAGTTTCCAGATGAAGTTATAGAAAACTTTCCTAGAGTTACTAAAGACTTACAAAGTTTACGCGATCTTGGTTACATTGTAGAAGTTTTAGATGCTTCTCTTGGTGGGAAGTTTCCTGTCACTGCCATCTCATTCATCAACCCTAATACATCTACTCTTTTTGTCTCTTTTGGGGCACACCCTATCTTAGAAGTATCGTTAGAACGCACTATGACAGAACTTATGCAGGGACGTTCTTTAGATAATCTTGATAGTTTTGAAGTTCCTACTTTTGACATGGATTTAGTTGGAGATAGCTTTAACCTTGAGTCACACTTCATTGACTCAAATGGTAAACTAGGATTTCCTTTTTTAAGTTCTCAGCCGAGTTTTGAGTACACACCTTGGGTTTATGATGGAAAAAGCACAAAAGAAGAGCATGCTTACCTTTACAATATTTTAGAAACTATGGGCAAGGAGAGTTACCTACGAGAGTATAGCTACCTTGGGTTTTACTCATGTCAACTCATAGTTCCAAGTGTTTCAGAAGTCTACCCTATAGAGGATTTGATTTATAACAACAAGAACAATGGAAAACTCATCCGAGATATGGTTTTAAACTATAAGGATTACGATCCACAAGATGTTATGATAGAGATAGAACAACTAGAAGAGACTTTAAATATTGAGAAGTATATTGGTGTGATTTTTAAGAGTAACTTCACACTTAGAGAGTTTAAAGCACAAGTTTTGTTTTCTCTTGGAGAAGTAGAAGAGGCACTAGAACTACTAGAGTATGGAGCTGATAAGTTTGGCTCCATCATAGTAGAACTTGTAAAGATGGAAGAATCAGAGCTTGAGTTTTCTCACTATGAAGAAGCACTCTACACTGTTTTTACTAAAGAGCTTGTGCAAAAAGCACTTGGGGTTTTAGATGGTACTGCACTTCTTACAGATGTAACACTTCATAAAGACTATGAAAATATGCTCAAAATGTACGACAGACTAGAGCTTAAAAAGAGAGCCTAGTCTAAACAGTCACTACTTCAACTCACTCCAGTTATCGCCTATGTTTAGGCTGGCTTTGAGTGGGATATTTAGCTCCATAATACCATCCATTATATCTCTAAACTTATTTCCCAAATCTTCTGCTTCTTCTGCGTTTACTTCAAAGATGAGCTCATCGTGAATCTGTAGTAACATCGTTGCGTTTAGCTTTTCTTTTTCTATCACATCATGGATTTTGTTCATACTTAGTTTTATAAGGTCAGCCGCACTTCCTTGAAAAACTGAGTTTACACTCTCTCGCTCGTATGCCGCTCTAAACATAGGAGTTGCATTTTCATAGTCAAAGTAACGTCTGCGTTTAAGTAGTGTTTCTACATATCCTTTTTCTTTTGAGCCATCAACTATGCTTCTAAAGTAAGACTTTACAGTAGGAAATGATTCAAAGTACTTCTCTATAATCATTTTTGCCTCTTTAGTCGTGATTCCTAGAGTGTCTGAGAGCTTTTTAGGTCCCATTCCATACAGAAGTCCAAAGTTTACAGTTTTAGCGATAGAACGCTTTGCACTCGCTTCTTCTTCACCAAAAAGCACTATGGCAGTTTGTAAGTGAATGTCTTTATCATCTTTAAACGCAGCAACTAAAACACTATCTTCTGAGTAGTGTGCAAGTAAACGCAGCTCGATTTGTGAGTAGTCAATACCTATAAGTTTTTTACCCTCACCTGCTACAAATGCCTGACGAATTTTTGCGCCAAGTGGTGTTCTTGTTGGGATGTTTTGTAAGTTAGGGTTTTTAGAACTTAAACGCCCAGTTGCAGTTCCTGTTTGCACAAATGAAGTATGTATTCGACTTTTTGAACTTGCTTTACTTAGTTTTAAAAGTGGTTCTATGTATGTTGAGTAAAGTTTATACACTTCTCTGTACTCTAATAGTTTTGGGATTATCTCATGTGCTTCAAGTAGTCCGTTTAAAACTTTTTCATCCGTTGAGTAACCCGTTTTTGTTTTTTTTCCCACAGGAAGCCCTAGTGTTTCAAAGAGAATTACACCCAACTGTTTTGTAGAGTTGATGTTAAACTCTCCACCCGCTAACTCGTGGATACTTATAGTTAAACTTGAGAGTGTCTCTTTTACTTCACTCAAAAACTTCTCTAAAAATGAGCTATCTACTTCAATACCCTCTTTTTCCATTCTTAAAAGTGTTTTGATAAAAGGAAACTCTACCTCTTTTGCTTCATCGATTAAATGAGTTGCACTTTGAAGTTCTAACTTTTCTAAAAAAAGATTGTAAAGTTTTGCTGTTATGTAAGCATCTTCTGCCGCATACTTACAAGCATCATCAAGTTCAACTCCTGCAAAAGTTTCGCCTTTTTTCACAGTGTCTTTAAATGCAACCATCTTATGTCCAAGAAGAGCATCACTGAGTTTATCAAGTGCTAGTCCAGAGTTAGAGTTAATAAGCCAAGCTAAAACCATAGTATCAGCATAGACTTCTAAACTTTCATCTTCTAAAAATCGAGTCACAAAATGCAAATCAAACTTGATGTTATGCCCAACTACTTTAGAGTTAAATATTTTTCTTATAGCCGATTTAGTATCTTCTTCGCTAAGTTGATCTGGAACTCCAAGATAAAAGTGAGCAAAAGGAACATAGTAAGCTTCTTCTTCGTTAGTACAAAAACTAAAGCCTACTAGTTTATCGTTCTCATAATCAAGACCTGTTGTCTCAGTATCAAACGCAACTATCGTGTCGGGAGTAAACTTCGAGAGTACTGTGTTTAACTCTTTAGCATCTGTTATAAGTGTCGCTTTAAACTCTAGTTTTACACCATAGTCCTCAATTTCTTCTGCTACAGCCTGCTCTGCACTCTCGCGTTTAGAGTCACTTACTTGGTTTCTTGCATGAAGTACACGAAGGATGGCGTTTTGCTCATACTTGACTAACTCATCATAGATGTTTACAAAAGGATTTTCTACATCCATTTTGTACTCTTCAAAGTCAAGTGTATCAAAGACATCGCGTTTAAGTGTTACAAGCTCTTTTGACATATAGGCTTGGTCTTTACACTCTCTAAGCTTCTTTTGGTTTGCACCTTTTACTTCTTGAACATGAGCATAAACATTATCTAATGTACCGTACTCTTTAAGTAGTTTTTCGGCTCCTACTTTTCCTATTCCCTTCACACCCGGAACATTATCGGCACTATCTCCGAGTATAGCTTGGTAGTCTGTAAATTGTGCAGCAGTTACACCGTACTTATCATAACAAGCTTTCTCATCCATCTGCTTGCGTTTGATTGCATCTACAACCACAACATTCTTCTCATCATTTATAAGTTGGTAGAGGTCTTTGTCATGAGAAACCACTCTTACTTTATAACCCTTTTGTTCGGCTAACTCTACAACAGTAGCTATCATATCATCTGCTTCAAAGCCCTTCATTCCTAGAGTCTTATAACCCATTTTATCTATCCACTCTATAGCAACTGGGAGTTGCATTGTAAGTTCTGGTGGTGGGGCTGAACGGTTTGCTTTGTAGTTAGGGTCTATCTCATTTCTAAAGGTAGGGCCTTTAGTATCTATGGCAAAAATGATGTAGTCACTGTCATGATCTTTAGCAAGAGTTGCTATGAAGTTTGTAAAACCAGTTAGTAATCCTGTAGGAAAACCATCTTTATTTTTTAAGTGTTGTGGAAGTGCATAAAAACTACGAAAAAAGAAGCCAAAAGTGTCTATTACTGTAACGGTTTTGCTCATAAGGATGCCTATAATTATTTTTAGTAATTATAGCTAAAGTATGACTAACTTTTACTCCGACTCCATAGTATCTAAAATATTATCAAGCATATCTTCTAGCACTTCATAGTCGTACCCGGCGTCTCTTGCTTTACGAAGACCGAAATTTATAGAACCCTCACCAAATGGTTTGTTAATCGGTACTATTGTTTTTACTATGTTTAAAGCAGTTGCATACTCTTTAATGTCCGCAGGTGCTTCAGCAGGGTTATCCGCATACTTTATCATATCTACAAAATCAGGATCAAATCCCCAGTGTTCAAATACAGCTGCTGTAACTTGAGCAGTTGTAACCTCAACATAAGACTTTTCAACCTCTGCAATGTTGTTTGTTGTTTCTATCTCAGACTTAAAGCTTACATCTTCATCTTCTTGAATAATATCGCTTGAGATAAGAATCTTTCCTGTCTCTTGTAAAAATGCTGCAAGATAGAGCTTATCTGCTTTTTCTTTATCTATTGTATTGTACCAACTCTGAATAAGTTTTGCTTGTTTGGCAGAAACATCGGCGAAATCATCACTTGTAACACCATAAGGTTTCATGTCGACATTTAAAAGTTTTCTCACTGCGTTTCCAAGTGCAATAGAGCGTGTCATGCTCATACCAAAAAGAGTAACGGCCTGTGCGACATTACGTATCTGTTGACCAAAACCATAAAGTG
>NZ_JAEMVD010000038.1 GCF_029215975.1 Sulfurimonas sp. SAG-AH-194-C20
GATTAAAGAGTTTGCATTAAGAGGAGTTCTAATCTCTCATGTTTATCACTGTCCACATCATGAGACTATTTCTGGAAAATGTGAGTGCCGAAAACCAGCACCTGGAATGCTTTTGCAAGCTGCTAATGATTACAAAATTAATTTAGAAGAATCCATTATTATTGGAGATAAAGAAAGAGATATAGAGGCGGGTTTAAATGCAGGCCTTAATGAAACATACCTCCTTGATGAATCAATGCAGATAAAAAACTCTAAAGCAATCAAAATAGTTAATAAATTAGATGAGATTTGGAATCAATAGATGCTTATACTTAATTGTGGTGGTACATTTAACAAAAGATATAATTCTGTTAATGGAGAGTTAGAAGTTCCTTTTGATAACAATGCAATAGATAAAATATTAGAGAGTGTCAGTAAGAAGTATAGTATTGCTGGTGTTGTTTATAAAGATAGCTTAGAAATGAGAGCTGATGATAGAAGTATGCTCGCTAACATCATTAGGGAGTCTAGTAAGAAGTGCTTTATTGTTGTGCATGGTACTGATACAATGCATTTAAGTGCAGAGTTCTTTGATGAAGTTTTTGAGGATAAAATTATTATATTAACAGGTGCTATGAAGCCTTATGAAATTGACAAAACTGAAGCTAGTTTTAACTTGGGGATGGCTATTGGTTTTGCTAAAGTTACCAGAGAAAATGGTGTTTATATCTGTATGAGTGGCTTTGTAGAAAAATTTGATGAAATCGAAAAAAATAGAGCTGAAGGAAAATTTGAACTTGTTAGATAAAATAATTTGTTCTCATTGTCATTTAGAATTTAATAAAGATGTAATGATTGAAGATGGGAAACATTACTTTTGTTGCAATGGCTGTAAGGGTGTATTCCATTTGTTGAGTGATGAAGGTTTAGAGAGTTTTTATGATAAAACAGGTGATACTAAACTATCAGCACCGGCAACACAGTATGAAGACTCATCGAATTTTAATGCACCTGCATTTTATGATAAGTTTGTTAAAATAAATAATGATGGATTATATGAAGTCTCTTTAATTATTGAGGGTATTCATTGCTCGGCCTGTGTTTGGTTAAATGAAAAAGCATTACATAAGATGGATGGTATTATTGAAGCAGATATAAACTTTACAAACAATAAGGCAAATATTGTTTGGCAAGATGAAGTTTTAAAACTTTCACAAATAGTAGATATGATTCGTGCTGTAGGCTACAATGCTTACCCTTATGATGCTTCACTACAAGAGATTCATGCCAATAAAGAGAGAAAAGATTACTATTTACGCATGGCAGTTGCGATTTTTGCATCTATGAATATTATGTGGATTGCAGTAGCACAATATGCTGGTTTCTTTAGTGGAATGACACAAGAAATAAAGACTATCTTAAATATAGCAGAAGGAGCGCTCGCTACTCCTGTACTCTTTTATAGTGGTTGGATATTTTTTCGAGGTGCTTATTATGGACTAAAGAATCGTGTTGTAAATATGGATCTTTTAGTTGCTTCAGGAGCAAGTTTAACATATGTATACTCATTGTATATAACTATTACGAAGCATGGTGAAGCCTATTTTGATTCTGTAAGTATGATTATTACTTTTGTTTTGATTGGAAAGTTTTTAGAAGTTTTAAGCAAAAAAAATGCTGCAGATGCTTTAGATATTATTGGGAGGCACCTACCGAGTGAAGTCAATATCCTTCAAGATAAAAAAATTATATCATGTAAACTTGAAGATGTAAGTGTTGGAAGTACTGTTGTTGTATCTTCTGGAGAAAAAGTATTATTCGATGGTGAAATTATTAGAGGGGAGGGCTCTTTTGATGAGTCTAATCTTACAGGTGAGAATGAACCTCTGTTTAAAAAAGTAGGAGATAATGTTATTAGTGGGACAACTAGCATTGATGCAGATATTCATTATAGAGCGAGTAAAGATTTTGAGCATTCTACACTATCAAATCTTGTTTCACTTTTAGAGAATGCAATAAATAAAAAACCAAAAATTGAAATACTAGCTAATAAACTTTCTGAACATTTCTCAACTGTAGTTTTACTTTTGGCAATTGCTACATTTTTTATCTGGTGGTTTTGGCCACACTCTCTTGAAGAGTCCTTAATGGTAGGAGTTTCTGTAATAATTATAGCCTGCCCATGTGCTTTAGGGCTTGCAACACCCGTTGCTACACTTGTTGGACTTCACCTTGGTATAAAAAAAGGGATACTATTTAAAGAGTCTTCACAGCTTGAAACTATGGCAAAGACTACTACACTGCTTATAGATAAAACGGGAACCCTTACACAAGGTAAACCTAGTGTTGTGGGTGAGCATATAGTAAAAGATTTTGACAGAAATTTACTCTTTTCTCTTGTGAAATCTTCACAGCATCCTGTTTCACAAGGAATATTACATTATTTTCAAGAAAAATATGATAACAAAGAAGTACTATATGATTCTTTTATTCAAGTTCCAGCACGCGGGATAAAAGCTAGTTATAAAGGGCTAGAAGTTTTAGGTGGGAACTCTCAATTTATGTGTGATAATGGAATTGAGCATAACTTTAGTAGTGATAATACTCTCTTTTTTTTAGCAATAAATAGAGAAATTTTTGCTATGTATGAATTAAGTGATGAAATCAAAGATGGTGCAAAAAAGTTAATAGAATATTTAAAAGAGAAAAACATAGAGACAATTATGCTTACCGGTGATCATGAAAGAAGTGCAAAGAAAGTTGCAAAACTTATAGGTATAGAAAAAGTATATGCAGAATTATCACCTGAAGATAAACTCACATTTGTACAAAGAATACAGGAAAATGATAATATAGTAGTAATGGTTGGTGATGGAGTCAACGATATTTTAGCACTTTGGGCTGCAGATATTGGTATTGTAATGAGTAGTGGAAGTGATATCGCTGTAGATGTAGGTGATGTAGTTCTTTTAAATAACTCTCTTGCTTCATTATTAAGTGCATTTAAAATCTCTACTACAACTTTTAGTCTGATTAAACAAAACTTTGGAATTTCTCTTGTTTATAATGCAGTTACAATTCCTTTAGCGATGTTTGGGTATATTATACCGCTGATAGCAGCACTCTCTATGAGCTTTAGTTCACTGCTTGTTGTTGGAAATTCTTTACGTATAAAATATTATAGGAGTTAGGTTATGGATAGTTGGGTAGTAAGTATGATGCTAGGTGGGTCATTGTTTTTAGGTTCTTTGGCACTTTTTGCATTTCTTTGGGCTGTTAAAAATGGACAATTTGATGATGAAAATAAATTTTTAAATGCAGTAAAATTTGATGGTGTTGAAGATCTAAACGATGCTGTTAAAAAAGAGAGGAAAAAAGAAGAAGCAAGAAAGAAGAACTACCGACCAGAGTAAACAAATACTCTGGATTTATAGAACTATATGTGACTACTTACCAACAGTGTGAGCAAAAGCATCTAAGTCAGCATCACTATAAGCAGCAACTTGACCTTTCATAAGACCTTTCATCGGACCACCATAAGAACCGTCTTTGTAACCTTTAAGTGCTGTTGCAATTTCTGCATGAGTCATTTCTGAAACTACTTTAGATTTTCCCATAGCTTTTTTCTCAAAGCTTTTACCATGACAACCAACACATTTACCTGCAACTACACCTGCAGTTAAAGTTGATACTAATGTTAGTGCTGTTATTGAAGCGATTACTATTTTTTTCATTTGAATTCCTTGATTTAATATTTCAGGATGATTATAATACTTTGCATCTTAAATGCTTGTTAATAAATTAAAAGGTATCATTTTATTAAAATAAAACTACTATAGGTGTGAATATGAGATACATAGAAGACGATTTAAAAAATAAAACGATTTTAATAACAGGTGGAGCTGGTTTTATAGGTTCAAACTTAGCTTTTTACTTTCAAAATAATCACCACGATGCAAAAATCGTTATACTTGACTGTTTTAGAAGCGGAGAAACTCTTAGCAATGGTAATTTAAAAAGTTTTGGACATTTTAAAAATATTATTGGTTTTAGTGGTGAGATAATTAGCGGTGATATTAACGATAAAGAACTTCTTCTGCGTTTACAAAGAGAGTATAAGTTTGACTATATCTTCCATGAAGCAGCTATTAGTGATACAACAGCACAAGAGCAAGACCTAATGATAAAAACAAATGTTAATGCCTATAAAGATTTACTTGACCTAGCTGTAGCACATAAGGCAAATATGATTTATGCCTCTTCTGCTGCAACTTATGGAAATGCAGAGTCCCCTCAACGAGTAGGTCGAGAGGCTCCTCAAAATGTATATGGTTTTTCTAAACTTGCTATGGATCACTTAAGCAAAGAGTATATGAAAAAGACAGATGTAAGTATAGTGGGTCTTCGTTACTTTAATGTATACGGAGCAGGGGAGTACTTCAAAAACTCGACTGCTTCTATGGTTCTTCAGTTTGGGCATCAGTTACTCAGTGGTAAAAATCCTAAACTGTTTGTAGATAGTGATAAAATTCTTCGTGATTTTATTTATATTGAAGACATAATCCAAGCGAATGTAAAAGCGATGCAACCAAAGCAGAGTGGTACTTATAATGTAGGAACAGGAAAAGCAAGAAGTTTTCAAGATATAGTAGATATCTTACAAAAGGAATTAGGTACGTCTCTAACTTGTGAATACATTTCTAATCCTTTTATAGGTTCTTATCAGTTTCATACTGAAGCAGATATAGCAACGACTAAAGATGCTTTGGGGTATGAGCCAGCTTACGAGATGGAAGATGCTATAAAAGCTTATGTACCTGAGATAAAACGTATATATGAAACAGAAGTAAAATAGATGAATGATTTAAAAAAAGCCCAGCCTAAAATTTTAGTGATTGGTGACTTGATGATAGACCATTATCTTTGGGGTTCATGTGAGCGAATAAGTCCTGAAGCACCTGTTCAAGTTGTAGATATTGCCAAAGAGACTACCGTTCTTGGTGGTGCAGGAAATGTTATAAATAATCTTCAAACATTGGGTGCAAAGGTTAGTGTGAGTAGTATAATTGGCGATGATGATAATGGGGTTGAACTTGTTTCTATGCTTGAGTCTATAGGTGTAAATAGTGAAAATATCATTATTCAAAATGGTAGAAAAACATCTAAGAAAAGCCGTGTAATTGCAGTATCGCAACAGATACTACGATATGATAAAGAGAGTAAAGAAAGTATAACTAAAGAATCGGTTGAAAATATACTTACATCACTAAAAAATAAAATAAACTCATTTGATATGGTGATTTTATCAGACTATGGAAAGGGTGTTTTAACAGATGAGTTATGTCAAGGTGTTATCTCTTTAGCTAAAAGCAATAATATAAAAGTACTGGTTGACCCAAAAGGAAGTGACTTCTCAAAATATAAGGGAGCATATCTTTTAACACCAAATAAAAAAGAGGCTATTTTAGCTACTAAAATTGAAATTGATGATGAAAAAAGTTTAAAAAAAGCATTACTGCAACTTAAAACTGAGTGTAATTTAGGTGTTTCGCTTATCACTCTTTCTGAAGATGGTATCGCTACATATGACAAAGAGGTAGAAATTTTTCCTACTGTAGCCAAAGAAGTTTTTGATGTAACTGGTGCTGGTGATACAGTTATCGCTTCCATCGCTTTTGCATTATCAGCTGGTCAAAGTATACAAGAGAGTGCTGCATTTGCCAACCTCGCTGCTGGTGTTGTTGTTGGAAAAATTGGTTCGGCAACTGTAAATCTTTCAGAGATACAAGAGTATGAAGCTAGTTTACATAAAAGTACTTCTGATGCACATATAAAGAGTTTTGAAGACATCCAAAACTTAGTTAATCATGCACGAGAAAATGGTAAAAAAATTGTTTTTACTAATGGCTGTTTTGACATACTTCATGTTGGACATGTAAAGTATCTTCAAATCGCTAAAAGCTTTGGAGACATACTAATAGTAGGGCTTAATTCAGATGAGTCAGTATCACGTTTAAAAGGTCCAACTCGCCCTGTAAATATTGCAGAGGATAGAGCATACTTACTTGCTGCACTTGAAGCTGTTGATTTTGTTGTACCATTTAGCGAGGACACACCTCATGGACTGATAAAAATGATAGCACCAGATACTCTTGTTAAAGGTGGAGACTACGAAGGAAAAGCAGTAATCGGAACAGAATTTGCTGGAGAATTGAAACTCGTTGACTTCGTTGATGGGAAAAGCACAACAAAGACAATAGAAAAAATTCAAGGACAAACATGTTAAAAAAAATACTTTTAATAACAACAACGGCAATCTCAGCTTTTGCTCTTCATACTGCAGAAATCAATATAAACGACAGAGACTTAGAACTTAGTGCTAAGTTTGATATGGGACAGTTCAACGATAATGTAGAACCCGATACAATTTTTATTGGTGGAAAGTTTTTAAATGGACAAAAAGAGAATAGCAAATTAGAAGCTGGTGGGAATTTAACTACGATTGACCCATACTTTGAAGCAAATTTTTTAATGAAAAGAGCTATTGGTGATATGGGAATGAGTTTTGGAATGGGTGCTAAGCTCAACTATACAAAAAATTTCTCTACATTACCTTTAGGTTTAGAGTTTGAATATGTTATACCTGCAAAAAAACTTATTCCTATGTATGTGTATGGCTCAGTTTACTATGCCCCAAGTGCTTTAAGTTTTAGTGATGCAAAAGATTTTTTGGAGTATCGTTTGAGTTATGATATAGAAATTATTGAGAATGGTCGTTTAACATTGGGATATAGAAATATTAATACAAATTACGATACTGTTTTAGGAAATGTAGTTTACAATGATTCATTTTATGCAGGTTTTAAGTTCGCTTTTTAACTGTGTAGCTTTTTAGCCACGAGTATTATTTCACTTGAAGTAATACTTGTCATACACTCGTGATGTCCTAGCGGACATTCACGTTTCATACATGGACTACATTCCATCTCTTTTCTTACAATAATGCTTTTAGAATTCTTCCATTGTGATGTCTCTTTATATCTTGTTGGTCCAAATATTGCAACAGTAGGCACTTGGTAGGCAGCTGCTACGTGCATAGGACCACTATCGTTAGTGATAAACAGTTCACAAGCTCCAATATTTGCACAGAGCTCTTTTATAGATGTTTTTCCTGCAAGGTTTGTGTAGTTGTTTACATCAAGTTCAAGAAGATTTTTTTCTATATCTTGTGCCATTTCTATTTCATTTGGTCCACCAAAGATGACAATGTCGTATCTGTCACTAAACGCAGCCGCTACTTGGGCAAAACGTTCAGGGTACCAACGCTTTGCACTACCATAGGTTGCCCCTGCGTTTAAGCCTAGCGTAGGTTTGTTAAAATGCTCTTTTTCTATGTAGAGCTTTAAGGGAGGTGTGATTCCATCAAAAGTGTCACTGTTTATCATAGCGAGTTCACTGTACTGTTTGACTAAATGTTTGTTAGATTTTATCTTTGGAGTATGCGAGAGAAGAAGTTTTGAGTGCCAAGAACTTTTGGCTATGCAAACTACTGTACCCGTAAAACGCAGTAGTAGTGAGGAGTGAAACTGGTTCCTAAATGTTATTGCTAGAGAGAATTCACCCAGAGTGCGAGCAAGCTTATAGGTAGCAAGTAAACGCGAAGATGCTTTTTTGGTCTCATCTACAATAGCTTTATCACATAAAGGATGATGTTTTAAAGCCTCTATACTGACAAAACTTCCAACAAAGGTAAACTTCGCTCCAGGATAGTGCTTTGCTAAAAGTTCTATGGCTGGTGTCGCCATGATAGCATCACCCAACCAATTAGGAAGAATTATAAGTATTTTCATTTTTTATTCTCTATCAAGTAACCATACAGGGCATAAGTTGTGATGTATACGATAAAAAAAGATGTAACACTATCACTTAAAAAGTGCCCACCACCAATAATCCGTGCAAAACTAACAGCTACGCCATAAGCTAATGCTAGAGTTGTCCAAAATTGTCTGCGTTTACGAGCTAATAGAGCAAAGCCTAAAACACTAAACGCAGCAGCACCGTGCCCACTACTAAATGAATTACCACCTTGATCAGAGATGATAAACGCAGGAGTAAACTGTTTTGTACTTCCAAACTCTACTATATCCATAGGTCGTGCTCTTCCCCACTCTTCTTTGAGTAGGGAGTTCACTATAAGTCCAGGAGCAAGAGAGAGTACTAAAAGTAAATAGATAATAACTCTTTTGTTTATACCCAAAATATTTTTCTTCTTATAATAGTTGTATGTAAAAATAGCTATGCTTCCTAAGGCTGTTGTTGAAACCATAATTGGAACAGACTTATAGAAAAGACGTTCATAAAAAGAGCCTCGGAGATAAAAACCATCTTCAAAAAAAAGTGATGAGGTATAAATGTCAATTAGCGGATAAAAAATAAAGAGGGCTGAAGCGAGAAAAAAAGCAAGCCATATGTAAAGGGGATTGTGTAAGAACTTTTTATTCATAAAAATATTATACCGCATCTTTTATGTAGATATAAGTAGGTTTTTGGCTAATTTGCAACATATCATCTTGTATATTTATACCATCTCTATCATATACCTCAAAGAATTCCTCATTTTGTAACTCGGTATCGATAAGAGACCAGTGGATTTGTAGTAGTTTGTCTTGGATTAAGCATTGGAGTATGTAGTAGTCTCTTTTAATATCTAAACGTAGAAACTGTGCATTTTTTAATGTTTTAGTCATATGCTTAAAAGTATCATAAGCAACTCTTTTTTTGATACCCTCACGATTGTCAATAAGCCCATATCCAGGAGCAATGAGTTGATGCCAGGCGACAAAGTCTACCTGTTGAGAAGCAAATGCTAAAAGGTAGTAGCGTAGCATGTAGTTTGCATATTCATCTTCACTTACACACTCTTTTTCGCTTGTTGGAGCATAAGGTGCGGTACCAGTAAGTGGCCAATTCGTTTCAGTTATATAGAGTTTCTTTGCTGATTTTCGTGAGAGCCAAACCATAGTGCTCAACCATGCAAGTTTGTCTGAAAGGGCAAAGCCTAGTTGTATGTTTTCAGGTGCTCCTCGTCTATCTACATAGAGCAGAGCAGACAAACCATCATACTTTGAAGAGAAAAAATTAAAAAGGGTGTGTACTGTAAAGTGATACTCAAAGTCTATAACCCCACTCCCTATGAGTTTTATGTTTGTAAACTCTTCTTGTTGTAAATCATAAGCGACCTGATAAAAATGATTGTACTCATCTACTGAGAAAAATCCCCATTTAGAGCGGTTTATCGTTGAACCAACTTCATAGAGGTCTACGAGACCATTAAGTGTGGAAAAGATAAGAGTTAGATTGTTCTTTAAGAGTGCTAAGTCTTCTATGTGCTCTCTATCTTGAAGTATCTTAAGGGTGATTTTTTTTCCCTTGTTTTTTTGTATAAATAGTTTTAAATCTTCGAGTTTTTCTAACTCCCAAAGTTTTAAACGCAACAAAATACTCTCCACTTCTAAGTCTTCGAGCAATTCTAAGCTTATTTGAGTCTCTCTTTCAAAATCAACACCTAGGGTGATAAACTCATTTTGTTTTATCTGCTTGCGTTTGATAAATGGCATAGCCATCAGCGAAACAGGTAAAACAAGCAAACTTACAAGTAAAGTTTTAAGTAGTGAAAAAGCTTGGTGTTTACGCATCTGCTTTTTATAAACTGTATCTTTGAGTAGTGCTGGTTGGTCGGAATAATTATCCCATTTAAAAGGTTCTTTCATAAGTGCAATTATAGCAATTTTCAGATAAAATGAGCCAATAATTACTGAGGATAAGTGAAGATATGAATATATTAGTAGTGAGGACAGATAAGTTAGGCGATTTTATAACAGCATTGCCTGCTATTTATGTGCTAAAACAGCACAATCCTCAAAATAAAATCATCGTCTGCATCTCGGAAATTAATGCTACTTTAGCAAGAGAGTGCGACTTTATAGACTCGTTTATAATTGATGATAAAAATGAGTCAGTCTTTGCATTAGCAAGAAAAATTAAAGACTCAAAGATAGATGTTTCTATCACACTCTACTCAAACACGAGAGTTGCGTTTGCACAATTTTTAGCAAGAATCCATAAAACTATAGCTCCTGCAACAAAAATAGCACAAATTTTTTACACAAACAGAGTCAAACAAAAACGCTCAGAAGTTAAAATGGCAGAGTTTGAGTATAACTTAGCACTAACAAAAGAACTCTTTAGTGATATAGACCTTAAGTATAAAGACCCACTACTATGCTTTGAGAATATAGAAAACTTTTATGAAGTTTTTTGTCTTAACCATGAGATAGAAAAAGAAGTCATCGCATTTCATATTGGATTTGGTGGTTCAAGTGATGCTAACTTAACACTTGATGAGTATGAAAACCTTATTAAGAACCTTCTAATCACAAAAAAGTACCAAGTTGTTATGACTTTTGGACCAGATGAGAAAGAGCTTTATGAAGAGATGCAAACGAGATTTGAAGGTTTAGATGTTGTTTTTTACCTCTCTGTTGATGGGCTTATTTATTTTGCAAAACTCATCAGTAATTTCAAACTTTTTGTAAGTACTTCAACTGGAACCTATCATTTGGCTTCATTAGTAGGAACACCAACTATGACCTTTTTTGGAGACTCACTATTTGCAAGCAGTGCAAGATGGAAGGGTGTTGGGAGTTTAGAAAAACAGAAACATTTTATGCTACTACCTGAGAGTAGTGAAGAACGAAAAGTTATATTTAAAGAGATAAGCTTGGAGTTGCTTCATGTGTAACTTTATAAAGTATGTTAAAATAAAAGTATAATTGATTTTTGGAGTAGATATGAAAATAGCAGTAGCTGGAACAGGGTATGTTGGAATTAGTAATGGTGTCCTCTTAGCACAAAATAATGAAGTCGTAGCCTTGGATATTATTCCTGAGAAAGTAGAAATGCTTAACAATAAAATTTCCCCTATTGAAGATGAAGAGATAAGTAACTACTTGGCTAATAAAGAGTTAAATTTTAGAGCAACACTTGATAAAGAAGAAGCATATAGAGATGCTGAGTATGTAATCATCTCAACCCCAACTGACTATGACCCTCAAACAAACTACTTTAATACTAAACTTGTTGAGATAGTAATAGAAGATGTCTTAGCAATCAATCCTGATGCCACGATGGTTATAAAGTCAACGGTACCAGTAGGATATACAAAAAGTGTCAATGAAAAATATAATACTACTAACATCATTTTCTCACCTGAATTTTTAAGAGAGGGAAAAGCACTCCATGATAACCTTTACCCAAGTAGAATTATAGTTGGAGAGAAGAGTAAACGAGCAGAGATATTTGCAAATCTACTTGCGCAAGGTGCAATAAAAGAAGATATAGAGATACTTTTAACAGATTCAACTGAAGCAGAAGCCGTAAAACTTTTCTCAAACACTTATCTTGCAATGCGTGTAGCATTCTTTAATGAGCTTGATTCCTATGCAGAGTCTCATGAGCTTAACTCAAGACAAATTATAGAAGGTGTTGGACTAGATCCGAGAATTGGAAGTCACTACAACAATCCAAGCTTTGGGTATGGTGGATACTGCTTACCAAAAGATACTAAACAGCTTCGTGCTAACTATAAAGATGTTCCAAGTAACATCATAGGTGCCATTGTGGATTCAAATAGTACAAGAAAGGATTTTATCGCGGATGCAGTTATCGCTAAAAATCCTAAAGTGGTTGGGATATATCGGCTTGTAATGAAATCAGGTTCAGATAACTTTAGAGCAAGTGCCATTCAAGGCATTATGAAACGCATAAAAGCAAAAGGTATAAAAGTAGTTATCTATGAACCTGTTATGCAAGAAGATGAATTTTTTAACTCTAAAGTTATAAAAGATTTAGGTGAGTTTAAAAAGATAAGTGATGTGATTATAGCCAATAGGTTTGAAAGTATCTTAGAAGATGTTACAGAAAAAGTATACACTCGGGACATATTTAATAGTGATAGTTAAAAATGTTATTTAATAGCTACGAATTTATTTTTATTTTTTTACCAATAACTTTTTTTGTATATTATTATCTCAATGCTAAAAGGCTCTATCGCATAAGTAAAGTTTTTTTAGTATTTAGTAGTTTATTTTTTTATAGTTGGTGGAATGTTGTATATTTACCAATTATACTCTCTTCAATGTTGATTAACTATACTCTTGGAAAAGCTCTTTATAATACAAATAAAAAAACTTTACTTAGTATAGGGATAAGTATAAATTTATTACTATTACTCTATTTTAAATATGCAGATTTTTTTATAGAAAACTTTAACTTGTTAACTGATGAAAATGTTCCGTCATTAGATTTAGTCCTACCTTTAGCAATTAGTTTTTTTACTTTTCAGCAAATTTCCTATTTAGTTGATAGCTATAAAAAGAAGGTAAAGGAGCATAGCTTTTTAAATTATGCCCTCTTTGTAACATTTTTTCCACAACTTATTGCTGGACCTATTGTCCATCATCAAGAGATGATGCCTCAGTTTAGAGATACTAACAATACTGAAGTCAATTATCATAATATAGCTAAAGGAATTTTTATATTTTCAATTGGCTTATTTAAAAAAGTTGTCATTGCAGACACTTTTGCAGTTTGGGCGACACAAGGGTTTAATGTCACAACTCAATTGAGTTTTTTAGAGGCTTGGGCGACATCTTTATCTTTTACTTTTCAATTATATTTTGATTTTAGTGGCTATACGGATATGGCAATTGGAGCCGCACTGCTTTTTAACATAAGCTTACCAATTAATTTTAATAGTCCATATAAATCAAATAATATTCAGGACTTTTGGAGAAGATGGCATATTACATTAAGCCGTTTTTTAAAAGACTATATATATATTCCATTAGGGGGTAATAAAAATGGAGAGTATATTACATATTCAAACCTTATCATTACATTTTTGATTGGGGGCATTTGGCATGGTGCTGGATGGACATTCATATTATGGGGATTTTTACATGGATTGGCGCTAGTGATTTACAAAATATGGAGCAAGTATGGTTTTAAAATTTGGACATGCATATCATGGCTGATTACTTTTAACTTTATAAATATTACATGGGTATTTTTTAGAGCTAATGAAGTAGAGGATGCTATTAAAATATTGAGTGCAATGTTCTCTTTTGATGATATTGGCTTAATGGTGAAGATGACTAATCTTAAATATACCACAGATATAA
>NZ_JAEMVD010000039.1 GCF_029215975.1 Sulfurimonas sp. SAG-AH-194-C20
TCTTTTTTAAAAAGTAGTGCTTCAAAAATAAGTATGGAGTATAAACGAGGTGTTCCTTCTAAAATAAACAGAGATTTTCATTCACGAAGAGTTGATGCTGCGTTTATCTCAAGTATAAGTGCCAAAAAAAGCAAGTATGTTGGGCTTGGTATCATTGCTAAAAAAGATGTAAAGAGTGTTATCGTTATTCCTTCAAAAATGAGTAAAGATGATAATGAATCAGCAAGTTCAAATGTTCTCGCAAATATCTTAAAAGTGAAAGGTGAAGTTCTCATAGGCGATAAAGCCCTGCGTTATGCCCTCAAAAGTAATGAGTATATCGATCTTGCACAAGTTTGGTACAATAAGTATAAACTCCCCTTCGTTTTTGCTCTGCTGTGTTTTCATAAAGATAAAAAAGTATACAAAAGAATACAAAAAGAGTTTTTAAAAAGAAGTGTAAAAATACCTCAGTATCTTTTACAAAAAGCTTCAGAGGAGACAGATGTAAGTAAAAAAGATATTTTAGAGTACCTTAAACTTATCTCTTATAAACTAGACTCAAAATCTCAACGAGGACTCACTCGTTTTTATAAAGAGGCGAAAAGAGTTACTTAATTCTCTTTGCTAACTCTTTTTTATACTCTTGTATATTAAAATTTTCCATCTGTGAACTTCCGCTATCAACTGCCGCTTGTGCTACTGCAGATGAAACTTCCACAATAAGGCGTTTATCAAAAGGTTTTGGAATAATATACTCTTTACCAAAGGAGAGTTTTTTTCCAAATATCTCATTGACATACTCAGGAACTTCTTCTTTCGCTAAATCTGCTAAAGCACGAGCTGCTGCTATTTTCATCTCTATGTTTACCTGAGTTGCACGAACATCCATAGCCCCTCTAAAGATAAATGGAAAACCTAAAACATTATTTACCTGATTATCAAAGTCACTTCTCCCAGTTGCTATAATAGCATCAGGACGAGCTGCTCTTGTGATATCTGGAAAAATCTCAGGAGTTGGATTTGCAAGAGTGAATATAATAGGAGTATCTGCCATCAGTTTAATATCTTCAACACTAAATGAGCCTGGACGAGAAAGTCCAACTGCTACATCGGCATTTGTAAAAACTTCTTTTTTAGTAGTCCCTTTTGGAGCGCTAAACTCTTCTTTATATACATTTAAGTCATCTCTTCCCTCATGAATCACTCCCTTAGAGTCAATCATAAAGATACTTTTTACCCCTATGTGTCGGTAAAGTCTGGCACATGAAATAGCTGCAGCACCTGCACCAATAACTACTATCTTAATCTCTTGTATCTTTTTATCTGTAAGTTCACAAGCATTTATAATCGCTGCCGTTGATATAACGGCTGTTCCATGTTGGTCATCATGCATTACAGGTATATCTAACTCCGCATCAAGTCGTCTCTCTATCTCAAAACACTCAGGTGCTTTAATATCTTCAAGGTTAATCCCACCAAATGTAGGTGAAATCAGTGCAACTGCCTTACAAAACTCATCTACATCCTCAGTATCTACTTCTATGTCAAAGCTATCAAGTCCTGAGAAACTTTTAAAAAGGACACCTTTCCCCTCCATAACAGGCTTACTTGCTAATGCACCAATGTTACCAAGACCAAGTACTGCCGTTCCATTGGTAATAACCCCAACTAAATTTCCCTTAGCTGTATATTTATAAGCATCCGTAGGAGTTTTTTGTATCTCTAAACATGGGACAGCAACACCCGGCGTGTATGCCATACTTAAATCTCTTTGCGAAGAGACAGAGCTTGTTACTTCAACAGAAATTTTTCCAGGATGGGGAAACTCGTGATAATCTAGTGCTTCTTGATCTGATACTGCTTTATTTGACATTTATTTTCCTTTTCTTATAACTTACTGTGAGGTTGGCTCCAAAATTCTTTGTCTGGTTCTCCCTCAAGGTGATCAATATAATATTCTTCATATGTTTTTCTTATGGAGTCTCTAATACGATTGACATTCTCTTGTTGCGCTTCTATTGGCTCTGGCAAGGCACAATACTCACCCTCTGTTAACTCTTCATTAAAACGCTCTTCATCAAAACTTTTTCCTAAGTAAGCCGTTACAAAACGCAGGTCTCTTTGTGCATTTCCTAAACAACTCGTAGCCCCGGGAGAAGGTGTCATGTTAAAGATTATTCCCTCTCCTGTGTTTATAGAAGCCTCTCCAAGCATAAGCTTTTCCTCATCTTTGTTGATAACTTGAGGTCTAACGCCACCAAAACCTTTGGCATATGTAAACTGCTCTTTTGTAAGTGATGGAACGATTTTTTGAGCATCTTTTAAAAAAAGTATCTTATTTATATAAGGAACCTCAAAAAGAAAGTTTCTCATTATATAAGCACGAATGTCACTCTCTTTGAGTAGTTTATATAATGCTTTTACTATATGCATATCGAGTCGAAGAGTTTTCCAAAAATCTATGTAAGTTCCTGGTTTAAAACGCTCTAGTTTAGGTAACATTAAAGCAGTAGGTCCAAAACGAGTATGTCCATCAACTAAAACATCAGGGTCTCCATGAAGTGCGGCAAAAGGGAGTTTTGAATTTTGAATCATGTAGACTTTGCCGTTTAAGAGGTGCTCGTTTGTAAGGTAAAAACTTCCAGCTATTGGTAAGCATCCTAAGTTATGCCCAAAACCCATCTTGTGTGCTAAAAAGAGACTATGAGCCCCTGCATTCACAACAACAAAGTCAGCATAAAATGTTTTACCATTTGTAAAAACCTTATAGCCGCGTTTACCACTTCTTTGCATAACCTGAATTTCAGTGTTAAAAAAAATCTCCACCTCAGTATCTGCCTCTTCTTTAGCTTTTTCAATCATATCTTTAGCTAAAACACCATAATCAACCGTCGTCCATTGTCCTCGTGTTCCTATCCCTACAATAGGTTCAGATCTCTCTTTACCATCAGCACCCCAAACGACTTTTGGTTCAAGTTCTTTTAGTCTCTCTTTATCCCAAACTTCCAAGTAAGGAAATAACTCAGAAAACTCTTCATAGCGGTGTAGTAAAAATTCTACCTCTTCTTCACCAACCCCTAAAGCCATTTTTTGGTGTGAAAAGATTGCTTTATTTTGAAGCTTATGTTGGAGACAATATAGTTCAACCATCTTGGCTGTTCGCTTTGTTATAGCAGCTTTTTCTAAAGTATAGTTTGTTTCGATGTCACCCACATGGATAGTCTGAGAATTACTTGTTCCCTTTGAATTAAGAGTAGCAACATCTTCATATTTTTCTAAAATACCAATACTTTTTATATCAGTATAGCGAGCAAGTTCATAAGCGAGTGCTGCACCGGATATACCTGCGCCTACTATTATCACTTCAAAGTTTCTTTGTTTCGTAGACATTGATAAACCTCTTAAATTATGGATACTAAATTCTTAACTATAGAATATCACGAAAAAGATTAATATTTTATACTTTTTAGCCAATCTTTCATCTTTTTCTCATAGCCTATCTCTTTTAAATGGACAAACTTCATAGGTTTTGAGAGATACTCTTGTTTTATATAACCACCGAAGTCATGTGGATAGAGATAAGCTTCATTTTTCTGTGTGATATTTTTAGGAATTTCTAAGATAGTTCCTTTTTTCACAGTATCAAGTGCTGCGTTTATCGCCAGGTATGCTGCGTTTGACTTAGGAGAAGAACAAAGATAAATGACGGTTTGTGCTAAAATAATTCTCGCTTCAGGAAAGCCTATCTTACTTACAGATGTTAGACATGAGGCTGTGAGTGTCATCGCTTGGGGGTTTGCATTTCCTATGTCTTCACTCGCGAGTATCACTAAGCGCCGTGCTATAAAGTCTGCACTCTCTCCACCTTCTATTAACCTGGCTAAATAATAAATGGCTGCGTTTTCATCACTCCCACGAACCGACTTGATAAGTGCAGATATAAGGTCATAATGAACACCCGCTTCACTACTTCCAGCCGCGAGGGCATTTGGTCGTAGAGATTTTAGCACTTCTATAGTGATAGTTTTATCAAGGTTTGAGGCAAACTCTAGTAGTTTTAACATCGCCCGCCCATCTCCTCCTGAACTAGTCACTAAATACTCCTGCGTTTGAGTATCTAAACTTATCTCACCTAAGTCACAAGCTCTACTCATAAGTGTATGGAGTGCTGCGTTTGAGATGTGTTTTAACTCAAAGAGCATAGAACGAGAACGAATAGCAGAAGTTAAAGAGAAAAAAGGATTTTCAGTAGATGCACCGATAATCAAAACAGAATTATTTTCCATAACTGGCAGTAAAACTTCTTGTTGGTTCTTTGCTAAACGATGAACTTCATCGATGAAGATAAGAGGTTTTTGTAGAGCATTTTTGTACTGCTCAAATATTTTTCGGAGTTGGTCTATCTTGAGGCTTGTTGCATTAAATTCATAAAAAGGCAAATCCATCGTTTTAGCAATGATTCTAGCGATGGTTGTTTTTCCAGTTCCTGCTGGACCATAAAAAAAGCTATGTCCTAAAGCAAACTTTTCACATAGACTGCGAAGGGGAGCACCTTGCGCACTCAAATGCTCTTGACCTACTATCTCATCAAAGTTTTTAGGGCGAAGTGCTTGGGTAAAATCGAGCAAAAAGACTCGACTTTAGTGTACGTTTTGAACAGGAGTGCTTGCGGTTCTTGTTGCCAGTATAGGATAAATGATTTTAGGTTTTCTTCCATCAAGTGTATGTAAAAATAGCTCAATCGAAGTCGCATCTGCATCAGAAATAGAAGTTCCTAGTTGGATTCTTCCCATCTCTACAATAGCTTCTTTTAGAGTAGTCACTTGACCATTATGAAAGTATGGTGCAGTTTGAGTGATGTTTCTAAGTGTTGGTACCTTTACCATGCCGTTTGCATCACCTTTAAAGTCACCTACATTAGTATACTTATACTTTGCAGTAACACCTAGCATATTCATACTTCCACCAAGTGCTATACCTGTATGACAAGTTGCACAACCAACTTCTATAAACTTTTTCATTCCAGCTTTTTCTGCTTGTGAGAGTGCATTTTCTTGACCATTTAAGTAGTCATCAAACGCAGAGGGAGTTACAAGTGTTCTCTCAAAGTTTCCAATGGTATCTGCGATGAGTTTATATGTAATCTTTACATCTTTACCATATGCTATTTGAAATTTCTCTACATACTCAGGTATAGATGTAACAACTGCTACAACATTTGGTGCAGTGTTTGCCATCTCAGGTGCAGCGAGAATAGGTCCACCTGCTTGCGCTTCTAAATTTGGCGCACGACCATCCCAAAACTGTACATCAAAAAAGACAGCATTGTAAACTGTTGGAGAACCTAAGTGATGAGGATTAACAGTCCACTTATGACCAACTGCAGCTGCCAAACCATCATCTCCACCAGTAGCAAGATTGTGACAAGTGTTACAACTGATGAGTCCACTCTTAGATAAACGAGGCTCAAAGTAGAGCATTTTTCCTAGTTGTGTTTTTTCTGCTGTAATGGGGTTGCGTTTATCATCTATAAGTTTCATCAACTCTTGCTTGTCCGATGGAATTGCAGATAGCCCTGCATTCTTTGCTTCACTTACTAAAGAACTTGCCATAATTACTGTACTACTTACTACACCTAAAATTATCTGTTTAAGCATTTATTTTCTCCATTTCTAATTCTAATTCTAATTCTAATTCTAATTCTAATTCTAATTCTATTCTTATCAGGCTTAAATATTTATTACTTTTTTTTCTTACCATTTGGATTTGATTTGGAATCACCTCTGGCCTTAGGAGCTGCTTTAGCCTTCTTAAATGTAGACTTAAACTCTTTTTTAGGCTTGTTTCCTGCCATTTCACGTGCTAATTTTTCTTCTGATTTTAAGAAAGTAAAAAGTGCTGAGTACTCACTACGAGTCAAAAATCTTGTTTTTCCAGTTGGAAGGTTGTTAAGTTCTACTTCTGCAAAACTCACACGTTTAAGGTCAGCAATCTCCGCATCGAAGTGTGCGAAAAATCTTCTTAATTCTCTGTTTTTACCCTCTGAAATCGCTACTTTTAGTGTTGAGTAATTATGTGCATTCTTCTGGATTTGGTAGCCTAAAAACGGCTTAAATTGCATCGATGTTATAGTCGAGTGAGAGTGCCCACCTGCTGTCGCATCTTCTATGTACATACCCTCAAGCATAGCAGTCTCCATCTCTGAAGTTACCTCACCCTTGATTTTTATCTTGTAGCGACGTTCTAAATCTGAAGTCATTAAAGCAGTTGCAACATGAGAAGCATCTGTTAAAAGTAAAACTCCCTCACTTGCAAAGTCTAAACGTCCAACTGGGACAAAATGCTTAAACTCATGGCTAAGTGAGTCATAAATAGTACGACGACCTTTAGGATCTGACTTTGTAACAAGCTCTCCCTTTGGTTTGTTATAAACGATAACCGTATACTTTTCTTGACGGCTAATCTGCTTACCACTTACATAAACAATATCTTCTTTTTCATCAACTTGAGTTGCTGGGTTTTCTTCTATCTCGCCGTTTACTCTTACATATCCATCTTGGACTACTTTGTCAGCCTCTCTACGCGAGTATGTCGAGTAGTGTGCTATAAATTTGTTAAGTCTCATCATTTATGAGATTCCTTTTTCAATCAGCGTATGAATATGAAGCACGCCTTTTATATTTTTATTTTTATCTGTAACAACTAACAGTTGTATCTTTTTTTCTTCTATTAAAACAAGTGCGTCACTTGCGAGTATGTCTTCATCTTCACAGGTCATAGGGTTTAGTGTTGCATACTTTAAAACATTATCTTCAAGTGAGAACTCCTCACTCAAAAGTGCACGACGAACATCCCCATCACTTAAAAGTCCAAGAAGTTTTTCATCTTCACCTATGATGAGTGTCGTACCTAAACGCCCCTCACTAATGCTCAAAATCGCATCTTTGAGGTTTGCATCTTTAGATATAAGTGGTAAGTTTTGCGTTTGCATAAGGTTTGAAACTTTAACAAAAAGCTTTTTACCCAAAGCCCCACCAGGATGAAAAGAGGCAAAGTCGCTCTTTTTAAAGTCTCTTGCTTTCATAAGACAAACTGCTAAAGCATCCCCAAGTGCGAGTGTTAAAGTTGTTGAAGAAGTTGGTGCTGTGTCTATTGGACAAGCTTCTTTTTGGACATTTATCTTTATCACCATATCACTAAAAGAGCCAAGAGTTGAGTTTTCATCTCTTGTCATACCTATAAGCGGTACATTAAAACGTTTTATATGAGGCAATATAGAGGACAACTCTTCACTCTCACCACTATAACTAATGCCTATCACCACATCACCCTCGCCTATCATACCTAAGTCACCATGAAGTGCTTCAGTTGGATGGAGAAAAAAACTCGGTGTCCCAGTAGAAGCGAAAGTTGCAGCCATTTTAGCCCCAATCAGTCCACTTTTACCAACACCAGTGATAACAAGTTTACCCTTGCATTTTAAGATCACATCAACCGCTTTTTCAAACACATCATCAATGAGCTTAGCTGCATTAAAAAGTGTTTTAGCTTCGATATTTAAAGTCTCTTGTGCAATTGTTTTATAATTCATAAATGTATTATAGCGTTTTGTGCTTCATGTCACTTTGTATCTTTGTCTAACGCTTGGATTAACATATCAAAATCACTTTGGTATGATTTATTTTGAATAACCTTATATTTTTCAAATTCGCTTATTGCAAATTCTGTAGCTATTTTAGCTGTAACTTTTCCTGCATCTTGTATAATTTGCACTGAGTGCTTTATCTCCACTCATCCATACTAACAACAATAGAACTATCCCCAGAAATTATAGTAAGGACTCTATCGTCTGTATTACACTGAAGTTCCATAGAACGACTGCATATCTCTTGTATATCACTAGAAAATGAGAGAAAAATCACCCTTACATTTTTAAAGCGTTTAAGTATTTTTTCGTTTTGTTTAAACCACGATGCTGCCATACCATCTTGATAGACATAGACGATAACTTCATCTGAAGTACCTGAAGCTTTTTTGATTCGTTTTTCATCAGGTTGCCCTAAGATGATAGAGAGTTCTATGTCTCCGCTCATAGACTTCTGCCATAAGTCGGGCTCATCGTCTTGGTCTATACCTTTTGTAAACTCTAGTGTCTCGGTAGCATTAAGTATAAACGCAGTCAAACGCACCATCAAACGCAGGTCGTTTTCTGAGGGGTGCTTGGCTAAGACTAAAGGATGCTCTGCATAATAGTGTGTGTCCATGTTTGCGATGTTAATGTTTGCTTTGTAAATTGTTGCTTTTGTAGCCAAGAGAAATCCTTATAAAATTGTGCGTATCATGATTGCATAGTGCAAGACAAAAAGGTTGATGAAAAAGATAAGAAGTGAAGAACCACGTGAAAAAAAGTTCTCTAGTGCCGTTCTATCTCTGTTGTTTGTTCTGTAAGCTATAAAAAAATGTAAAATCGTTAAGGCTATTAAAAAAGCCACAAGAATGAGTTTTTTACCAAGTAGCTCTACTACTAAAGATGTATCCCCATTTAAAAGCAGTTCTAAAAGATTGTTGTTATAAATCATCACTAAACCAGAACTCAAGAGAATAGCTAAAGAGACAAGCTCAAAGTAACCAAATATCGGTCCGATGTGTGGATAAACAGCCCTCTGTTTTGCTTTATCTAAAAGAGTTACCCCTAAAACAAACATAAATATAGAGCCACCAATCCATGCAATAGCTGCAAAAAGGTGAAAGTGAATTAACCAGTTCATTGTTTTCCAAAATTTAAAGTGGCAAATAGTATCTAAAATGTGCTAAAATACGACTTTGATAATACTAAGGAACAACTATGAGAAATGCAATTGGACAATATACTAACACAATTAACCCACTAATACTTGAAGACAGAATACTTACACACAACACACTCATCATCGCCGAAGTTGGCTCAGGAAAAACAAATCTAGCTTGTAGAATCCGTAACTTTGCCATTGATAGCGATGTACCGACTATTTACTTTGATTTTAATAACTCTTTTGAAGACGAGATAGAGCTTAGATATAAAGATGCACATTTTAACTACATTAAGTTTGAAGAAAGTGAAGCTTTTGACAAAGAGTTTGCAGAACTAACAGCACAAAAAAAGCATATTTACATGGCCGTCAACCCCGACTCTTTTTCAAATAAAAAGGATATTCAGAGTCGTCTTACAAAAACAATATCTCAAGAAGTTTTACTACAGAACTACTATTACTTCTTTCATGACATCGAAAATTTAAATGGTTTTTACACAAAATTTGAAGACTTTTTACTCTACCTTTTAAGTTTTAGCCATATGCAAAAGTTTGGTTTTACATTTCTTGCACAACCTCATGCAACTTTTGAAAACCAACACCTCAAACTACTTTTCACATTCCTTTATCTTGGACGTTGCTCAAACACGAACTATTTTAACACTGCGGTCATTAAGACATTAGGTAAAAATGAATTTTATTACCAGTACAGAACCTCGCATCAAACACTACTTTTTAATGCAATTAAAACCAATATCGTCAAAATAGATGAGTATATTTTAGAAGACTAGTGTGCAAAATATCTTTGATGAAGTCGGTTCACTAGATAAAAGAGCCTGCACTGCGTTTGGACTTACTGAGGACTTGCTTATGGAGCATGCTGCAAACGGTATGGCTTTGTACATCAAAGAGAACTTTGTGCAAGGCTCCACACTTACTATAGTCTGTGGCTGCGGAAATAATGGAGCAGATGGATTAGCCCTTGCTCGTCTGCTTCATCTTTATTGTGATGTAACTCTTTTTTTAGCAAGAACACCCACAACACAAATGGCAAAACTCCAATACAATCGTGTCAAAAACCTTAATATTAAAGAATCTAAGATACTTATAGAGTCTAATATTCTTGTTGACGCAATTGTTGGAACTGGTTTTAAGGGTGAACTTAAACCTGAACTTACTACACTAATAGAAGATATGAATAACTCTTCTGCGTTTAAGATAGCCTGTGATGTCCCCTCAGGTTTTGTTTTTAAAGCAAATATCACTTTAACAATGGGAGCACTAAAGAAGTCTCTGTTCCTTGATGGTGTTAAAGATGCTATAGGAGAGATAAAAGTTCTTGATTTAGGTCTCCATAGAGATTTATATGAAACAGAGTCAAACTGTAAACTTCTTGATATAGAGGACTTAGAACTTCCATATAGAGATAAAAAAGATTCTCATAAGGGAAGTTTTGGGCATCTAAGTATCGCTCATGGTGAGATGAGGGGTGCTAGTGTGATGAGTGCTCTTTGTGCCTCTCGATTTGGGTGTGGCTTAGTCACTCTTATCACTCCAGATGCAAGTAACCCACCTCATTACTCTATCATGACTTCTTCACAACTTCCAAAAAACACTACAGCCCTTGCTTGTGGTATGGGTTTAGGAAATGCTTTTAGTGAAGATG
The DNA here is from genome assembly GCF_029215975.1 of Sulfurimonas sp. SAG-AH-194-C20. Lineage (GTDB taxonomy): Bacteria > Campylobacterota > Campylobacteria > Campylobacterales > Sulfurimonadaceae > Sulfurimonas. Next base: position 10,438 of record NZ_JAEMVD010000039.1, read on the forward strand.
ATTTAGCTCTATTTTTTGACAATACTTTACCACTTATCCTTGATGCAGATATTTTTCATATGCCTCTCATCTTAGAACTACTCAAACGCAGCTTTCTTGTTATCACACCCCATCCTAAAGAGTTTGTTTCTCTTTTAAAACTGACAAAACTAGCTGATATAAACATAGAAAAACTTCAGTCAAATCGTTTTACCTATGTAGAACTTTTTACCACTAAGTATAAAGATGTAACACTTTTACTCAAAGGTGCAAATGTCATCATCGCTCAAGATACAAAAGTATTTGTAAATCCTCACGGAACCTCTGCCCTTGCTAAAGGTGGGAGTGGGGATGTTTTAAGTGGACTTATAGGCTCACTTCTAGCACAAGGCCATACTGCTTTAAACGCAACAATCCATGCTTCACTCGCTCATACAAAATTAGCAAAAAACTATAAAGGGGCTGATTTTTCTCTTACACCTGATGATTTGATAGAAGGAATTGGTAATCTCTAAGAAAAAATCATTATAATTACAACAAATCAGTAAGAATTATAAATAAAAAATTAAATACTACAATAGGAACTACAATGGATAACATTTTAAAAATCGGAAAATATGAACTAGGCTCGCGTTTAATCGTTGGAAGTGGAAAGTATGACTCATTTGAGATGACAAAAGATGCAACACTTGCAAGTGGAAGTGAACTCATCACTGTTGCTGTTCGTCGTTTAAACATCACTGACCCTGATAAAGAGAACCTAAGAGATACATTTAAAGGAACAAATGTAAAGTTTCTTCCAAACTCTGCTGGATGTGTAACTGCTGAAGAAGCTATTACTACTTTTCGTTTAACTCGCGAGGCTACTGGGATTGATTTAATCAAACTAGAAGTTATTGGAGATACTAAAAAGACTCTTTACCCTGATGTTTTAGAGACTATAAAAGCTTGTGAAGTTTTAGCTAAAGATGGTTTTACTATCATGGCTTACACTTCTGATGACCCTATCATGGCGAAGCGTCTTGAAGATGCTGGAGCTCATGCTATTATGCCTCTGGCTGCTCCTATTGGGTCTGGTCTTGGGATTCAGAATCCTTACAACATCGTTTTTGTTCGTGAGGCTGTAAACCTTCCTATCATCGTTGATGCTGGAATCGGTTGTGCATCTGACGCAGCTTATGCAATGGAGTTAGGTGCTGATGGTGTACTGACAAACACTGCAATCGCTCAAGCACAGAACCCTATGATAATGGCTGAAGCTATGAAGTATGCAGTGCTTGCTGGAAGAAGATCTTACCTTGCTGGTCGTATCCCTAAAAAGCCTTATGCTACTGCTTCAAGCCCAGTTAATGGAATGATTCAGTTCTAATGATAAATCAAGAACAACTGCCAATGGTAGCAATGCCAAGCATGAATGATACACATTTAGAAGATATTATTTTGATAAATCAACTCTCTGCTGCAGCACAGAGTAGAAACATCCTTGCAACAAAGATATTTTTAGAAGAGCTAGTTGAACATACTATCGCTCACTTTAGCGGTGAAGAGGCGATGATGCAAGAGCATAACTTCCCTCCATATCCTATACATAAAGCAGAACATGATAGAGTTTTAAAAGAATTAAATAATGTTACGAGGATATTTAGCGAGGGAGAAGGTGACTTTTCTCTTATAACTTCTTATGTAGATGGTTCTTTAATCCCATGGCTCATAAACCACATCGAAACACTCGATACAGTTACAGCTATGTTTTTAGTAAACGCAACTAAATCTTAGTCGAAAGATGGGTCATCAACAGAAGTTGACCCATACCTTCAAAGAACTTCATGAGCTTTAGCTTATGAAGGAATTGATTATTTAGATATTTAGCCTATAAAAGCCCCCATAAATATTTTCTAATATATTGTCTGGTAACTTTTTCCTTAGATTTTTCACCAATGTCCGAATTGAATCAGCACTATATTCTTTTTCTAAATCATCCCATAAATAGACAAAAATATCATAGCAGTTTGCTTTCATATTTTTTCTTTCACATAAATATTTTAACAGTTTATTCTCATAATTCGTTAATTTAACTGACTCTAAATTGTAAGAGTAAACCTGTGTCTTCATGTCGTAAGAAGCATTTTCAGATAAGACAAGTACAGTCTCAACTATTTCAACTTCAGGAGCTAACAATTCTAAGGCCGTGTCTAAACTTTTCTTTAGTTTTTGTCTATTTATGGGCTTAACCAAATAGTTAATCACTTGTGAGTCTAATGCTTGAAGCAATTTTTCTTGTTCTGAGTGTGCAGTCAGTATGATAATTTTAGTATGTTTAGAAATTTTTCGTATCTCGACTATAAGCTCTAAACCTGTCATCTTTGGCATAGTTATATCCGTCATTACTATTTCTGGCTTATGTTTGCTATAAAGTTCTAATGCTTTTTCCCCATCACCAGCAACAAATATATCAAAGTCATATCTACTTTTAATATAACTAATATGGTCTTGCCTTGTTGTGTACTCATCTTCTGCATAAAGTAATTTTATTTTTTTATTCATAGCTCTATTAAAA
>NZ_JAEMVD010000004.1 GCF_029215975.1 Sulfurimonas sp. SAG-AH-194-C20
ATAATAGGTTGTCAAATAGCATATTTTTTGACATATTATTATCTGTTTATTTAAAAATTAACCGAAAATAAAGCTTATTAGTATAAAAACGAAGTCATATTATACTATCTATAATCATCGGCGAAGTCATTTAAGTGCCCATACGAAGTCATTTAAATGCTAGGCGAAGTCATTTAAATGCTAAACGAAGTCATTTAAATACATAAACGAAGTCATTTAAATGACTTTGTAGTATATTATAGATATATAATAGTAAATATAGATATATAGCAGATAATAAATAATCTTTTCTGGATTATTCTTTATCTGATAAGAGATCAGAAGTAGTTATATTACCTTTGGCAAAAGTAATAGTATTCTCAAAACTAGATTTTCTATAAATTAAATTAGATTTAGGTTCAAATACAATACCATATTCAGAGAGTAGTTCTATATTGTCTTTTATATCCTTAACAGCTTTTTGTCTCATTCTAACTGACTCTACTGGAAACCCTACAGTTTTTAATAAATTAGCAATATCCATGTTACTGCTCACTGAATGTGACCAGAAGAATCTGATGATAGCTCTTAACAAAGCACTTTTTACTTTTAGGAGCTTAGGTAGTTCTTTTTTATAGTTAACTGTAAGTTGTTCTTCGAAAAATTTTCTGTATGCAGGTGTTAAAACTAATCCGAATGAATTATGTTTTGTACTAAATGCATGAGAGTCAATGATACTAAAACTATAATAATCTTTTGTATTATTTTGTTTAAATTCAATCGAACTGTTTTGTACTTCATCTAGCTTATCTTTTAACCATCTAGTATTAGTATTTACCTTTCCACTATATGATTTAAGTATATCTGTTGTAGAAAAGTATACCGCGATTGCTCCACCTTCCAGTTCTTTAATTTCTTTTGCACCAGCAATTATGCAATCCAATAAATCTCTATGTGTTTGTGTTAATATGTTACCTTTTACAATTGTTTTTCCCCAACTAGTTTCAATTGTGCGTTTTCGTCCATTTTCGATAAAATCTTTATATGTTTTAGAGTTTGCAGAAATTTTATCAATAGGGGCAAAAATCCCTGTTCTGAGTTCATTTGCAGTGGTAAGTGTTTTTTCAAATTTATGTACTACATCAAAATCTAATTTGAGTTGATATTTTTTCTTAGCCATATTTAATTCCAGCTTGAGGATAAATTGATAATTTTTTTATCAAGTTCTTCAATTTCTTTTGTAATTAATGCTATTTGAGAAGGAGTCAATTTCTTAATATCGATATTTACACTTATTTTTGTTTTAGATTCTTTAATATTTATTATAGTTTCTGAAAAAATCTCTGTAGATAAATAAGTTGTTTTAATATATTTTTCTGCACCTGCTCTAGAAAGCTCTTTTACTACACTGTATGCTTCTAACATTTGATCAGTATTATTTAATTTATTAAGCAGTACTAAAATGTTTATATCTTTATAGTTATCCATTTTAATCTTTTCAATTAATATTGTTGGAAGTTTTAAGATATTCATTAATTTAGATACATAGCCTTTTGAGAGACCTACATATTCGGCAAGTTTATTTTGACTTTCAACAATTTTATTATCTAAAATATTTTTAATTGCTATTGCATTTTCTATTGGATGTAAATTTTCTCGCATTAAATTTTCGGTTAATGACAATATTGCTAAATCTTTATCAAGAAGATTGGGCATAATGATTGATGGAATTTTACTTTTCCCCATAATTTTAAAAGCTTCATATCTTCTGTGTCCTGCTACAATAGTATGAAATCCATTTTCTTTTTCTTCTGTAACTACTATTGGTTGCATTAGCCCATTTTGTTCGATTGATGAAATCAATTCGTTTAAAGTATGAATATTAATATCTATTCTTGGCTGATAAGGATTCATTAGTAACTTATTTAAAGGAATACTAGATGAATTATTTGCATCTAGAGTACCTAAGACAGGTGTTTTACTTTTTTTAATAAGTGGAGATGATTCAGCAATTGTTTTACTCATCTCTGCTGATATTCTATTTCTTTTTTTTGCCATTTTTAAATCCTGCCTTTTTTTCTATCTCTTTTATTAATTGGGTGATTTCATCACTTGCCTTACTCTTTTTATCTAATTCTTTAACACTAAATCCATAACCAATTGAATGTTTGTAATCAGATCTAAAACGGATTACTGTATCTAATAATTTAAAATTCTTAATATCATTAATAAAATCTACGATATCAGTAAAATCTTTTAGTTTAGGATCTATTTTATTTAATAAAGCATAAACTTTAACAGTTTCATTTTTTATTATAGATAACTCTTCTAAAATTGTTTTAAACTTTTGCAGTCCAAATATTTCCATATAGTCAGATGATACTGGTGTAATTACAAAATCACTAGCAATAATGGCTAATCTATTTAGATCAGCATCATAACCACCAGAGTCGATAATAACTAGTGTATCTTCATCAATAGAATTAATAAATTCTTCTAATTGCAAACGCTCATCATCAGTGAAGCGTACTATCTCTAAGGGCTCATGCCCATACTGCATTCGGAGTCTATTAGTCATTGTAACTGACTCTTGATTGTCCAAATCAACAAATATAAATTTTTTATATCCATATTTTTTATATTTTTTTCTTAATTCAACAGCGAGATTCCAGGCTAAAGTACTTTTACCTGTTCCTCCCTTCTGATGTGCTAACGTTATAATATTTGTTTTCAAAGATTCTCCTAAATATGTAATAACATTCATTTAATTTTAATTATAGTACAATTATAGCAATTTAATTTTAAGATATGTATAATTGAGTGTTTCACATGTGAAACACTTTGAAATTTATGTACTAAAACAACTCAGGTGTTTCACATGTGAAACACCTATAAGGTAAAAAATGCAAGAACAAACATACGATACAAATCTGGAATCAACAGTTATTTCAAGCATAATATTCTCCCCTGCTCTTCTTGACACATATAATTCTAAAATCACTAAGAAGCTTTTTTTCTTACCTTTGCATATAAAAATTATAACTATAATTTTAGAACTCAATAGCTCAGAAAAAATTATTGATGAAGAGATACTTAGAAATAGACTAGGCAAAGAGTTTGAAAATGACTTACTCTATATCCTTACTAAAACACCCATTAGTAGACTTGATGATTATTTAGAGATTTTACAAGACTACTCTCTTAAACGCGAGATGCAAGCATTAGCCTTTGACATCACAAACTCTTTACAGTCTAATACTACAGGACTAGAAGTTCAAGCAAGGGTTGCTAATTTAACACAAGAGATTAGGAATACCAATCAGTTAGACTTATTAGAGATAAATAATATAGAAAAAATAGAAGATAAAGAAGTAGAGTTTATCTGTAAAGAATGGTTACCCTTCCCTATTAGAACAGTCTCATTAATTACTGCTCCTGGTGGTACAGGTAAAAGTTGGTTTGTGCAGCAACTAGCAATTCGTGCAATCCAAGAAGGTAGAATAAAAAAAGCATTTTTATGGTTAAGTGAAGATCCTAAAGAAATTAGTAAAAACAGATTTACTAAGGTATTTAATAGTGTCTTAAAACTTACAGATGAAACTATAAAATCTAAAATAGATATTAGTGACTCTCCAACAATACAGTTTTTGTATGACGATCAGAGGAGGGTAGAGGTCTCTCCCCTTTTCTCTCACTTTAAAGTAAAACTCCAAGAGTATGATTTAATTATCCTTGATCCATTAATTGCATTTTATGGAACTGATGAGAATAACAACTCAAGTGCAAGAAGATTTATGCAACTCTTTACAGATTGGGCCAATAAAGAGAACAAGACAATTATCTTTATTCACCACAGCACAAAGAACACTACACAGAGTAGGGGAGCGAGTGCATTTGTGGATGCAGTAAGAACTGTGTATGAGTTAGATAAGATTAGAAACAAAGATGGAGTAGAACAAGAGTCTCATAAACGTATTATAAAACTTACTAAAGATAACTATGGAATCAGTAACATTCTTAAAAGCTTTAGTGTTCAAAGAGAACTCTTTCCAATTAAAGTTCAATATGAAGAGACATCATTTAAGACTGAGGGCATACAGTTTGGAATGCCTGATGGATTCTAAAAGGAAAACAGTATGTTAAATAATATAATGAATTACTTTAAACATCTATTTACTAGAAGAAAATGGGGTGAGAATCCTAGATAGCAGTACTAGGGCAGGGGAGTGTTAAAATACTTCGTTTAATTTATATTAAAAGGTGTAGTGAATTCTAAATGTTAGTAAGTTTAAATGATATACAAGATAATATTGACTCAAAGTATTATCAAAGAGGGATACAATACTACTCCCAAAACACAATCAAGTTTTATAAATCAAACATCCATACAGATACTAATGGCGAAGATACTCTCACTATTATTTCTAAAGTAAAGGGCAGTAGCCTCTATTCCCAAAATATTGACATTACGTATATTTCTACGAGTGATGTACTAATAGAAGGGTCATGCAGTTGCCCTGTAGGATATAACTGCAAACACATAGCAGCTGTCTGCATCAAATATACAACAGACTATATGGCTAAGCAGATCTCCGAAGTAGGGGTACAGTCCTACTTTTCCAATGACAATATATCTTTAGTAGATAAGTGGCTCAGTAATCTAGAAGATACAATCTCCTCAAAGAGTAAACAGAAAGTACTAGAAACTGACTACTTCTTAACATATAGACTAGGTGGAAAGAAGTTTAAAGAGAAGGGTAAGCTATCATTCTGTAAATCAAAGTATTTAAAAAATGGTTCACTAAGCAAAGGTACATTCCTTGATGCCTATAAACTACAGCACAGCTACTCCTATAGTGAGTTAAAGAGTGAAGCAGATAAAGAGATTATAAAACTCTCATCAGCACTCTTTGATCATAACTACTACTCACCATCTATGGATGCTTTAACAGGTGAGTTAGGGTACATGATTGCCTCAAAGGCTTTAGCAACTACTAGAGCTTTTTACGATACTGCTCAAACTCCTCTTAGATTAATACAAGAACCACTCCATGTAACATACGAGTTTAAACTCTATAAGGGTGAATACACATTAAAGTCAAACATCCTAAGCAAAGAGCATGAACTCTTAGAAACAACTCCTCCACTCTTAATCAATAAAGTCACAAACGAAGTAAGAGAGCTAGATATCGATATAGAATTTTACAAACAACTTCTTAATGCTCCAAAGATACCTAAAGAGGAGATAGCCAAGGTCTATACACAAGTAGCTAGAAAACTACCAACAGTAGATATAATTACTCCGAAAGCTATAGATATTAAAAAAATAGATGCAAGTCCCACTCCCTCACTGCATCTTAAATTCACACAAGAAGCACATGAAAAAAGTTTTAACTCATTTACAGTAGATTTTTTATACGACAAATATAGTGTTAAGTATTTACCAAGAGAAGAAAAAATATCTTTTTATGAGAATGAGCAGAAAATTGAAATTCTCAGAGACCTAAAGTTTGAAGAGAGTGTAAAAGCAAAAATAGAGTCATATGGCTTTAGCACAGAGTTAGTAGATGATAACATCTCTGTAACACTAGAGACTAGCAATAGACAAACCCAACTAAAAATATGGAGAGACTTTTTACAAAACCACCTAGAGACACTCAAGAGGGAAGGGTGGCAAGTAGAGATAGATGAAGAGTTCAATATGAAGTTTGAACCATCTTGTGAGATAGTAGCAGAGAGTGAAGAGAAGAATGATTGGTTTAGTCTCTCATTTAATCTAGAGTTTAATGGAATCTCTCAAGCAATAGCACCACTAGTGACAAGCATCATCCAAGAGTTTGATAACTTTGAGAATATCCCGGAACTTATAAATATTGAAGTCTCAGAGAATCACTTTGTGGAGATACAGACTAAGCAGATAAAACCTATCATTAACACCATCATAGAATTACTTGATAAAAAAGAGAAAGATAATACTCTAAAAATATCTCCATTTGATGCTCACCTTTTAGATTTTATGGATGATAATATCATCTGGAGAGGTAATAAAGATATTATAGATCTCTCTAATAGACTCAAAGATTTCAAAGGCATACAGAAAGTTCCAGTTCCCAAAGCACTTAATGCAGAGTTAAGAGCTTATCAACAAGAGGGTCTTAACTGGTTAGACTTCTTGTATGAATATAAGTTTGGAGGAGTATTAGCAGATGATATGGGTCTAGGCAAGACTATACAGACACTCGCGAATCTCTCAAGACTTAAAGAAGCTGGTAAGCTAATAACTCCTTCACTTATAGTAATGCCAACATCACTCATAGCTAACTGGAAACAAGAAGCAGCTAAATTTACTCCAAACCTCAGAGTGCTCTCCTTACATGGAAGTGATAGAGCAGGGCAGTTTGATCTAATAAGAGAGTATGATGTTTTACTCACTACATATCCACTCATAGTAAGAGATCAAGAGAAGTTCTTAAAACATAAATTCTTCTATATCATTCTTGATGAAGCCCAGAAGATAAAAAATCATAAAACAAAGATGGCAGTAGCCTTAAAAACACTTCGCAGTGAACATAGGCTAGCACTCAGTGGAACACCAATAGAGAATCACCTAGGAGAGTTATGGAGTATCTTTAGTTTCTTAATGCCAGGCTTCTTAGATACTATGAGATTTTTTAAAAACTACTATCAAACACCAATTGAAAAAGAGCACAACTTTGAGAGACAGAACCTACTCAATAAACGAATTAAACCATTTATGCTCAGACGAACCAAAGAGGTAGTTGCTACTGAATTACCTCCAAAGTCAGAGATAATAAAATATACTCAGTTTGAGGGCCCTCAGTCCAAACTATATGAGTCCATACGGGTTACTATGGAAAAAAGAGTTCAAGAGGCTGTGAGTGCTAAGGGGATAGGCTCATCACACATTACTATACTCGATGCACTTCTAAAACTAAGACAGGTATGTTGTGATCCATCACTCCTAAAAATAGAAGAAGCTCAAAAGGTTCATCATTCGGCTAAACTAGAACTCTTTATAGACCTTGTAGATGAACTTCTAGCTGAGGGAAGAAAGATACTAGTATTTTCTCAATTTACCTCAATGCTCTCAATACTAGAGCAGAAGATAAAACAGAAGCAGATAAGCTACACTAAACTCACAGGTAGTACTAGAAAAAGAGAAGAGGCGATAGCAAAGTTTACAGATGGTAATGCAGATATATTTTTAATATCACTTAAAGCAGGTGGAGTAGGGCTTAACTTAACACAGGCTGATACAGTAATACACTATGACCCATGGTGGAATCCAGCAGTTGAGAATCAAGCAACAGATAGAGCTTACAGAATAGGGCAAGACAAGGCAGTGTTTGTGTATAAACTTATTATTGAAAATACAATAGAGCAGAAGATACTAGAGATGCAAAAAAAGAAACAATCACTACAAGATGGAATATATGACAGTAATAAGCAGCAAGATGATATGAATTTTGGATCAGAAGAATTACTGTCTTTGCTTGGGTAGAAAAAAATAGTACTGGAAAAGGGTGTTAAAATACTTCGTTTAATGATAAACGAAGTATTTTAATAGTTGTTAACAGAAAGAAGAATGACACTTTAAAAAATAATATCGCATCTGTACAATTTTTACAACACTGAAAATGATGAATACTTCCATGAACTTCATAAATTCTTTTTTCATCAAATCCAGCCTTCTGAAATTGTCCGTCAACATTACTTGTAAAAACAAAATACTCATCATCTTTTTCTTTAACGAAGTCTGAAAGCATCTTAAACCCACTGTGAGGTACAGTCTCGTTGTAAAGATTAAATCGATGACCATAGAATGCCCATGCTAATTTTGGATTGGTGTCAAACCATTTAGGATTAGCCATACTTTCAAACCCAATACCTAAGTTTTTAATCGCTGGATATTCTTTCCAAAAACCTTCATTTCCTCTAAAGTCAGGTAAACCACTATCTACACCCATACCAGCACCAGCTGTTATCAAAATTGCATCTGCTTCTTCGATAAATTGTTTTGCTTGTTCTATCTGTTTATTAATCATTTGCTACTCCAATAAACTGCTACTTCAAATACCATTTATAGGTATTTAAAATAGGGTTATATTCTTCTTTCTAATGTTTTGGCAGCTTCTTTAGCTACATCAATATCTTTATCCTGAGTAAGTTGTTTTAATATTTTAATAGGCACACTGTCACTAGACCAGCATCTAAGTAAATTGTATCTTACAGCAGCACTTTTATGGTTTGCTAATATTTTAATTATTTTACATAAATCACACTTCACATAGTCATCTACATTAGATGCTATTGTCATTAATAGTTTTGTATTATCTGAATCTATGATTTTTAACAGAGCTTTTTCACTGATTAATTTTGCTAAATCAGAGTTTGATAACACGCCGTCTACAACTTCTTGGTTAGTGTCATTTAGCAAAACATGCACACTTTTTTTACTGAGATTATCAACTCTTGTTAAATATTCTCTTACATCTGGATTATCAGACAACACTAAAGTATTGAAAACTTCTTTGTTCTCTTTTATATCTGGAATATCTCTTACAATGTCTTCTAAAAACTGATGGCCAACTAGCACTTGTCTACCATTGATTAATAACTCTGTTTTGATTGTTTGTGTTTGTGTTTGCATTTGCAACTCCTTTATGTTTTATAGTCTAATTATAAAGGAGAGTGTTGACAGCTTTATGTCTGCTTTTATAGTTTTCTCATCCCAACCATAAAAGTCGTGCATCTACAATTCTATACCCAATCTGTTGAAGCACAGTTTTATAAAATTCTAATTGATTTTGATATTTCTTATTTTTTGCATCAGTTTCTATACCTGTTTTAAAGTCAACTATCACCCATCCATTTTTTACTTTATCGAAGTAAATAAAATCAATAAAGCCAGTTTTTCCATCAACATTAAATTCTAACTCAAAGTGATGTTCTACATCACTTTTCAGAAGTGTATATATATCACTTTGATAGAACATATTCATAGATTGAATTATCTGTTCTCTTTGTGTTGTGTCAAATACAAACATTTTATCAAGTATATTATCTTGATTGTCACTAAAACTGTTCCAGTAAAGTTCTACAATTTTATGAGTGATAGTACCTCTATTAGCAGCAGTTGTATTGACTGAACTTGTCGTACTATTAGATGTTGCACTGATGAGACTGCTAGACTTAAAAGGAAGTGCTTTTAACACATGGTTGATATAGTTTACTGAAGTTTTACTGCTTACTTCACTTAGCTCATCATTTAATGCTATACAATAATTCTCCTGCTGTCCATAAAGCTCATCTTTATCAATCTCTAATGCAGAACATATCATATGAAGATAACTATCTTTTCGAAGAGTTATAAGCCCTTTTTCAGTCTGTTTTAGCTGTGCTGATATGACTACATCGTGTTCTGCCCGAGTAAGTGCAACATATAGTAGTCTCTTCTTCTCTGCTAGATGTTTGAGTTTGTCCACTTCTTTTAAGACCCTATGGCTCAATGGTGTGTAGTCATTTATTTTAAATCCTACTATCTCTTTCTTTTCACCCTTAAGTGTAAAGTTATTATGCTTCAGTGCATCACTTGCTATTTGTTGGTAGAGACTTTTAGCACTATTTGCTAAGAGCACAAGTGGATAAGCCAAACCTTTGGTGGAGTGTATGGAGCATATCTCTATTGACTTTGTGTTGTCTGATTTAAAAAATGCTTCATCTTCTTTGGCTTCACTAAAATAGATGGCATTTTCTATAAGAGAGAGAAATTTATAAAGATTAGACTCATTAGAGTTTTCATAATCTTGGCAGAGTGTTAAAAACTTGTAAAGATTGGCCACCCGTTGTTCTACATCCTCAAAGTGTGCATATATACCCATAATATTTGAGTCATCATAGATATATTTTACAGCTTGTGAGAGTGTCATTGTTTTAAATATATCTATATAGTGTGTAAGCCTATCGCTAATAGTGTTTGAGCCTAAATAGTTTTTTATCTCACTATCACTACATCTTAAGATGTTTGAACGCAATGCACCTACAATATAATAATTTTGAGAACTACTTAAATGTTCAGGCTTACGAGTGAGTATATCTATAGCTTTAAGTACATTAAACACATCGTTAATCTCTGTAGTGTAGTAAAAGTTATCACTAGCACTTACTTTAGCTGTGATACCTTTTTCTCTAAGCTTCTGTTTTAGCTCTAGCATTTTTGTACTACTGTCGAAAATGATTGCTATTGCTTTTTTCTTCTCTTTAACAAGCTTTGAGATATCAGAGTATTCAGTTCTCTTTGCATTATATATCTCGCTAACAAACTGAGTTATTGTATCGAGTTCGTTTGTCTGTTCTAATGATTTTTGATTCTCTTTGCTTTGGAACTCTTGTGAAGTGATAAGGTATCTAAAACTACCACCTTTACTTTTTGAGAAGAGATCTTGTGCCTCAGCCTCATAGTTTTGGCTAAGAAGTTTAAACCTACTTTCTTTTTGTAAAAGATGATCAAATATTTTATTTACATTTTCTATGACTACAGTATCACTTCTATAGTTTTGGCTCATATCTTCTATGGATGAAAATATAGTAGTGTCATGAGTAGCATCGTTAAACACCTCTATCTCTGCACCTTGAAAAGAGTAAATAGACTGTTTAGAGTCCCCAACCACAAAGAGGTTTGTATCTGGATTGCAAGACTCTTTTACTATACTAAACTGTGTAGCATTCGTATCTTGAAATTCATCCACCATTATATATTTATAATTGGTTTTTACTTTTGGAATAATTTCTAATGTCTTTGTAATGATGGTATCAAAATCTATCTTGCCTAACTCATCTAGTTTTGTATCATACTTGCTTTTTATCATATGCAGTAATTCTCTAATCTTATCGATTTTATCAAAGAAGATACTCTCTTTTCTTATATCAATCTCGCTATACGCATCTACATACTTTTCTGTAAGAGTAATAAATTTATTGAGTTTGGGATATGTTTTTTCACCTAATGATAGAGCACTCTGTTTTTCTTTGCCTTTATTTTTACCAGATTTCATAATAGTAGTAACGGTAAAAGTATTCCAAGCAACTGCTGTGAAATTCTCAAAGTTACCAGTATACTCTTTAAACCATGGAACACGAACATCAGCATCTTTTGCATCATTAATTTCATCAAGTAATTCACTGCTAATTTCAGGTAGTGGGTATAATTCACAAATGAGTAATTTATAAGTGTTTACATCAATACTATTCCTAGAAAAGCTATCATAATCTTTTCTAAATTTAGAATTACTCACATATTTATCAATAAGATTATTTATAAAAAACATACTAATATCTTGACTAATGTCTAAAATCAACTCTCTATTTTCTTCATCATTCAGTACTTTAAATATAATAGTAGCAAGCTCTTTTTTCTTCTCATCATCTTTTATGATGTCAAGTTTGGTATCTATTTTAGCTATGTCTGCGTTTGACTTTATGATGTCTAAACAATAGGCATGAATAGTAGATATTTTTGAGTTAGCACTTTCTGTGTAGGCTTGAGTAAGAGTTGTTCGTACATACTCAATATATGAAGCACTATACTCATTAGCCTCTGCAATAGACTCAAAGTCTCTGTCTTTTTTATAATCTTCATCTTGGCGTTTAAGCTGCTCTATCTTCCAAAGTTTTTCATAGTTGATTATCTTAGACACAAGATCAAATATACGACCTTTCATCTCTAATGCAGCTGCTTCTGTGTAGGTTATAGTAACTATCTGATTTACTTTTGCAGGTTTTAAAGCATCAAAATAATCCTCTTGTTTTTCATAGTCTTCTCTAAAATAATCAAACCCTAATAAAGCATTAATGTATCTACGACTAAGAGTATATGTCTTACCGCTTCCTGCACCTGCACTAATGGCAAAGCTTTTTTGTATTGTAAATTTATTGAGACTCATATTGTTTTTCCTATGTGGTTTAGTATCTGTTGTTTTGTATCGCTTGAGAGGCGAAACTGCTCTGCATATTTTGCAAAATTTTTTACTTCATGTGCAATCTCTGTAATAATAGCATCCCCATCTTTTATCTGATGTTTTTGTACAAGTTTTTGGAGATGCTCTTTTGTAGGGTTTTTACCCTCCCCTAAATACATCATGCTATGCTCACCACCAGGACCAAAAGAGTAGGTAATGTCATAAGCAGGAGCCGCCTTCCATTTATAATTTTCATCAAGTAAAAAAGAGAAATTTTTTGCATGGTCATCACGGTTATGGACAAAGAGATTAAAACAGCTAAGTCTAAAAACTTTTATAAGCTCATTTATATCTTTTGTAAGGTGTAAAGTAAGTGTTAGAAGATCATCATAATCCAATGTAGGAAATCTAAAATCACTATGGATGAGTCCCGCAAGTGAGTGAATATGCACTCGTCTATCTCCCACTCTATCAAATCTTTTTATTGCAAAATAACTACTCTTTTGAGTATACAACAGCGTAGTGTCAGGTATTTCTATACCACACTCTTTAGCAATAAGTGAATAGATATACTCCACCTTTGCACTCTCTTGCATATCATTTGAGGCACTAAACTTTACTATCCAATGTTCATATTCTTTCGTAAGCGCAGTTTGTCCATAAATAATATCTTTTTTATTCTTGTGTAGTTGAATCATCGCTTTTGGTCTGGCCCCTGCACTGGAGCCATTGAGTGCTAGTAGTTCATCTACAATCGCTTCATCCCCTTTAAGAACTTTTTGAGACTCATCACAGAGCATATCAAGGTCTAAATATCTATCTAAACAAGGAAGAGGTTCTGTTGGTTCATAAGAGAGAGCACCTATAGCATTGGCATCTATAAAACTCAATCTCTTAAGTGGCGTTCAAGTAGTAGTCTTCCCCATCCATCAGGCAGACTATCATCAAAAACACCCCAAAGTTCTCTGTAGATTTCATCATTTAACTCAATGAGTCCCTCTTTAAGTGGAAGTTTATAAGGAGAGAGTTCTATACCACTTAAGAGAAACTCTTTGTCATACTCAAAGTAGGTTTTTTTATCTTTAAGTGCTAGAGTCCCTACTCTTCTTTTTTTATCTGTATTGAGATAGACTGTGAGACTTTTCATTTTAGTGTCCCTTTTTTAGGAATGACTATATCTGATACCTTGCTAAGCTCTTCCATTGTACTTGCCTTTTGAGGTTCTATCTTGCATAGTGAGCTAAACTCTTCAAGGCACTCTAAAACATTTGCTATTTTAAGCAGTGAAGTAAGTGAAATCTCGGCAGTAGATTCAAAGCGTTTGATACTACCAAGACTTACTCCACTACGGTTTACCACTCCCTCTTGTGTGAGTTTAAGTAGGAGTCTTTTTTGTTTAAAGGTGTCTCGTAAACTCTTTTGAATATCTAATGGTGTTTTTATAAAGTCTAACATGCTAGCCATATCTCTCTTTTAATAAATAATATAGCTACTATATTATCTAAATTGTATTTAAATAGGTTCATCTTCTCTCTCAAATATAAACTTCTCTACACTTACTATCTCAACATTCTCATTCTCTTCATTTGTATCATAAGTTATTAGAGTATTTTGTTTTGTATTATTACTATTAAAATGCTCAAATGCATCCAGCTCTCTCTTTCTTGTTTTCTCGTCGTGAATATCATAAGAAACTTGATAAAGATCACTATTATCTACACAAAAGTCTATCTCTTTTGTATCTTTCATGTATGTAATATTTTCAGATTTTTGGTTCAAAATTGTAAAAACCATATTTTCTAAGATGTTTCCTAGGTTTTTACTTCTGTTGACTCCAAGATTTAAAAAACCATTATCATTGATATAAACTTTCTTTGTAGATTTTATCTGCTTTGTTAGCTTATTATGATAGGCACTTATAGTTGAAATTAAAAAATTATCTTCAAAATAGCCAACATACTCTTTTATCATTTTTGCATCTATACCTATTTTCTTAGCTAGAGTAGAGTAGTTCATCGAAGTAGTCGCGTTTGAAACCACATAGAAAAAAAGATCATGTATAGCAGATGAGTTTTTAATCTTATAGCGGGGAACGATATCTTTGAGTATGATATCCTCAGCAATATTTTTAAGGTACTCTTTTTTTATGCTTTCATCTTCTGTAGAGATAACACTATAGTATCCTCCCCATTTTAGGTACTCATCTTTTGCTCTTGATATCTCTATCTTATTTGACACCTGTTCCAAAGTTGTTTTATGTGCAATCTTTTTAAATTCTAAAAATTCTAAAAAGCTAAAACTATGCACGAGAACTTTAAAAACTCTTCCTGTTAAAACCGTAGAGTAGTTAGAGGTAAGCAGAGATGAGTTTGAGCCAGTGATGATGAACTTAATATTACTGTTTTCATATTTAGACTTTATAAACACTTCCCAGTTTTGAAATATCTGAATCTCATCAATAAAGAAATAAATCTTTTCATTTTTGTTTGGATTAGCAAGTTTGAGGTATTCATCGTAAATTTTATCTAAATAAGCAGCATCATTTTTATAAGGAATAAAATCAGGTTTTTCAAGATTTATAAAAAAGATATTTTTAGCATCTACAGTTTTTAAAAGCTCGTTAATAAGTAGTTTTGCTATGGTACTTTTACCAACTCTTCTTGCCCCTATAAGTGCTATAATCTCTTTTGTAGTAAGTAAAGATATGGTTTTTTTTAATACATCTCGTTTCTCAAAACTATTATATATAGAACTATTTAACCAGTGAGGATTATCTTCTAGTATAACTGATTCCATTTATATTTCCTTTTTATGGATTGCATTCCTAATATTATAGCATTGTTGAGATATATAGTTCCTATATCTCATTTATCATCCGAAATCGCCATCAACAACCTGTCAAAATCACTCATATATAACTTATCTTGAATAACCCTATACTTTTCAAACTCACTAAGTGCAAACTCTTTTGCTATTTTTGCTGTAATCTTTCCACTGTCTTTTAAAACTTCTCTATCATCAAACTCTAAAAATAGATCTAGTCTGTCTGACCAGTCAGCCATTGTCATAGGAATATTTCTTTTTGCTCTGTTTTCTGCTAGCTCAAGGTAAGCATTGACTATTCTTCCAAGAGATTGTAACTCATCTTGTGAGAGATAATTTTTGGCTATCACTACATCTGTCTTGAGTATCTTTTCATTGGGTGAATTTTCCCATGAAGCTAATCCCATATTTTCTTTTTTTGCATCTGCTCTGTCATAAATAAGTTCAGCAGCAGTATTTCCATGTATAGCAAAGTGAAGTTTGTTTTGCACTTTGGCAAAAAAAGTTTTAGTTGTGTTGTCATCTTTGTTATAGTCAATACTTGTAGCATATATATCTGTTATCTTTTGGTAAAATCTTCTCTCACTTAGTCGTATCTCTCGTATCTGCTCAAGCAAATGCTCATAATAATCTTCACCTAAATATGTACCATTTTCAAGTCTTTTGTTATCTAACACGAAACCTTTTATTGAAAACTCTTTGAGTATGTTTGTTGCCCACTGTCTAAATTGCATTGCTTTTGTAGAGTTTACTCTGTATCCTACTGATATGATTGCTTCCAGATTATAATAATTTGTCGGTTTTTTAGCAAATTCGGAATTTCCGAATTTCTTCATAGTTTTATGCTCTAAAATCTCTTCATCAGCATATAAATTTTTTAGATGCTCATTGATTGTAGATACGGATTTATCAAAAAGTTGTGCAATTAGTTTTTGAGTAAGCCATATATTTTCATCGGCTATTTTTACCTCTATGCCATCCTCTTTATTATCAGAAGTGAACATCAAAAACTCTGCAGTGCTATTTCGTATTTTTAGATTGCTGTTCAAGATTGAGCTCCTTGGTTTGAAATATACTCAAATACTTTTTTTCAAACTGATTGTTTATTGTGATCTCTGTTAAGTTAATTGGTATTATTTTAAGATATTTTTCTTTCGCACCTTTATGGTCACGATAAGTAAAAGTATTAAAAGATTCTTGATTAACCTCTGGGACAAATAGATAAGCAGTGTTTTCACAATCATAAAAGTGTAAATAGCTAAATATCTGATATACATCTCCTGAAGATATATTAACCTTGTCGCAGCCCTTACTGTCATCCTCACTACTTTGGATAAGTTTCCATTTAGCATCAGTCACTATATCATTTCTATCACCTTTCATTTTCAACAAATAGTCAGGTTGAAGTCTAGCCATCTTACAATCACCATCACCATCACCATCACCATCACTTAAAAGGTATTCATCTTTACTGCCATTTACAAGCACTTTGTCTATACCTAACTCATCTTTAGAATTGTTTAATACAAACTCTATATAGTTTTCAAACACCTTTTCCATAGGAAACAGCAGTGCAAAAACATTATCCTTTCCTCTCATTGAAGTGAAAGATTTATGTGTTAAAAATACTTTTGCAAGTTGTAAAGGTATTTTGTAGAACTCCATTCCACGATGAAGATTTATTTTTGCTATATCTACCTCATAACTTAAAGAAAATTGCACTTCATCAAAGACAAATAACTGTTGTCTTAATTTTCTTTTGTTTTCATAATCGTCTGTCTTTTTAAGTAGGAGCTGTATAGTAGATTTTAAAAGGCGATTCTCTACACGATCAGACATATACTCATCAAACTCTACATAAAATCTCTCTTTGTGAATATAGTTGCGTTTAATGTGCTCGTTGAATTTCAATTTGCCCTTTAAAAAGAACTGGTTGTCCTCTTTTGAAATATATTGAGACTTTAGCCCCTTGTGTATTAAAGTGTCTACATACTCAACAAACATAGTTATAAATATCTCATAAATATTTCTGTTTTCCGTTACTGAGAGGTCTGCCTTGTTAATTTGAACTTCGTTAATATTTAAAAGAGGTTTTAGCATCTCAATAAAAATCTCTCTTGTTTTTTCTTCGCCTTCATCTACTTCATATATTTTTGGTAATATCTCTAAGCTAAGATTTTCTGTCTGAATAATGCCTACATAGCTTTTAGCTTTTAGATGATGCCCATCAAATTCTAAGATTTTTTTTGCATCATCACTATCTTGCCAATATTGATAAAGCTCATTCCATTGTATATTAGTAACTTCTTGATGGGTAAATTTAGAATTTAAATTTTTAGGTTCTTTATCAGCTGTATAGATGCACCCATACTCAGATATTGATTTATTCATCTTGTTGTTTAGCTTCTTCTATGTCATTTTTAGAACATCCCTTATCATCATATATTTTGATATATTGACAAATTTCAAATATTTCCCTTATTTTAAAAATTTTATTGGCACTATTTCTCTCTTTAAATATATAATTACTTTTTTCCTCTCTATAGACAAAATCATTATTTAAAATATATCTTATATCTTCCCAATCTCCATAAAAATACTCAGCCAAAAGTGGGATAATATTCACTCTAAATATTTCATCAAGTTTCTCTTTTGTAGGAGTTTTTATGAGAGGCATAAAGTAACTATGCCCAATGGTATGTTCCCTGTCGTAAATATATTCTATGCGTTCATTTATTGCATTAAGAATTTCTTGAACATTAATAGCAGGTTCAAATTCTTCACCTTTTTCTGTGTTGATTTCAAGTGGTTTTTTCTTACCGTCATTAAAGACTAATAAATCTGATTGAGGCATCATCTCAACAAACTCAAATCTTCTTCTTAGTGCAGTGTCAATTTGAGCAATACTTCTATCTGCTGTGTTCATAGTTCCAATAATATAAAGATTAGAAGGTACACCAAATGGCTCTTCACTGTCACCACTATAAGGAAGCCTTACTTTTATCTCCTCATCTGCACCTATCCGTTTTGATGGCTCAATTAGAGTTATAAGTTCCCCAAATATTTTAGAGATATTTCCACGGTTTATTTCGTCTATTATAAGAACATAGTTTTTAATATTTGAGCTTAATTTTGCTGATTCATCATAAAGATATTTTGCGATAGCAGGTTCATATGATTTTTTATCAATAGTATTAAAATCTTTCTTTTTGTAAATTTCTAAGATATTGCCTTTATTACAAGTATACTCATTCCCTGATGGATTTAAAATTTTTATATATTTATCATCTTGAGATACAATTTCTATTTGTTTGTGTATTTCACTTAGAAGAGGTATTTTTAAACTACTTGTCAAAAGATTAAATATATTAACTGTCTTTTTTTGAGACTTATCACAAAGTTTTTTAAATACACCTGCCTCAACTGAGTATTCTATTTGCTCTTTTTTATCGTTAGTCTTAGCTTTTATCCCTTCAACAAACTCCTCATATCCATAACTTTGATGAAATGTCACAAATTCTATTTGTCCATTTTTTTGAAAATCATCAAAAATGGTTTTTAAAGCAATTCTATCGTCAGTCTCTTTTGCTTTATTATATGTTACAGACTTTGTTTCTATCTTGCAATCAGCAATTTGATAAATTACTTCATATGCCTTGTTTCTATCTTCGGAATCATTTTCACATTTTTCATTTTGGTCAAAAACAATTTCTAAAGCTTTGTTAATAGTATTATATGTTTTTCCAGTTCCTGGAGGACCATATAGGATTTGATTTAATGGTTGTTCATCTTGGCTGACTGGCATTTCTATATCCTTTTTTTTGCTTTTTTGAATATATTTAGGAATATAATCAAGGAGTTTCTGTACTTTATTTATTTGCCATTCTATAATCTTCGGCCATTCACCTTTATTGCCTTCAATATTAGCATTTTTTCTAAAAAATATTCTTCCCGCTTTACCTGTATCTAACCAAATAATATCATTATCAAATATTTTATCAATTTCATTTTTATATTCTAAAAATAATTTATATTTATCGTTGTAGCTACTTCCATCCATATATAAACCAACTATAAATCCAGGATAATTTCCACCAGAATAACCTCTAGAAGTATACTCACAATAGTAACTTATTCCATTTTCACTTTTAATATTTATATAGTATCTTCCATTTTGATGTGTAGGTTTTTTTATATTCGATATTAGTGTTTCAAAGTTTTCTATAAATAATTTATAATAATCATTATATATTTTTATCTTACTCATTTCTAAATTCCTTAAATTTTATTTTTCTTCAAAACACTCTGATGACAAATATGCTTAATATCACACCATCCACACATCTTTTCATCACTATTGTCAAATCCAAACTCACCATTTTCTATATTAGCTTTCGTATCAAAGATTAGTTGCTTCAATTTGTCTGCATACTCTACACTATAATGCTCAGTATCTTTAACATCCTCAACATTCGCTAGATTTGCAAAATGAAAAGACGGTCGATCTCCTTTAAAACTAAGTAATGAAGCGTAATACTCTTTGTCAGAGTAAGCTTGTGAAGTATATAAGATATAGAGTGCTAACTGCACATCTTTTAACTCTCTTATCTGCTCCATTTTTTTCTTATTGATGATTGCCTCTTGTTTTGTGAGTTTATAGTCAATGATATTGATATACTCTTTTAAATTATCAAACCTATCTATAAAACCTTTTATAAAGTAGTTTTTATCATCTTTATTAGTAAGTGTATAAGGTTCAAGTTTATCATCTAAAGCAAACTGTTTTTCAAATTCACTGTTTTGGAAGTACTCAAACTCTACAGCATTCTCTATATAGTAATCCACAAACTTGGCGAGTAATCCTAAAGCTCTTTCATCTTGTAGTCCTGCTTGAAGTGTAGAAAGAAAGATTTGATGATGAATGTTCTCTTCACCTCTATCTTTAGTAGTCTCTTCATGATTATATGCTTCTATAGACTTATCAAACATTATCTGATACAGGTCATCTCTATCCACATTCTTAATATTATTATCTTTTATGTATCTTCCAAAAAGCTCATAACATAGGTGCATCAAACTCCCTTTTTCCTTCGCATCAAAACCCTCTTCATCTTGGCTCGGTGCAGTGAGTTTTATTTTGTTTGAGTAGAGATAAGCAAGTGGACAAGAAATATACTTGTTTATCTGTGATGCTGAGAGATGAGTTGCTTTAATACAATCAACTCCTAAGCCATCAAACTTTGTGAATTTATCTGATATTATGCTTTCATAGTACTCCTGCGTTTGTCTGTCTGGAGTTATTGTCTGGCTTTGAAGTGCTAACTGACTAACACTTTTTACACTGCTGATGTCTATAGTATCATCAAACTCACTATCTATCAAGATAGATGGCGTTAGCTCTCTTTTTCCACTATATGAAGCCGTAATGATGTAGAGATTTTCGCAGAGCCGTTTGAGTTCATTGAGCTGCGTTTGAGAACTTGTGAAGTAGTTGTTGGCATAAAAGTACTCTAACTCATTATCATAACTATACAAGAAATTATCATTCGCTTTAGGTGGAAAGTGATTGATGTCAGTTCCTATGAAAATGATGTGCTTATACTTTTTACTTAGCCCTACAAGTTGGTTAGGCTCTGTCATCTCTATACCAATTTTCTCATCGAGAATAGTGATAGAGGCTTTTATATTCTCTTTTGTGGTGTCACTTAGAGTAAGTCCTAGTTGTTTATACAAATGCTCAAGCTCTTCTACTTGGCGTTTGTATTGACTCTGAGCTATAGTGACTTTTGGATTGTTCGAGTTAAAAAATGAAGTTAGTGGCGTTCCAACAGATGTGAAACCTTTCATCTCAAACTCATTTAAAAATAATTTATAGAGTGGTGCATACTCTTGTATGTCAGAAGCAGCTATGAGTATATCCTCAGCATTCTCACCATCTTCGAGTAGTTTTCTTGCTATTCTTATAGCTGTTTTTACTTCATCTATGTTATCAAAGACTGTGTTTGATGGTTTGATGATTTTAGGTGCTACTGAACTCTCTGGGTTTAGTGGAACTGATTTGTATATTGAGAGTTTATCAAGTAACTCTTTTTGCAGAGCTGACTTAATATAACTTACATTTTCTACTCTAAAACTATCAACATATATTTCAGTATAGTTGTTCTTAAAGTATTTGTCCCAGTTTGTCACAACACTCTGCTCTATATCTACTATGTCTACAAGCTTATTGTCTCGTTTATAAGATTGATACTGCTCATTTATCTGAGTGATGGCTTTTAGTTTTTCACCTTCCAAAAAGAGACTAAACGCCACACCATTTCTTTGGCATTTGAGTATGAAGTTAAAGATAGTACTAAGACTTACTGCATCACTTTCAAGATAATCAAAATAGCTAATCTCTTCTTTTTGGATAATGTTATAGATAATAGAAGAAGCAATATTTTCATCTATGATTATCTCAAAGTTGTTACTTTCAAAGAGTTCTAAGATGAGACTCTCTAGTGTTATGACTTTATCAAGTGGATTGAGAGTATTGCTTGATTTTAAGTCTCTCATTCTTTGATTTGAGTATGTTATGTAGAGGTTTTGAGTTAATGTGTTCATAGTTTTACTGCCTGAATATTGTTATTTAGTAAAGTTATTCTAACTGATTCTATCTTGTGATTCAATTTAGATAGTCTTAATAGATGAATTCTTTGCTAATGTTTACCAGTTAGTAAAATAATCTCTACTAATTAAGTGCTTCTATATTCTAATAAAGATAGATTTTTTATGAATTTTGAGGTGCAGAAAATCTTATGAAATTATTTGGGATTAATGAGATACTTGTATATTTAACAAAATAAAGGTATAATATTTTTAACATAAAATAATAAAACATAAGGAAAAATGATGGAAATCAAATTATCTGTAAACGGTATAGAAATAAATGTTGGGATAGAACTAATAGGGCAAATAACAAGCTCCTTAAATGACAATGAAAGTAATCAAGCAATTTTTCACGAGTTAGCACAACACTCTTCTTCATCTGTCAGAAAAGAAGTGGCATATAAGGATAAAATTTCTGAAGATACTGCAAGAATTTTATTAGCTGATAAAGACATTTCAGTGATTAACAATCTTTTACGCTCAGACCCAGTAAAAGAGATTTTTAATGATGAAGATTTTTCAAATATTTTAAATAGTGCTAACGAAGAAGCGATAGAAAATGTAATTAGCAATTTAGATGATTATAGTTCACTTAGTGATGCAGAAGATTGTTTGGCCCAAATTATTGCATTAGAAAATAACTATTTAACGCTACAAGTTGCTAACAACTATGACACTCCAAAAAAGATATTGAAAAAACTAGTAAAACACAATGACCCAGATATTGCAGCAGCTGCTAAAAATAGTTTAGACTAAACAAAACCTCATATAATAACAAATAGCATTTTATAGAAGATCAGTATATTTACCGATCTTCTTTCGCATCTCCCGATATTCTTTATTTAATTTAACTAATTCATCATAGTTATATTTTTCTTTATTCATGAAAAAATCAAAATAAACTTCTATATCTTCTTTCTTCTTATTCACCCATAATTTAGCAATTTCTTCTAAATTATCTTCATAAGATTCTAATATCTCTAGTCCATAGCGGTATTGTGGTGCTTGATTTTCAACGAATTTCTCTAATTTTTTGTAATCATTAGATTTTTTAAGATATTTGAGTGCTATTGCCGTTGCAAATGACTCTTCAAGTATAATGTATTTAGCAGTTTTACATGATTCACTTACCTTTTTTAGATTTCCTGCAAGAATTTCGCACATGTAGGCATGAGCATATTCATGTATTTTTACAAAATCAAAAAAAGTCTCATAATCAACATTATATCTCTTTGCAACCTTAGCTATATTTTCGATACTCATTAAGATATTTGCATTGTCAACTGATGTAGGGTGGCAATACACAGCTAACATATCTAAACATTCATCTGCCCTAAGTTCTAATTCTGTTTTAAACTTTTCATCTAAACTATCATAATCATTGCACTGACTCAAATCCATACAGCTAAAATGACTCATAACAACTTCATTCACCTTAAAAAGCTCTAATCTACCATCATGTATGCGCTAAATTTTATCCATCTCTACTTGAAAATCATTCATAATGGACTCGATATTAAAATCATTGTTATTAATAGTTTTTATTTTTTCTTTATTATATGGTAAAAAATTTAAAAGGAATTTTGCATTACTAACAGAGATATAAACAAAAACTTTCTTTTTTGAATTAGAAAATAATTTCTTTATATTTATTTTTGAAGGTGCATAAGTTATTTCTATGCTATCTCCAAACTTTCTTTCAATTGCTTTAATTAAATCTGAAAGATTTGCCTTATTATCTTTTGCTATATTTGGTATTACATTTTTTATGTATTCAGATATATTAGGATATCTAACTAAATTATTACTCATTTTATTTGATATCTCTCGTAATTCGTTTGCACTTACTGGGTCTTCTTCTATTTCTGCTATGACCTGGAATACTGACAGCAAAAACTCTTGCTCTTGCTCCCAAAACTCTTTTACTAAGTTCTTTTCAAATGGTAGAATAGCCATTCTTTTTCCTTTGTTTTGATTTTTTGATGGTTTACACAAAGATAGTAGGTATTCTTCTATAATGAATTTTATCCTATCTGATATATCATGCTCTAGAGCTCTTTCAAAAATATTATCAACTAGTAACTGATAGTTTATACTGATAAACTCTTTTGCTTCAGCTAATGATTCATCTTCCTTCAATTTTTCTATTTCTGAAGTCAATACAGGAGCTAAATATACAAATAAATTTAAATTATTTTTGTATTTTTCATCGTTTGTATAATAATCATAATATGTATTTGTTTGATTGCTGTGTTCAGAAGAATCGACTTTATTTTCAATAATAATATTTATTTTTTCTGCTAATAAGGTATCTGAATTAGTGCTATGTATTGACAGTGAAATAATTATATCTATTCTTCCAGCCGTTAAATTTTTCTCTACACTAACCTCCAAATCATTTAATATATACGTATTTAATAATAATGTCCTATATAAATCATCAAAAATCAAAGATGTTGCATTATTATCATTGTACCTTTCTAAAGATGTTCTAAATTTACTTTCACCGTATTTCAATAAAATATCAAAAAGTTGTCTTATTGCAAAATCACCCATATTATGGCTTTCAACATCGTTTAGAATCCAAGCTAAAAATTTACTATGGCTCATTTCTCGTCTATCTACTCCCAATATACTACTGAAACTTTTCTTTTCATAAAACTCTTTTAATCTTTGAATATTCTTATTGTTTTTCCATTGTGAAAGCGATTTCTTTGTTTTATCTAAACTTTCAAGCATAGATAAATCAGCCATTTAATCAGCTCCTATTATTTTATCAATCGTATACTTCATATCAACATCCAAATCCATATTTTTCTGCATCCAGTTTATGTAACCTATATCACTATCACAAACTTCACTTATCTTTTTGCCTTTATGTTTTCCAAATGCAAAAGTCTCTATGAAGATAGGTGTATTTGTGAGCTCTTCCATCTTGAGCATAGGGTTAATATCAGGGAATTTTTCTTTTGTAAGGGCTACTAGCTTAGATAGTAGTAACTTCATAACTAGTACATCGCCAATAGCATCATGAGCTTTTATAGTAATGTTATACTTATCAGCTTCAGCTTGTTCCTCTTTATACATTTCTAGAGAGTATCTAAGATATTGAAGTGCTTTTGATTCTTGTTCTGCTAGAAGGTGTTTAGCTACTCTAAGAGTATCTATTATTCTTATTTGAGAGATAAATCCCTCTTTCTCCATCATACCCATATCAAATGGCATATTATGAGCTATAAGATAATTTTCTTGATTGTTTAAAGATTGAAGAGTTTTATAAAAGTTTGTTTCAGTAAAAACACCTTTTCCCTCTATCAAATTAGGAGTGATACCATGAACAACCATAGCCTTTATTTTAATAGGTAAAATTGTGCTACAAAGCTCATCAAAAACTTCAACTTTACCTTTTGTATCAACAATCATAGCACCAACTTGTATAATTCTATCCTCATCTTGGTTTCCTGTTGTCTCTGTATCAAATAGTATGTATTTTGCCATTATAATGTCCTTTTATAGATATTCTATCTAATTAAACATTTAAATCTTTTATATATACTTCTTTATCTCTACTCTTTATTTTTTACAACTATTGCCATTAATTCATTTACATTAGTTGGTGTAGTGTCTACGCAAGAAGTATTCACATCAAGAACTTTATTTAAAAAATTTATTGTTCCTGTTATCGTTTTTTTAAAAACAATAATTTCTTGTTTTATTGATATTTGTTCTTTCATTGTAGTAAACAAGAAGTTTTCTTCCATTAGTGCCAAAATCTTCAAATTTTACTTGTTGAATATAATGACCCTTGCTACAAAAAGATTCGATTCTTTTTTTTAGATCATTTGTGTCATTAGCTTTAAATATCTCTACTTGCATCTTTATCCTTTGCATTGTTTTTATATATTAATTTTCTCTACTTTTTGTATTTAAACAATCCATTCATCATTAGTTTCGTTAATCTCAAATTTACTCTGATAACAATCGTCACTATTTAAGAGCCATTGTTCTCCGTAACTACCGGAATCTACCCAGTAGTTATCATATAAATCGTTCGTAGCAAAGAAATACACATATTTTTTTTCATTGAATATAAAGAAAATATAGTTTAAATGAACATATTCAAGGCCATGCTGTATAAGGAACTCATAGAAATAGTAACTTCCATCCAGGTACTCATGAAAAGCATTGATAATATTTTTATCTTGTAAAATACCTTTTACATCTTCTTCATACAATAAAAATGTAAATTCCTTCACACCGGTGTACTCTTTTCCTCTTATAACACAAACATGGTTTTCTTGCTCAACTAAAAAACTGATTTTGAGCTCTATTTTTTTTCTACTTGTATTCATACTACTCCTATTTTGTTTTTAGAAAAACTATACTTTGGTTTGGCTGCCTTTAGGAAAGAAAACCTAACTCTGTCTATCAATAAGAATTTATCTCTTCTTTTAAGTTCAAATATAATTTTTTAAACCTTCTTGAATTTGAGATAAAATATTTTTTCGATATTTTTCCATGCTAATATGATGGCTATAGTGTGTAAGCTTTATGAGACAACTGTATTTTGACTTGTCCAACCCTTTTTGAAGTATTTGATATGCTTGTTCTCCAAATGCCAAAATAATAGGGTCACAAGAATTTATATATTTAAGTTCATTTTCAAATTCATTAAGCTGTTCCCTTAGTTCATCAGGATTTTGTTTTAAGTGCTTAAATACATCTTTGGAATTTAACATAGGAAAGTTTTTTATGATGTCTGTCATATATGCACCATAATATTGTGTATCTTCAAATGCATATCTTATTTTATAATCTTGCCCATGTGGATTTGAATCATGAAAATTCATAAATGGCTCTTTGAATTCACATTCTCTAGCAAAATTGAGACCAACCATAACAATATTTGTATTTAACAGTTCAAGTAATTTAGGGTTTTTATCTATCTCTAATATTTCCATATTTGATATATTTGACTTTGGTTTTTCTCCCATTTTCTCCCATATTGCCCAACTAGATACTGAACCATATTTCTTTTTAATTTTTTCAAATTTATCTTTTTTTAACATTCTTTGCTTTCCTTTTAATAAGTAAATTAAATACATAGTTCAATATCTCACGATATGATAATCTTATAAAATCATCTTCACTCATATTAAGATACTTTTGATGAGATAAATTTTTAGACAACCTAACTATATCTGATGTTTTAAAACTTCCATTTATCCTTAGTAAAAAGTAAAAAAATGAAATTTTATCAGTTCTTGAAGTAATAATATTATTATTTAAATCTACTTTGGAAATATATGGTCGAGTAACCATAAACTGTTTCTTATTATTTATTTTTTGAAGTAATGACGGTTCGTAATCAATTAATTTAAAACCAGTATTAGTATAAATAATATTTTTTTTATTTATATCACCGTGAACAAAACCAATTTTTTCTAAATATTCCAATGCTAAAATCAATTCATTAAAGTCATTTTGTTTCAGACTCATTGGTTTTGTACTTTTATGATATGTCTGTTTATATGTATATATATTATTATGTTTTGAAATATTTGTTTTAACTAATGCTTTGTATTTTTTGTAATCAAAATTATTAATCATGAATAAACGATCATCTATTTGATACTGCATATCAAGTAGATGATCAATTATATAATATTTATAAAAAAGATTATTCTTTAAAAGTTGTATTTGAATTTTATTGCCTTTTCCAGCAATTTTTATTTAGCTCTACTCAAGAAATCCAAACTCTTTTTCTACTTCAGTATAGTTTTTGTCTAAAGTGTTGATATAACAATCATCTGGACCCTCTGAAAAATAACCAGTATTATATTCTCCATAATCATATCCTTGAGTAACTATATTATCGCTATCCCAATCCTTAAAATAAGCATAAAAACCATAGCTATCCATATCTAAAAACACTTTATCCATAGTATCTGATGGTATTTCTTTTGTAAAGCATAGATACAAATTCATCTCCCAGTCTATATCTTTGCAGCAGTCTTGTAAATCTCCATTGTATTTATATAGTTTTGTATTATGGCTAGATAAATAAATATCTTCCAGCACATTATCTTCAAATTTATATTTTAAATCAGCTGTAAACTCATTTATTTTTTCTTGCATGAACTGATATGCTTTATCAGTATACTTCCCATCTTCCTCAATTAATTCCTGAACATCATCCAATATATAAGTCATACTAAAAGCAACTATATTTTTTCTATCATCAAAATTATCAAAATCAATATCTTCGTCTTCGTCTTCACTTGATCCAAATAACTCTTCACAACCTTCATATTGTTCATGATCATTTAGCATCTCATCTATATAAGTGTCTTTAAATTGCTTAGCCTTCTCATCATCTTCAAGATCATCTTTAATAAAATTATAAACATCACAATAATATCCATCATCTAAAAATGATGTTGCTTTTTCTAAAGATTTTAAGGTGTATTCTTGATAATAATTAGCATCACTATTTTCATATGTCTCTTTTACTGCTCTCGCTCCATCAAGTAAATCTGTGATTCCTTCATATAGTAAGACCATATCAAAAATTTCTTTTGCATTATCTTGTTTATTTAAATAATCTTCGCCACCGATAAATTGTCCTAATTGTGTTATAGCAGAAGAATAACCTGCGAATTCAAACATATCGTCAGCATTTTGTAAATTATATACTGCACTATTAATAATGTCTTCTGCCCATTTTTTATCTTGAAGTTCATTATTAATATCTTCTATTAATGAATTATAGTCTGATAATTCAGCTAATTTTTCTTGAGTTGCTTTGTAAAGTGTAATAGCTTTATTTTTATCACCTAATATGTTTAGATATGCATTTGCTAAACTTTTAAGTTCATCTAAACTTTCTACTTTTGAGTAGGCTCTATCTAATAATTTTTTTGCCCAATCTTTGTCATTAAGCTTTTCATCATCAGCTACTGTTTCAGCTAATGAGATAAAACTATCAGCATCATCGCATTTGGTTTCTTCTATCTCAAATAAATTTCTTGCTAAATTTGTATTATTATTAAACTCATCTTCACACAATTTACTCGCCCAATGATCTATATAATCATTAGCATTTAAATCATTTAGCATATCTTCTAAATCTTCATGTTCTTGATATTGTAATTTTAATTCGTCTATAATTGCTTTTAAATTCATCATTATATCTCTTGTATTTTCTTAATTAATTTAAATTCAGTATCTTTTTGTAGTTCAGAATCAAAATAATCAAATATAGCTTCATTTATATACATTAATCTTTTTGAAAACTCTCTATCTTTAAAGACTTCTTTATTGATGCTCAACATTGCATCTGAAACATTCATACGAGAACCCAATGCCAAAGAAATTAATTCTTTATCTGATTGAAATTCTTTAGGAAGAAAACATATTGCACTTGCATTATTTGAAACTGCAATTTTAGCAATTTCTTTATCTTGTTTAAATTTGTCAATAGCATACTCTAAGATATCTCCGTTCCATTTTATTGCTAGTTTGAGTAGTTCTTCATTATCTTTTAATTTGTTGCCAATATGCTGATAGGCATGACTATTGTTTAATACTGATGCTTTAGCCATTTCAAAATCATTTTGCATATCTGCTGATAAATGTCTTAAAGCATTTCCATTATTTTGAAGTATCTTTAAAATAAATTCTCTATCATCTTTATATAAATGAGGTTTTGTTTCTAATAGTACAGCTAAGTCCTCAACATCATAGTTCATTAAAAATTTTTTATCTAAAAGAATTTCGTCTGGTAAATATTCTAACACATTATAATCGCAATGTTTCAATATAAATTCTTTATCATGTTTAAACTTTTCATCGATATAAGCAAATGATGATATTGAACTACTTATTGCAACTCCAACCATTTCAGCATCTGCTTTAAACTCATCTGATGCATATTGCAGAACATCCCCATTTACTAACAATGCATATGTAAATAAAGTTTTATCACTATAATAAATACTATCAAAATTACCATTTTTAGGATCAAAAAAATCTGCATCCCATCTTATATTTGTTAATGCATCTACAATTTTTTTATTACTAGGTTTTGCCATTTTTTATCCTTATTTTTGTATAGATATGTTTAGTTCTACTGTTGCTTTCCCCACAAGTGTATCTACTTGAATATTAAGTATTGCTTAATTAAGTTATATCTAATTATATTTCATTATCTCCTGAAACTAAGGAGTCTACTGTGCTTGGAGTGCTTACCGTGAAATATTAATTAGTTTTACTTTCAATATTAAACTCGCTAACTAGTTTCCAACCTTTTTTAAGATTCTTCTCTTTAAACTCATTTACCAAACTTAATATTTGTTCTTCACTGCTAGAAACTCTTACATCTTTTTTTAAGGGCTCTGCTCGTGTTGGACTGAAGTTAGTATAGTTCATCACAAAAGCTGGATAGTTTTTCTCTATGGATGCTTTGTTCGTTTTCCATGCTAAAAACTTTAGTACATTTGTCTTTCCCTTGGAAGTTTTAGTGTATACCTCTCTAAATATTATTTTGCTCTTTGGAAAATCGCCACTTATAGATGTTTTAGGCTTTTCTATATAGACAATATCTGTAACTTGTGCATGTCTAACATCATGAGTATCGACCTTTTTATCATCCCTAATTCGTTTAAAAACTGGATGTAAAAAGCTAACACCGTTGATGGCTCTTAAAAAACTGTACCCATCTTGATCATCGTAACTAAGCAAGGTGTTTTTAATGAGACCTTTTGTGTTCTCTGTTAGTAGTTCATTTATGCTTACTTCCACTACAAGACTTGGTTTGACTAGATGAAAAGCCACTCTTCGTTTATCTGCTTCTATGTATGAAGATTCAACTAAAGTTTTACTAAGAGTGTCATAAAGCTTCTCTTTGATTTCTTGGCTAAGCCCCGTTCCTACTCGTGCAACTTGAACATAGTTATTATTTTCATCGAGCAAACCTAAAAGAAGTTCTCGTACACTTGTCTCACTATCTGTTGTGTAACCTATTACTGCTAAATCCAGTGTATGTAGAGGCTTTATTTTGTATACTATAGGTATATCTTCAAAACGAACTACTAAGCCCTCCTGATTCTCCTTAGTCACTTTTTGCTCATAAATTTCTATTGCTTGTTCGGCTGATACAACTTTAAAATCAACACAGTTCAAACTTTTTGAGTCTTTAGAAATCTCGATTATTTTTGCTATAGTATCTTCGTAGTTACCATGAACATAACCTTCACCATTTATCTCTACTATATCAAAGGAAGAGACTCTAAGGCTTTGTTTATCATTGGCAATAGCAGACATCACCTCAAAAACACGAGTGCGTTTATCTTTAATATTTAAATGTAGTTCACATGCAAGTGTTAATGATGTGTAGTTAGCTTGATTTAACACAGTAGTTATCTCACTTAAAAATGTAAAATCATCTTTTATTTTTCCATGTGCATTGACTAATATAGTTTTTTCACCATCAAAATGGAGTAGGTTAAACTCACCATCTATTTTAGTTGTAACATATACTTTTTCACCAATGATTTTAGAAAATATATCATCCTTAGTAATGGAAATATATGCTCCAGCAACTTTTTTCTTATAATTTTCAGCTTGTTCGATTATTTGATTCATATTATTTTCCATACTATTTTGTAAACTCTTTAAGTTCTAGGTTTGTTAAATGTAAAATAAGTATATATTTATCATCTTTTACACGACCTTCTAAAAATCCTCGATAAGGTGTTCCCCCTGAAGTAACTAGCAAAGGTTCATTCCCTTTGCTTCCTGCTCCCACAAACATCATTTTATTTGTATCAGAGAGCTTTTTTGCCATTTGAAATAAGAAGTCATATGTTAAGCTATTTACATGTCTTATTTGATAATGTTTAGCAAAAACAAACTTTTTGATGGCATCTGCTTTTGGCATTCCCTTAGAACTCCATTTAATAGGTAGAGATTCCAATGCGATGTTGGCATCTTTTTGAACCAACGGTTTTCTAGAAAGCTCATTAGCATCTTTGTCTTTTTTCACTTCAATCAGCTGAACATTAAATAATATTTTATTTTCTTTATCAGCATATATTTTATTTGTTGTGCCTATGAGCATACCGGTAGTTTCTATATCACATTCAATATCACTGTTGATAATCTCTTGAGATAGTTCTTCTAAGTCAGTAAATTTTTTGCTCAATGTTTTAATATCTGTTGCCAAGGTAGTTTTTAATATTTTTACATTTATTTTTTCTGCACCACTTTTTAACACTTGTTTAATTTTAGACTTTGTAGGCTTAGCTTCAAACCCTAAAATGGCATTTCTTTTGTCACTGTTTGCTAAATTTATTTTTCTCATACCTTCCCCTACATCATTGCGAAATCAAATTCGTCTTCTTCATCTTCTTCAACACCAGCTTCATCAAGCATACCGCTCTCGTCTAAACCTATATATTCAAACTCTATTTTTTTACCTACAAGTACAAAAACTTCTCCATCATTTTCTATCACAAAGGCTGGATCACCTTCATAGTCAGCTCTATAATTAAAAACAAAAGTGAAAAGTTCACTATTTTCTTGAATAGCTTTTACAAAATCAGGATGATTTTCTTCACCTTGGAGAGAGTATACAGAAGTGATATTATGTTCTAAAAAATATTCAAGTGTAGCACTATTGTATAGCTTGATTTCCCCCTCATAACTTGACGGCACAAGTTCTGCGACAGAACCATCTTCATCAATATATATCATATCAGCTTTATCAATCCACTTGCCATCACTGTCCATTGAGCCTAATCCAATTCCACCTTTAGGTATTAACATGGCTAATTCAGGATACAAAGAGAGTGTATTGCAAACTTCTCCATTGCTGTCTAGTATAACCTTCTCATTCCAACCATAAAGTTTTTTTCGTTCGAGCTTTAAGGGTACTAAATCAAACACCTGATCTTTAATTCTAAAATTTAACGGTTTAGCCATTGCTTATCCTTATTGTTAACGAGTAGTTAATTATAATTAATTATACATCTTTATTGTTAATATTTATATGAAAATAAAAACAGCTAACTGTGACCTACAAAATTAAAGCAGACATAAAGGTGTCATGAATGTACAATACACTATCACTATAATTGAATAAAGAAGGAGTTATTATGTGGTCAGATGAATTGAAAACTTTAACAAGAAAAATGTTATCAGAGGTGCCAATGGCGATGATGAAAAATGTAGATTTACTTTATGGTGTTTTACTATTAGAGGATGATAAGTATGTTATTACAGATAGAACTTCTAGTGATAAATATGTTTTTGAGACCATTGATGAGTTATTAGCTGCTGGTTGGGCAGTGGATTAATAATATGAATAAATCACTCATAGCACTAGCATGCGGAGACTCATACGGAAGTTACTTTGAAATGGCTGGTCTTATGGGAACGACATTTGATGCCAAGCTCTTACCCAACAAACCTGTAAATGTACGAATAACAGATGACACAAAGATGGCAAACATCTTGCTTAAACATTACCTGAAATACAAAAAAATTAAACCTAAAGTATTAGTCGGTGAGTATAGGCATTGGGCAAATTTATATGGTGCTAGAGATGGTATAGGTATTCACACATCAAAAGTTCTTAATAATCAATCTTCGGATAAAGACTCAGAGGGTAATGGTGCATTGATGAGAAATATACCGTATGCACTTGAACTGATTAAGGATGGCTATAGTTTTGAAGAGACAGTAATACGTATGAATGAAGAGTCAGCTCTAACTCACGAAAATAAAACTATCTTTATGGCAAATAGACTTGCACTTGACTTGGCACTTCATGGTATTTCTGTTTTAGAAAAAGTTATCCACAAGGACATCTTAGCAAAAGTAATGCTTGGCTCAACAGCTTGGGTACTTAATACTCTTTACATAGTTATACAAACACTGAAAAAAGAGTTCGACTACCTTGATGGATTTAAATACATTGTAGCAGCAGGAGGGGATACTGATACTAATTGTGCAATTTATGCCGCTATTAAAAGTTACAAAAATGATATTAATAAAAGTATTGACATAGAAGAGTTCTTGACAAAAAAAATTATACATGAATTGTCAAATGAGATATAAAATATAGGTCATAAATAATGTGTCGATGACCTGTTTTAGTTCTGAATGACTTCAGACTTAGGACAATAAAGAACTACAATTTATTGTCCTATTTACATAGGAGTTACAATGACAAACAATTCAAAATTCAATTGGAGACTATACAAAGTCTCAACTATTACACCTGATGGCAGTGCCTGTTGTTTATGCTACGGATGAAGCACCTAGAAAAGGAATTCACTACATAGACTTGATAGAACACTCAAAAGAAACCTTACTTAATATTTATGAAAAGGAAAACAATATAGAAAAATTTTGAGTCAAAATTTTTAAAGCAGACACGAAGGTGTCCAAGCTAAATATTATAATCTTATATAAGAACTGAGGAGTCAGAAATGAGTAGACATAGAAGAAGACATATTTCATATACAGTAGATATTAACAAGTCAGATTTAATTGATGAAGCACTTATAGACAAAGCATCATTGTGGATGCTAAGAATCATACTGAATCTTGGTGGTCATAGAGAACTCATAGATAATGACAACTTTGTATCGCAAGATAGTGTTTTAGCATTTCTCGATGGAAATCAGTTTATAAATGAAGATGAGCAAGGATTTAATAGAGATGATGTACTCAACTTTTTCAATCAATCTCTTGAGAAGTTAGACCAACAAACACACTTTACATCTGCTAAGATACTCACAAAAAATATAGCTCAAATCTCAAGACTAATGGACCTAAATAAGTATGAGGAACGGATACTAGAGTTTACAGTACTTTTAAAACAGTATGAACTCCTTGACAATACAGTAGCATTACTTGGACATGAACTCAATACCACTCAAACTAAACGAGCATTGAGTGTAATTTTAGATATTAAAAAAGAGAATATAGATAAGGCATTTGCAAGTGATTCTAAGTTTAGTAAGTCATCACTAGTAATTATCAATAAAAATAACAACCATTCACTGGATAACAAGCTAGACTCTATAAGTGATAGTTTTATAGATAACTTGATGAACCTTGATGAAGATATATCTGTGATGATAAAAGACTCTATAAAAGTATGTACTAGAAGTAATCTTAAACTTAAAGATTATAAACATTTAAAGAATGACATCAACATATTAGTGCCTTATATAGAAAATGCATTAAAAACTAAACAAGAGGGTGTGAACATTTTATTTTATGGTCAGCCGGGAACTGGTAAAACGGAACTCACAAAAGTAATAGCCAAAAAATTAAAGTCGAAGTTATTTGAAGTAAGTTATACAGATGAAAATGATGAGCCTATAGATGGAACAATGAGACTTAAAGCATATAAGTCAGCACAGGCACTTTTATCTCATAAAAAGACACTACTTATGTATGATGAAGCAGAAGATATATTTCAAAGTGGTGGTGGCTTCTTCTCTCCACCTGTTCGCCAAAAAGACAAGGCTTGGATAAACAGAGTCTTAGAGTCAAATACTATACCTACTATATGGATTACAAATAATATTCATAGTATTGACAATGCACTAGTTCGCCGTTTCGATATCTGTTTGGAATTACCTATACCATCGAAGAAAAAACGCGAAGAAATTATAGGTAATTATAGTAAAGATTTGTTAGATAAAAAGAGTATCAAACATCTTGCTAAAAATGAAAATATAGCACCTGCACTTATATCAACAACTGCAAAAGTTGTGAGTGCAATTGAGACTAAAAATAGCATAAAAGCATTTACACAATTACTCAACAACACTCTTAAGGCACAAGGCTATAGTGAACTCTCTAAAGAGATAACATCTCAAAATATAGTAAGTGAGTATAATCCTAACTATGTTAATACGACTACACCACTTCAAGAGCTAACACAGGGGATAAAAGAGACTAAAAGTGCTAGACTCTGCTTGTATGGCTTGCCAGGTACTGGTAAAAGTGCTTTTGGGAAATACGTAGCTGATATATTAGATAGACCTCTACTCCTTAAAAAAGGAAGTGATTTAATCTGTAAATATGTTGGCGGCACTGAGAAAAACATCGCAGCTGCGTTTGCTGAGGCCAAAGATGAAAATGCTGTCTTAGTGTTTGATGAAGTTGATAGTTTTTTAGCAGATAGAGAGCAAGCTAAGCAGAGCTGGGAAGTAACTCAAGTAAATGAGATGCTTGTACAGATGGAAAACTTTGATGGTGTGTTTATAGCTACTACTAACTTAATGGATAATTTGGATAAAGCAAGTTTAAGAAGATTTGATTTAAAGTTAGAATTTAAAGCACTTCAAAAAGAACAGGCATACAAAATGTTTAAAAGTGCAAGTAAGAAGCTGTGTTTAAAAGGAAAAGTAAAAGAGCTTAAAAGTGCAATATACTCTTTAAAAAACTTAACTCCAGGTGACTTTGCAGCAGTAACAAGACAAAACAAATTTAGACCGCTTAAAAATGTAGAAGACTTACTGCATAGATTAAAAGATGAAATAGAAGTAAAAGGCATATCTGGTACTAAGGTAATGGGTTTTTTAGCAGAATAGTTGCTAAAAATATCCCTAAATATTAGTGATATTTCTGATAATTTCAACCTACTACTATAGAAAATCCTTCATTTTTTGAGAATAACTTGCTAAGTCATCTCCTATTATTTCCTGTATCCATGCTGGTTCAACAACAAAAAGATGTGGGATCCAGTACTTTACTATAGGAAGTATCTCCATCTCATGAGTGATTTTAATACTAAACTCCATAGTACCATCCACATTGTTAGCAATAATTCTTTGTGTTGGTAATGGTCTGCGTTTGAAGAATTTAGCTGCATGTTTATTTGCAAAAAGTTTTACTTCAAATGGCTCAGTGTCTTTTTGAAACCAAATTGATACTGATTCATTTAACAAAGTATCTAACTTTGTATCAGTTGTAAATGTTATATCTGTGATAACAGGTTGAGAAATATTTTTAAAGTAGTACTTTTTTAAGATACTATTTTTGAGTGCTACTAGATACCAAAATCCTTCAAAATTAACAATTTTAAGTGCTTGAATAGTTACACTATAAGGAGTATGCTTCTCATCGTTATAAGTACACTTAAGCTCTTTCTTTTCTCTAATTGCAGTTTCAATAGTCTGAATATCTGAGAACCTATCGCTAATATCTTCAATATTGAGTTTAGTATATATTGGATTAAAATCTTCATTTTTTATTTTCGAGAGAAGTTTGTGTGCTTTAGTAGAAAATGTACCACCAATGCTCTCTGTAATCTTTTCAATAATATCAAGAACTATTTCATCTTCAAGTGATTTAGTTTTCTCTACTCTAAATCCATCTTGCATTTTCCATTTTTTATTTTCTTGGTAAATAGGAAAAGATGCTAAATTATTATTAAAATCTCGTTGTATAGTTCTAGTGGAAACATTAAACTCCTCTGCCAACTCTTTTACAGAGAGTGCTGCACCGTCGTTTAGTTTAGAGAGAATTACTGTAAGTCTTTTGAGAATTTTATCGTAGTTGTGTTTATATGCCATGTCTTTACTCATTTTTGTCAATTATACCGAATTTGACATTTAACTGTCTGCTACAAATAGGATATGTACTTTCATACTCCTCTTATCTAAAGCTTCATCCGTAATTGTTCCAAAAATAATATCTGCATCTTCATGAATATTTTCATTGATAACATTCATTACCTCATATATTTCCATAATTGAGAAGTCTGGATGCATCGTAAAACAGACTAAAGCACCCATAATATCAGTTAATAAATTATCTTTTATCTCTGCATCTTTCATCGCTAATTCTATAGCGATTTCTGCTGAAATTGCTCCTTTATATTGAGCACTCCCCAGATAGACTTTTCCACCATATGATAGAACACATTTCATATCTTCTATATCAAGATTTATATCATTTTCTCCGCCTTGAATAATTTCATTCAGCATTTGTTCTAACTTTTGTTTAGTGCTTTGAGTATATGATTTTTTGTCCAAGTACCCCGCTAACTCTTTTGCTTTATCTATTTTAAGCATTATGCTCTCCATCATTTAAAAGTATCTTTGACAAACCAGCAAGTCCACCTTCTGTAACACTCCATCCAAGGTTCTTTCCAATATCAAATTCTCTAGGATTTATTCGAATTAGCTTAGTATTATTGTAATTTTCCACCATCATTTCGCCTTTTTGTCTTATAGTAGGTATGGCAGTACCTGCTCCTATCTCAATAATAACCAATTTCTTATTTTCTAATTCTACGTTACGAAGCCATTTTTTAAACCTAACTTTTTGCTGATAAGTTCTTTTTTCTCTCCAGTCCCAATCTCCAAACATCATGATATTAGGTCTTGCAATTCCATTACAGTTTTTACACTGTGGCAGAGTAGTCGCTTCAAACTTTTGCATATCTATCTCTATATGTTCTTGTGGTGCATCATATATCTCTCTTGAACAGTTCACACTGCACTGGTTGTGTAGTATGCTCCCATGTACTTCTACTATTTTCTCTTCATCAAACTGAGCCTTTTGAAACTGTCCATCTACATTTGAAGTGTAGATAAAGTAATCTTCATTTTTCTCTTTAACAAGATTAAGAAGCATTTTAAATCCCTCATGAGGTATCGTCTCCCTATAAAGATTTAGCCTATGTCCATAAAAAGCCCATGCTAAAGTTGGTTTAGACTGAAACCATTGTGGATTTGCCATCTCTGAAAAACTAATGCCTAAGTCTTTTATAACCGGATAAGCTTTCCAAAACCCTTCATCTCCGCGAAAGTCAGGTAAACCACTATCTACACCCACACCAGCACCTGCTGTTATTAGCACTGCATCTGCATCTTTTATATAGTCTCGTATCTCTTGTAAATATTGTTCAGTCATAGTGTCCTCTTTGATTTTTAATTTTTAATTCTTTTTTTGGGCTTTAGAAGTTCTCTGCCCATTTATCCCAAAAACCTTCTTCGTCATGGTGTTTATTTTTTAATGCTACTTCTAAAGGGAATATCCATGAGTTTACACCTTGTATTTTAAAAGAACCATCAGGATTATCCATGTGTTCACATATAAGTTGATATTTTTCATTTTCCCTATCAAAAGGAATATCTAAATAAAGCTCTCCTCGATAACTTTCCCAACCATCTTCTCTTGCTATTGGACCGCATGAACGATAAGCTATGTCGTGACTTTCTAACCATTCTAAGAGTTTAATACACTCCTCATATTTTTCATAGTCATATGATGGATATACTTCTCTATCAAACTCAATAAATATGACATCTCTTTGTTTATCTCTAGCTATCTTATCGATATGTTCTATAATCAGTGGCATTGTGAAACTCCTTATTATTTATGATGTAATAATACTAATCTTACTGGACATCTTTATGTCTGTTTGTAAAAAACTAATTACTCAATCATTATCTATCATTTTTAACCATCCACTTCACTACATCAAATCCTGATTTAAGCAACTCTCCATTTGTAGTACATCCCAAATCATGGTCAAAAGATATAAAATCAGGTACACCATTTCTAGACATAACTGAAACTGCTTCTTCATAGCTACGAACAATAAAATCGAACTCTTCTATAGGTGTTCGTAAATCATCTAAATACATACTATACTCATCTAAGGATTCATTTGAAGATTGAGATAATAACTGTTGAGCGAAATCTATACTCAGTTTTTTTAGTTGTTCTTTTGATACAGAGCCCTCAAAACTTATACATGCATCTTTTTGATAATTTAACTCTTTGTATTCCACGGCTGATTCATACAAAGGCACAAATATTGCTTAAACAAGGGTATGACAGACTTTAACCTAAGAAAAGAATTAGCGACACTAAAAGATAAACGAAAAGGACAAGCACAACAGCATAAAATAAATGTTGTGTTGATGATTACAATTATGGCTACCATGAGTGGGTATCAAGGATATAGGGCGATAGGAGACTTTGCTCAAAGATATAAAAAACAAATTGTGAGATACTTAGAATTAGAAAAAGATAAAGTACCAGCCTATGCTACAGTAAGAAGAGTAATCCAAGAGATAGACCATAAAAAGTTTGGAGATATTTTTACTAAGTGGATGAAACACTATATGAAAAGTAGTAACTCCCAATGGATAGCAGTAGATGGGAAAGCGATAAAAGGTACTAAGCAAAAAGAGGAAGATAAGAAGCTGGCTCACTTAGTTTCATTTTTTGCAAGTGATTCCAAAGAGATATTAATAGCTAGAAAAACAGCTTCAAAAAGTAATGAAATACCTTTAGTTCAAACGATGATGGAAGAATTTCCACTCAAAGATATGATTATTACACTTGATGCACTTCATTGTCAAACAAAGACACTTAAAGCTTTATCTTCCTATAAAGCAGACATAATGCTGTCAATTATTTCTTATATAATTACACAAAATACGAGGATATATAATGTACATACCTAAAAGAGATAAAAGTGGTGCTCCAAAAATAATTATATTTAGTGGAGCGGGTCTAGATGCTCCAAGTGGAATCAAAACCTTTAGAGATACGGATGGGCTTTGGAATGAACATAAAATAGAAGATGTTTGTACTCAAAGCACTTGGAAGAAAAACTTTGAATTAGTTCATGAGTTTTATAATGCGAGAAGAAACGATCTAAAAAATGCTATGCCAAATCATGCACACAAAATTATTGCTAAAATCACTGAGAAATATGGAAAAGATACGGTTTTAAATATAACTATGAATGTATCAGATTTACAAGAAAGAGTTGGAATAGAGTGCTTACATGTTCACGGTGAACTCACTAAAATGGAATGTGAAGCATGTGGTGCAACTTGGGATATAGGGTATAAGTCCTTTGACATTAATACTGAAAAATGCCCAAAATGTGAATCTCTTAAAGGAGTACGACCAAAAATAGTATTTTTTGGAGGAAGAGCTCCTTTATATTCTTACATGCTAAGAGCTTTTGAATATGCATTACACCCTGACTCTATTATTATTATCATAGGTACACAAGGAAATGTTGTCAATATCGAAAATAATCTCATATCGACTCCATGTAAAAAAATATTGTGCAATATGGAAGCATCTACTGATATAGATTGTAAGAAAATAGGATTTAATAAAGTTTACTATGAGTCGATAGAAACTGCTATAGAGAAAATTGAAGCAAATATTTTTCAATGGTGGAAAGATTAAATAATATGTATTTAGTCTTACTCTTCTAAAGACAGGGCAATGTCAAATAAGGTACAATAAAATAAATTGAATAATGGTGGGATATATTAATGGCATATAAACAAGACTACGATAAGATATTAACTAGACTAACAACAATACTTTCCAAACTCCATGATGGAGAGGCACTATCGGTAAAAGAGTTAGCTAAAGAGTTCGGTACCAATGATAGAACTATTCAGAGGGACTTTAATGTCAACAGCAACTTAAAATAGTAAACTATGAAGGTTTTTGGTACTTAATAGTGCTTCAAAAAGGCATTCTTAAAAAGTATTACCTCAAAAATATTTCTAATCCTAAAATAACAGATATAACATTTCAAACAGATGAAAAGTTAGATACCTTACTTGATGAGTCTATCTCTATTTGGTTTCAAAGAGATGTAGAGCCTTTTGAGGTAAAGCTATATGCAGATAAAAGTGCAGCTAAGTTTTTTAAACGCAGACCACTTCCGACTCAAGCAATAGAGTCAGTAAACAGTGATGGTACAATGGAATTTAGTATAAAAATAACTCCTGCGATGGAGATACTACCAATAATTAAGTACTGGATTCCTCATGCTTATGTCCTTGAACCTCAATGGCTAAAAGAGGTAGTTCAAGAAGATTTAAAAGAGTATATTCAAAACATGAGTTCATTGTAAAATATATTTATGTAACTAAATTAAATAAATGGAGAAAAAATGATAGATATTATTCATATCACCTCAGAAGTAAAAAAATACCTAGAGGATGAGGAGTTACATTTTCCTATAGCACTATATGATAGTTATAGAAAATTATGTAGAGTTATTATAACTGGTCACACAATGATAAATGGGCATCTTAGATATTATGTGAAAGATAAAGAAACTGTTAAACCCTTTGTATCTGCAGAGGAAAAACTACAATTTATGATTGCTGAAGATATAAAAAGCTTTAGTCAAAGTATCACATGGTTTCTTCACGATATTGTTTGGATAGGTGGCGATGAAGAGTATGCATTTCGTACTGATAAATTTAAAATTTTTGCTCAACAGATACTCGACAAACCTTCTCAAGATATTTGTCGTTTTCATAACAATTCTATTGTTCTTGATAAGTTTTTATTTAAAGATTTAATTGATGAACATGTTACAAGTTTTGACATATCAACGAAAGAAAATAGGAACATATTTATGCAAAAGATGGAAATATATCTATTAAAACTATTTGAATTTACTCAATACTTGGAAAAATATTTTATAGAAAATTGTGATGTTAGTCAACTATTAGCTCCTACTAGGTTTGCA
Source organism: Sulfurimonas sp. SAG-AH-194-C20 (assembly GCF_029215975.1). Classification (GTDB taxonomy): domain Bacteria; phylum Campylobacterota; class Campylobacteria; order Campylobacterales; family Sulfurimonadaceae; genus Sulfurimonas. Next base: position 41,989 of record NZ_JAEMVD010000004.1, read on the forward strand.
CAACATAATTTTGAACTACATCAAAGCTAGAATAAGATGGAAAGTCATAATCATGAATTAAAAGACCGCATAGCAACTTATTTATCACATTTATATGAAAATAAAATGAATGAATATTTAAATATTATAGTCTTAGATCAATTTCTTTGGACAGCAACTGTAGTTAATAATGATAATGATGTAGTGAAATATAAAGGTCAACCATATTGGTCTAAAAAAGCCATAATACATTATCAAAGTATTAATATCAAAAACAAACAAAAAGATTTTTCCGGATTAAGGCATGAGCATATTATGCCTCGTAAACTTATAAAAGAAAAAATACTTGCATCAAACAAATCAAAAGAGGTAATTTTGGAGATTTTAAACAAGTATTCACATGCAGTAATCATTACAAAAGAAGAGGACCAAATATTAAAAGATATGGGGTTTAATCAATCTATGCCTGAATCTTTCAATCAAACAGAAGAAATACTAGATAGGTATGATGGTAGCGGAATTGAAATTATAGATGTAAGGAATACAAATTTAAAAGAAATAAAGTTTCATTAAATTTCAGACTAAAACAAAGGCAAAATAAATGGCATACAATCTAAAAAATAAACTAGTAGTAGCAGTAAGTTCACGAGCACTATTTGACCTAGAAACTGAAAACAAAGTTTTTGAAGAAAAAGGTCTGGATGAATACTATAAGTACCAACTACAAAATGAGAATGAACCACTTCAAAAAGGTACAGGATATAGACTCATAGAAAATCTTTTAAAGATAAATCAACATTTTAGTGAAGAAGAAAAACAAGTAGAAGTCATCATCCTATCAAAAAACAATGCAGGAACAAGTCTTAGAATAACAAATGCGATACATGAGTATAAGTTGGATATATTGCGCTCTGCTTGGACAAGTGGTAGTGACACTTCATCATACTTAAAAGCCTTTAAAGTTGACCTCTTTTTAAGTGCTGATGATAGTGATGTGATAAACGCCATTCAAAACGGTGTAGCAGCCGCAAAAATACTTCCATCACACCAAGATGTACATAACTCATTAGGTGACCAAGTTCGTATAGCCTTTGATGGTGATGCAGTTTTGTTTAGTGAGGCTTCAGAACTCGTGTATAAAAGAGATGGGCTTGATGCTTTCATAAAACACGAACAAAAGAACAAAGACAATCCTTTAAAAAAAGGGGTATTTGCAAAGCTGCTTCTGACCATCGCCAATATACAAAAAAAGTTTAAAGATAAAGAGTCTCCTATAAGAACTGCTTTAGTAACTGCACGTTCAGCACCAACACATGAGAGAGTCATCAAAACACTCAATGTATGGGGAGTGAGAATAGATGAAGCCTTTTTCTTAGGTGGTAGCGAGAAGTATGAGGTACTTGAAGCATTTGGTGCAGATATGTTTTTTGATGATCAGGATACACACTTAGACTTATCTGTATCTGTTGTGCCTAGTGCAAAAGTCATTCATAAGAGCATTGAAGAGTTTCAGAAGTAAAATTTAAGTAGATTATGATTATCTTATGTAAAGTATAAATAATGATATTGCTTAAAATGATACGATTACATTGACTAACAGCTCATATAATGATACGATTATGCTATTAATCAGCTCATAGGATCAATATGTATAATAAATGGATCTGGCAACATAAAGAATATCCTTCCTTCAAATATGATATAAAAGAGTTTGTTCCCAAGCTTACACAAATAGCAGAGAATGTTGGGAGAGTAAAGGCACTTATCTCTTTGCTCAATGAAAAAGAGCAAGACAGCATAAAAATAGACCTTCTCACAAATGAAATAGTTTCAACTTCAGCAATAGAAGGGGAGCAGCTCTCTAGAGATAGTGTTAGGTCCTCCATAGGAAAAAAACTAGATGCGAATTTTAGTGAAATCCAAGACAGATCTACCTACCATACTGATGCCTTAGCTGCTATATTGATAGATAGCACTCAAAACAGAGAAGACTTGAGCCTAGAGCGCTTACATAAATGGCATATTTCATTACTAAGTCACACACCAAATAAATTTACTAAAATAGAATTAGGTTCATTCAGAAAGTATGATGATATGCAGATAGTATCAGGCTCTATAGGAAAAGAAAAAGTACATTATGTAGCCTTACCACATCAAAGAATATCCAAGGACATGAAAAACCTATTGAAGTTTATTAATACAAGCAGTGATAATATTTATATTAAAAGTGCTTTAGCTCATCTTTGGTTTGTAACTATACACCCATATGATGATGGAAATGGGAGAATTGCTAGAATTATAGGGGACTATGTTGTTTCAAAAAGCTTTGGACTAGAGTATAAATATTTTACTATTTCAGCTGCGATTGCTAAGCATCGCAAAGATTACTATAATAGGCTAGAGGAGACTCAGAACTTGCATGACAATCCTAATGTAGAGTGTTCACTTTGGGTTGAATGGTATCTTGAGATGTTTAACAACTCTCTTGAAGATACATTGAGTATTATCAACAAAGTAATTTCAAAAGCAAAGTTTTGGGATAAGATTAGAGATGTTTCACTTAACTCTCGTCAGATAAAAGTACTAAAGAAACTCCTTGAGTATGATGATGGAGAATTTCAAGGTGGCCTAACAAGTAAAAAATATGTAGCGATGACTAAAGTTTCAATAGCTACAGCTAAAAGAGATATACAAGAACTTCTAAAGTATGAATGTGTTTATCAAATTGAAGGTTCTCAAGGAAGAAATGTTAAATATGCAGTGAATACACTTTAATGTATATACTTCTTTATTATCATAGTAATGCTATATGATTAACATAATTTATGTAAAGTAGATATTGTCAACTAAACAAATATCAAACGATCTGAATTCGAACTCTTTTGCCAATAGCTGCAAGTGCTGTTTCTATAGTCACTAATGTAATAGAGTTGTTAAGAGGATCAAGTAGTCTTGTAAGTGAACTTCTACTCGTTCCCATTCTTTTTGCCATCTCTGTTTTGGTGATATGTTCCTCTTGCATTGACTTTTCTACTTCAAAAGCGATCACTCTTTTTATTGCAGTTGCATCAGATTCTGCTAATATATTTTCTTCTTCTAAAAAGTCATCAAAAGAACTACCAATTGCATCTTTATTTAAGTTCATCTTATATCCTTCGCTCTTTTAAGAGCTAAATCAATTTCATTTTGTGGTGTTTTTTGAGTCTTTTTTATAAAACCATTTAAAAGCACCATATAGTTATCAATAATTGTAAAAATAACTCTAGAGATACGTTTATGAGATATATTACTGCGGACCTCATAAAGGGAGTTCCCTAATGATCGTGAAACTGGCATCCCCATAGGCCAACCATACTCAACAGTTTTAATATCAGCACCTATGCTCTTTTTATCTTCTACATCTAACCCTATCAGCCATTCCCTTACTGGTTCATTACCAGCAGGAGTTTTATAAAAAACAACTTGTATTTTTTTGTTCATATAGTATTGTACCTTTTTTAGTACGATATAACAAGACTATATGATAAAATTAACATTTATCAAGTAATATTTTTATCATAACTAATTGATCCATTAACTTCATATTAGCTTCTTTGAGAGCTTTATTCTCTTTACGTAACACATGTAAGCTATTGTCCTTCTCCTTGAGTAGTTGACGAAGCTCTTTATTATCTGTTTTGCTCTCAATAGGTGCTAATTTGTCAAATAAAATCTTGTAGTTAGCATAAATATTTGCTCTACTTAGACCAGATAGTGCAGCTACTTTAGAAACGCTTACCTTTGTACCTGCTTCTTGAAGTTCCACTATAATTGTTTTTAAGAGTTCTGTTGTTTTTTCTTTCTGTTCACTTTTAAACTTTTTTAATGAATCACCTTTTGCCATTTAACTCTCCATATTGATATTATCTATAATTTTTTTAATCTTGAGTAGCTGATACTCGGCTTTTTTTACTTCAATGCCAAGAGATTGTTCTATACAATGTACTTTATGCTCTTCTAGTCTCTTATGTTCATTTTCAAAATTAGATAAAAAAGTACCGTTTGTCACAAAATCTCCACAGTTAGACATATAACAGCTTTGCACACCTAAATGAGGGCAATGACCTCGTTTAAAATCATACAAACAGAGTCCAAATGGTAAAGGATTGATACCATAGAGTTTGGAGAGATTATTAACACTTTCTTTAAGTTCATCCATACTTTTAATATTAGAAATACTCTTTTTAAATTGTTCGCCTTGTGTTCCTTGAGTAATTATATTTTTAGACACTATCATGCCTTTTATATAGCTCTCCTTGAGTTTCATCTTACTTAGATGTACATAATGCATAGTCATTTCTATTGAAAGGTGCTTGAAGTGTGTCTGTATAACAGCAGGATTAATATTTTGGTCAGCAACTGCAATCTTTGCAAAACTGTGACGAAAACAGTGTGAAGTTAAACGTATTTTTTCATTATTAGAGTTTAAAAAATACTCATCTATATTATGTCGTTTTAAAAATGGACGAAGATAATTATGGTTCCATTTTCCTGATTCTAAAGGCACTGGTTTTAGACGTTCTTGTGGATTATTTTTGTTTTCTTTTTTTCGTCTATGAGAAAGTATATAGAAAAGGTATTGATCTTCATCAGCTTCTCTTCGTAGTACTTCACTCAGTTCATCAAGTTTGAGTATAAGTTCATAAATCGACTGAGGGATAAGTATTTTATGTGGGGTTGCCTCTGTTTCTGTCTTATGGATAAAAGTATTGAGCCAACATCTTTCTTTATTGTCCTTCTGAGCACACCCTGTTTGAAGATAAAGTATCTCTGATATTCTAAGCCCTGTATGAGCTTGAATAAGGATAGAAAATTTTGCATTATTGATTTTGAAAAGACCTTTACTTTTTCCACCTTTAATATACTGAGTAATGTCATCTTCACTCCAAGCTTTATCAACTATATTTTTCCATATAAATATAGGTATAGCTTTATCACGACTACCATTGTCTCTTACTCTCTGTTTTATCTTATTTTCACCCCACCAGTCCCATATTGAGACTTCTAATTTTATAGGTTCTAATGGCAAGTTAACGAACCCCAAGGCTTGACCAACATTAATAACTTGAAATAAAAAGTTTGCTACCTTTGTCAAGCTTCTAATTGTATTAGTTCCTTGATAATAATACTCTTTTAGCCATATGTTAAAATCAATAAAATGCTCTGTATTAAATACTTCTAAAGAATCAAACTTCTTTTCTTCTAGGTAGCAAATAATTTTTGCAATACTACTATTGTACTCACCTGCAACAGTTATAGCCTTTACTTGTCCTAAATAAATATAACAGTACCGTTTAATTGGATTTATTAGTAGTGGCATCTTATGAAGTACTCTAAAGTCTAATTGTCCTGATACATGTACTCCAGCTCTCTTATTACTCATTAATGATTTTAAATTCCAGACATTATCAGTAAAATGTACATTTTCTAAAATAGGAAAGTCCCAATCATTTGTAGAATCAGTTGGAAGAGGAAATAAGGCTGCACTATTCATCTATTCTCTCCAAAAGATTCAAGCTTTCCAATTAAAGTACCTATTAACTCTTTTTCAAATTTAAGATGCTGCTGCAATGAATCACCGTAAACACTTTCTCTTTTTATCTCATCTTCTTTTTGTGAATATAGCTCTTTAAAGTAGGGTAAAAACTCTGGTGTTGTGACCATTTTAGTGCACCCATAACAATTCCCTCGTTTTTGAAATGTATCACATATGTATTCTTTGTCACTTGTCATAGCTGTGTTAAGACAATATCCATCAGCAAGCCTTAATGATTGTTTTTCATTGTAGTCACCATTTAATAAAACAATATCATTAGTATTAGATAGAATTTGCATATGCTCGAGAAGTCCTGAAATCTCTTTAATATACTCTTCTTCTTTAGTTTTTATATAATACTGCATCGTTGTGCGTTTGTATTTATGATTGAGCATCACTTGTGTTGTCTCTATTGGTGCACCACTACTTTGCAGATTAGTTGCTAGAGATCTTCGAAACATGTGAGCAGTCAAATGTACAGATGCTTTGTTCTCTTGATAAATAGTATGGTTTTTTACAAATCTTTTAAGTAAAGTATCTTGATATGCAAAAAAGAGTTTCGGCTCTTTATGTTTATTCTCTTTTATAAAGATCTCATTAAAGTTACTTCTGTCTCTTAAGTCTTGTGTATGTACTATTAATGCAGATATTACTTTATACACAGGAAACTCAATTGCTGGAATAATAATCATCTCTTTAGATTTGTGATTTATATAATGTAAATCATATTTTTTGTCTTTAGAACTCTGTTTTAAACAGCCTACTTTTAAAGAAACTATATCTATAGACCGTAGACCATAATAAAGTAAAATCATTATGTAGGCTTTAGTATACACATCATCTTCTACGTGTAAAGCATTTCTTATCTGTTTTAGGACATAGTCTGAAATGATGGTTGTTTTTAGAGTGTCATTATTTCTTTTAAAATTAGATTTTATAAAAATCTGTAGTGGTGGGGCTTCATCAGGATAGTACTCATTCAACCACTTTGCAAAGCTTTTAAAAAAGACATATACCAGACGCTGTGAGCTTTGGGCTAATGGTTTATTTCCTTTAGTAGGTGTTGTAGCTAAAAAAGCATATAGCTCTTGAATAAGAGGATAGGAAAACAGTGATAAATTTTGTATATCTTTATAGACTAAGAATTTAAAGAGATAAGCCATCATTTTTATCTCTGTATACAGTGACGAATCTGTTTTAGTATGTATGCGTTTTAAATGCAGAATATATTCATAATGGTATTGCACAACAGATTGAGGCTCAAGACCTTTATAATCAATAAGTTTTTCTCTTTTAGCGACACTAAGGATAAAAGGCTGCATCATATATTTACCCCATACATTTGATAAAAAGGTATCAACTCTTTTACAATGTCTTCTTTATTGGCAATCTGAATATAAATATCAGTTGATGCTATATGAGAATGGCCAAGTAGTTTTTTTAATCTCTCAATACCTACTTTATTACGTGCTAGTGTTGTAGCAAATGTATGTCTAAGATCATGAGGAGAAAAATATATATCTGTCTTTTTACCTATTTTACGACACCTTTCCCACACTGCTTGATAGCTAAGTGGTTCTCCTAGGGTTCCATGAAATTCTGAAATAAAAAGATAATTATGTGTCATCTCTTTTTTCTCATATATAGACAACCAGGTGTCTTCATAATAATCATTGAGCTTTTGCATTAGGTGTGAGGGGATAAAGAGATCTCTTATACCTGTTTTTTGTTGACGACGACTACTTCCTTCACGATAATCATCTTCATTAGAAGTCATTTTAAGCTCTTGGACCTCTGATGTGAGCTTTACTACTCCAATTGCATCTATCTCAAGGCTTAATGCCTCTCCTATACGAATACCTGTGAAAAGTAGTAGTTCTAATAGTAATCTATCTCTTTTAAGAGTAGTTGCATCGAGTACTCGCTCTATCTGCTCTTTTGAGAGGACTCTAATACCTTTATTAAACTCTTTAATCTTAAAAGAACTCTTTTGGATAAGACTATTTTGAGTATGTTCATAAAAGCTTTTATGTTTGTGAGTAGGGCGTTTGATAGTTTGTGAAGCATGTTTAAAAGGATTCTCTATGTTGTGCATAGCTTCATGGAATTTATAAAAGTCTTTGATAGTGGATACTATACGATTTACAGTTTTAGCACTTCGTTTACTTGTAGTGTGTAACTGCATCATGCCAGCATTATGTTCTGGTAACATTAACCAAGCTATAAAATCATTAATATGTTTATAGTTAAGAGAGGTATAAATAAGTTTATAATGTTTTAGAAAATCATAATAGATTTTAAGATCATGACCTTTACTTGCCACTGTATTAAAAGCTAATCGCTTAACGAGTAATCTACTTTGAAGATATACAAATACTTCATCAACTATTTTATAATCATCATCAAATAAGCAGACATAGCTATTTACAATGATAGAATCATCATTTAGACTCATGGAGTAATGCTGTTCATTCACTCTTAAGTACATTGTTTATTCCTATATCAAATATAGTTGACAGGTGTTACACTTATATAATAGAGTGTCAATGATGTATTATAGTCATATATAGTTATATTGTCAACTATATATATGTAATTATTTATACTTTACATAACATAATCTAAATTCTATTGAAAATACTACCACCCTCTTTTATAAAATTAAGCGACATTCTTTTTAGGTAGCTGTATTAAGCTCTCAAGAGGAAGATGTAGACCAGAAGCAATATTAGCAATCATTGTAAGAGATAATCCAACTTTTCTATTTAATACCTCTGAGACTTTACTTTTATTTCCGATATATGGAATAAGGTCTTTTTGCTTTAAATGCATCTGTTGCATTCTAACTTTGATTGCTTCAATAGGATCTGGCTCAGATATAGCCCATTCCTGCTCTTCATATTTCTCTACAAGTAAAACTAGTACTTCGAGTTCATCACTCTCTTTAGTTCCTAACTCTGGGTTTAATTCCATAAGTTCATCCACTCTAGCAAGAGCATTATCATAATTTAGTTCATCTTTTATAGGTTTAAGTAACATTTTATATCTCCTTAGCATTTATCTTGTCATATTCAGCATGTGTACCGATAAACTTAACTCTTACGATTCTACGTAGGTAATCAATATGAACTATTAAACGGTAATTATTTCCTTTGATATTAAAAACAACTCTATTGTCAGATAAAAAAGAAGCAGAAGAGTAAAGCTCTTTAATGTCAGCTGGAGAACACCATGTTGCTTTTCGAGCATCACTGTGCCAAACCTCTAAAGCAGATTTAGCTTGTGTATGTTCTTCATAGAATTTGATTAGAGTTCTTTTACTGATTACATTCATATGAGGAGTATAGAATAAATTCCCTTTAAAGGAACTTATATATAATCATAAGTTATTGGGAATAGTTAGCAATATGTCAATAAAAGAAGTTTATGAATACTTAACATGATCTAAATTCTATTGAAAATTACTACTGCCCTACTCCATGTATTTCATCATATATTTCCATTACCCATTCAAGGTGAGTTGGTATAGATTTTGGAAAGCCTATTCCAACTTTAATAGCATCAGAAGCTAAATAATATAACTCTTCTCTGTCTATATCTTTCATTTTAATTAAGACTCTAATATCATCTTCATCACTATCAGAGAATCTTGCTATTTTTGAGATGATTAAGTCTAATGGATTTAAAATATAAATATTTAGTTTCTCATCTATAGTTTTAATAAGTACGGCTCTTTTATCATAATCTTCTTGCATCAATCCAAAAGAACTATTGTAAGTATAGTCGTATGATAACTGTTGAAGATTACCATCCTTATCTATCCATGGAACAACTAAATCAGCAGGTAACTTAACAGCATTAGATAATATACTATCCACATCATTGGAAACTCTGGAGTTTGTATGGAAGTGAACAGCTGCTCCTCCCACAATATATGCATCTACAGGAAATTTTATATGTACATCAGGAATCTCATCAGAGATCTTTTGCATAATCTGAAATACTGCTTCCTTAAAACTCTTACTAAGCATTAAAAAGAGCCTGTCATCTTAAATTGATTAAACCGCAGCATGTCGATACCATTCTTAAGACCATACATATTTGCAAACTCATTAGATGAAGAAGGCCTTGTTTTATAAAAAAAGCTAACCTCGGGTTCATCACTATTTACTTTAAAGCCAAGTTTTACAAGTTTATTCGTCAAAAAGGTATAGAGATAAGCAGCACGCATTCTTGCATTTTTTGAGAGTGAAGTATCTTTCGCTAGAGTTAGCCAGTTTTTACTGTCTCTATGTGATACCAAAGCCTTATAAAGTTCTTTTTCGAACTCTCTACCATTATCAAAGTACTGTTCATTCTCAAGTAGTTTTTTTAAGTCCTCATTATCATGTGATTCTAAAAGAGTTTTTGCTTCATGAAAGTCTAAAGTCTCAAGTAAATTAAATAGCTTGCTTCGTTTAGATTTTTTCCAATTTCTAAGTGTTCTAGTATCTACATCAAAAAGTTCATGCATCTCTTGTTGTGTCATTAGTATCTCCTTAAAATAATTTTATACTATCATTATAGGAAATAATTACCTATTTGTCAATATATTTAATGGCTAAAATTTATTAATTAGATACTATAATCTAAATTCTATTGATTTTTTTGTCACTTCCCTGCCTTATTCTTTTTAAAAATTAAAGAAAAATCTTCAAAGGAATAACCCAAAATTGATACTCTTGTATTTTATAAGGGATGACTTTATTTCCACCATATAAAATTATTCCTTTAAAATCCTTACCTTTAATGGTATCTGCTAATGCTACCAATCCTTTAAAATACTCTTTTTTAATATTTGAACCTGATTTCACTTCAATAGCTACTATTTTAGAATCTGTAGATTCAAGCACAAAATCTACTTCTTTTTTTTGTTGATCTCTAAAATGATATATATTTACTCTTCTTTGAGCAGTACTCTTATGTTTTAAGAGCTCACTATATACAAAGCTCTCAACTATATCTCCATAGAGTTCACCCTGCTTTACCATAGCACCATCTGCGTCAACATTTAAAAAATAAGATGCTAATCCACTATCAATGAAATGAACTTTTGGGCTTTTTACGACTCTTTTAAGTTGATTATTAGCATATGCAGGAACTAATTTTATGATATAAAGTGCTTCTAAAATCTCAATATATTTTCTAACTGTTTTATCTGATATTTTAATTTTATCTGCAATATTTTTATAATTAACAAGTGAACTTATTTGCCCTGCTAAAAGTTGTAATAATTTAGCTAGTGATACTATTTGATTAATATCTACATCACCTATACTTTGAATATCTTTGGTAATTCTAGATTTAATGTAAGACTCATACCAAGCATATTTTGCTTTAGTAGAGAGTGTATAAATTTCAGGATATCCACCATTTATTACAGCTTCTGTAAAGTGTTGATTTGAGATTGTTGTAAAGTCAATATCAAAATAGTTAAAATCATCACTAAATAGTTTATCAATAATATTTGTATCTCTATTATTAATTTCAGAATATGAGAGGGGATAAAGATTAAAACTAACCATGCGTCCAGCTAAGGATTCTTTTATTTTAGAATTTTTAAACATATCAGATGAACCTGTTAAAAGAAACATCCCTTTTTTATTTACTTCATCTACTTGCATCTTAATAGATGGAATAAGTTCAGGAATCATTTGCACTTCATCTATAACTACATTGTCTTTTGAGATATAAGATATAAAGCCATTAGGGTCTAGCTTTGCTGTATTATAAACATCTTCGTCATCAAAGGTATAATAAATTATATTTTTATTCTTTACTATGAGTTTAGCTAAAGTTGTTTTACCTGATTGCCTAGGTCCATTAATTGCAACTATTCTAAAATTATCTAGCATCTCTAATATTATTGGTTCAAGTTTTCTTTTTATCATTTAATTCTCCGAAATAATTATATAGTAATTCCGAAATAATTACAATTAATTTACGATATTTTATGAACCACCAGAGCTAATCTTCAGTCCAAGACCTATTGTCATTGTTTATGATTCTACTTTTTATGGAAAGAGAAAGGATAAACTTGGCACTTTAGTATTTAAAAACATTATGAATAATGAGATACTAATATGAAAGCATATTCAAACTGAAACAGTTGAAAATTATCAACAGTTACTTCACTACTTAGTTTTTCTTGGAAACAAAATATCTCTAGCAGTTGTGTTTGTATCTTCCCATAATATCTCTTTATATTCAACAAACTTTCCCCCATTAAATCTATAAAAAACTCTCTTGTACTTTTGACAAGCATTACACTCTGCATTGCCTTGTGCTACATATTTTTCTATATAGTAAGCACCATCTCCACCTATTATGATTGGATTTGTTCTGTAATCATAGTTTTCATTAGAATGTGTTCTTCTTAGTCCATTTAATGTAGTATCAAAATTTGTATATCCTATCCATTGCACCTCTTTGAGACCATGAGAGATATTATACATCCTAATACTATGATATACTCCACTAGCACCTAAACCAGTAAAATGAAACACAACATAAGGAAACTTATAAGGAGTATCCATAAGCTCTATATCATCATATTTTATGCCATAAGTTGGTTTTTTATCTCCCTTTTTAAATATTCCTAGTGTGTAACATATCTCAAAACCACCAAATTCATGTTTTTTTAGGACAAACATATTGCCATTGAAGTTATATATTTTCTTTGACACTGTTTCATCATCTACCCAGTTATTATAATCTTCCAAATCAATGCTATCTGCATAAACTATGCTCACTAATATCCATAGGTATATCACTATTCTTTTCATCTTAAAAACCTACTCGGGTCTGTATAAGTTTCGTATTCCTCTCACTATTACACCTCGCATAAAATTCACTCACATTTATAGACTCTGTCTGTAGGTTCAACTCAGGGGCACAGCTATCGCATAGGTCATCTATCTCCTCTCGCTCTAAGCTTCTAAAGGGTATGACATCGTAACATCTTCCGGGTCTTTGTAGTAGTGGGTTGATGTACTGTCTACTCTCTATATTTGTAGTGATGATAATCTTCTTATACTTTGAGATAATTCCATCTGTTACAGATAAGAACTTATTTATAGGGTCTATACCTCCCTCATCTTGGTTTTTTAGAATAACTTGGTTTATATCTTCAAGGACTAAAACATCATAGTCATCATAGATGATGCGAGCATAGAAGTCATTACAGAAGAATATCTCCTCATCAAAGCTATATGTCACTTTAAAGTCATTGTGTTTTTGCATCACTTTAGTCTGCATGACAGAGAGAAGTTTTTTCACAAAGGTACTCTTTCCTGTTCCTGCTTCACCTTGGAGTATAAGGAGTGGTGCATGAGAGTTTAAGTAACTCTCTATGTATGCATCAACATCATCTATAAAAGGAAGTGCTACATGGTTAAACTCTACTGCATTTACATCTTGGTAATATGTCTGAGTCAATTTATCACTTCCATTTGTCATGAGTATAGTGTACATTGCAAGGGCATCTTCTACAAGATACTCACTAAGTGTCTGCTCTATAGTTGCTATAGCCTCATTAGCCTTTGAGATACTCTTAGAGGTGACACTTACATTGAGTCCTACAGTTGTAGACTCAAACGACCAGTCAACTGTTACTATAAACTCCTCTTCGATGATAACTCCAGCATAGTTACCAGTAGAGTAGAAGTTATAGGCATTTTCTAATGTTTCCCATATCTGTTGAGGAGTCTCTACTTTGCAGTTAATTATTTTATTGGTTCTTGCTCTCATGAGTTCTGGGTTGATAGCTCCTAAGATGTTGTTGATGTAGACTCTTTGATACTCTAAGAGACTATCAAGTGCACTTATATTTATGGAGTTTATGTGTAGTAAGTTTGTATCTTTCATCTGATTACCTTTGTATAGTTTATTTGTAAAAGTATAGAGTTATTCTATACCAGCATCGTGTCGTTTTTTATATCTCCTAAAAATAATGGACAGATTGTATATTATGCTGCCTCGCAAGTATAAGCTTGTCTATCTACTGTTTTTAAGAGTTTTTGGATGATGACTTTACGGTTTTGGTTATTTATCTGCTGGAAAATCCTCTTGTTTACATTGTACTGTTCTGCTAGCTCAAATACTGGGGTACTTCCATAAAGGGTTCTTTTAAATATACTCTCCTTTGCTTCGGAGTATGGGGAGAATTTTGCGAGTATCTCTAGTTTCTCTTTGGTATGGAAATTTAACTCCTCGTAATCCATAAAGAGATGCTCAAGATGTGCTAAGAAGTTTCGCTTATTGGTTTCAACGAGTAAAAAGTTAAGGAGACTCACCCCATCTTCAAAGGTGATATGCTTCCCCTCGAAGCTTACCTCATACACATCATCACTATGCATAACATATATAAAACCATATACACAAAATCGCTCTTTCGTGTCACTGTAATACTCTATCTCTCCTTGTGAGAGTAACTCTATCGCTAAAATTGTATTATCTTCATTCACTATTTTCATTTCAAATCCTTGCATATAATTCATAAATTCTTAACTACATAAAATAAGCTCTACAGGGAGGGACTCCCTTCTTACTAATTTAATACTCTTCTGGATTACAATGGTGGCAATCACTATATTCATAATCTTCGATATTCTCTTCCATCCACTCCCATGCTTCATCATAGTTACTAAAATAACGGTACTCTCCATTATTCCCTCCACCTACACCTTTTCTAATATGACCACATTCATCTTCATGTACTCTTGCTCTCTCATTATGATGGTTTATATATACTGTTACACTCATGTCGTTTCCTTTTGTTTTATACTTTTATCTACTCTCTTGATTTAAAGAGTATCTAACCCATCTCAGGTATTAACATATATTGACGCCAACTTGGTTAATCTTTCTAACATAACCATATATGAATAGTAACTATTAAATATGGAAGTCAATGTGTATTTATTGGAAATATACTGTGCTTTAAAGTTCAGAGCAGAACTTTTTCTT
>NZ_JAEMVD010000040.1 GCF_029215975.1 Sulfurimonas sp. SAG-AH-194-C20
GCATTAGTAAGTGCTGCTAATAAAGTTGATTTTTTAAAGCTCAAAGAAGAAGGCTATTTTGTAGGTGAAAATTATTTTTACACATTTCAAGATATAAAAGATATAAAAAAAACAAGAAATAGCAATGTTTCTAATTATAAAACCATTAGATGAAGTAAAAGCTATCGCAAATGAAGCATCTCAGTCTCTAGTCTCGCTCATCATTGTTTTTGCTATTTCAAGCATACTGATACTTGTTTTTCTTATTTTTATTATAAAAGTACTGATTCTTTCTCCGCTTTATAAGCTATCGTCAGTTTCAGATGAGATATCTGAAGATATTGCACAAGGCAAGGGTGACCTAACAAAAAGACTAGTTCAGGTCACAGAAGATGAGATAGGAAACACATCTCATTCTTTTAACATGTTTATAGAAAAAATACAATCTATGTTTTTAGAAATTATTTTTTCTAGTAGAAAAACCTATGATGATATAAACAATGCTAATGAAAGCTTACTTGTAATAAACACTAGAATGGAAGCAGAGCGCAAACTCATAAGTCAAACAACTGACCTAAATACAAAGATGAAAATTACTATTGAAAATTCTCTTATTGATAGTGCTCAGGCAAGAGAAAAAGTTGATTCTGCTGTCGAAACCTTATCAAATATCAGTGGTGACATTTCTAGTCTAGTCGAGTTTGCAGATGATGTTTCCCAAAAAGAAAACAATATAGCAAGTTCTTTATCTGAACTTAGTAAAGAAGCAAATGATGTAAAATCAGTGCTCAATGTTATTGAAGATATAGCAGACCAGACAAATCTTCTTGCATTAAATGCTGCGATTGAAGCTGCTCGTGCAGGAGAGCATGGTAGAGGGTTCGCTGTTGTTGCTGATGAAGTTAGAAAACTAGCAGAGCGAACACAACATAGTCTAGCGGACATCAAAGCGACTATTAATGTCATAGTTCAGTCCATCAATGATGCTAGTTCGCAAATAGATATTAATGCAAAGTCAGTTGCAAAATTAGTTGAGCATACAAGTAGCGTAAAAGATCAAGTGATTGAGTCATCTACTCAGATAAAAGAAGCATCTGATATTACAAAAAATTCTGAAAAAATTTCTCAAGCTTTAGCGCAAGATACAGAACATATAATCGACACTATGAATAGTGTAGAGAAGATATCTGTTGAAAATAAAAATTCTTTAGAAGATATCTCAAGAAATATTAGACAGGTTCAAAGTAGTGCAAATGACTTAAATAACCAGTTAAACTTATTTAAAGTCGAATAAAGAAATGTTAGACTCTATTGCTAATGGAGCTGATAATATAGACTTATCAACTCCAAGAACAAGAGCAAAATGAAAGGTACTTTTCTTTAAAAGATTAAGTATTTCATTGATGCTTTTATATATTATTAATGTATCTTTATTTTCTATCTTTTGGATAACATTTTTTTGAGAAGAAGGAACTACATAGACTATTTTAGCCCATGTGGCCTCACTTTGTAAAAAATTTATTTGGGATTCCATAAGTGTAGTATTTTTTTCAAATATTAGTACTTTATCACTTGTTCCGAACTCTTTAATCTCAAACTTCTTATTTGTAAACACAGCCTCAAAGTGCCCAATTGGAGTAAACTTACGAAGTCTATAACTCACTTTTATATTTTTAAACAGTTGTAGTAGTATTTCTAAGTAAGGAATGAAAAAAGGAGATATTAATTGTCTTTCATAAAACACATCATTATATATAAAAGAGGTCTCAAAAAGTGTCTGCTCAATAATATTTATATTTTTATATGTTGTATCTGATAGCTCTATAGTTTTAGTGAAAATATCTCTATCACTTAAACTTGGACAAAAAAGGATATAAGATGAGTCTTCAATATTCCAAAGTTGTTTCGCAATATCGAGAATATCTCCACTGATAGCCATAAAATTTGATTCGGTGACAACCTGGAGGGCAAGTTTGAGAACTATTTCATTTGTTTCGTAAACTTTTATGTTTTTATCTAAAAGCTTAAAGCGAAGAAGTCGCTTGAGGGCATCTTCAAGACTTTGGACTTTAATCCAGGCAATTTCACTGTCACTTATTTGAGTGGGTTTACTAAAGATGATTCCGTAAGCACCATTTAGTATAGCAGTTTCAATGCTTGTTTCATCAAAAGCCATAAACAAGTCACCGCGTTTAACATTTTTGACATCAAAAACGATATCTGTGAAGTTACTTACAAATGGTTTGTTTAAAAGTTCCGCATGTGTAAGTGCAAGGACATTTTCAAGTCTCATCCAATAGGTGTGCCTGCCTTTTTAGGTTTCTCAGGTCTTACTAAACAAAGACCATCTTCATCCTTAGCAGCAAGAAGCATTCCCTCACTCATAATTCCCATAAGTTTTGCAGGTTTAAGGTTCGCAACTACACATACTTGTGTATCTACTAGAGACTCAGCAGAATAAAACTCTCTGATTCCAGCTACTATCTGACGTGTGTCATTCTCACCAAGACTAACTTTTAGTTTAAGAAGTTTTTTTGACTTTGGTACTTCTTCTGCTTCTAAAACAGTTCCAATTTTGAGTGATGTCTCAAAGAACTGACCAATTTCAATAAGGTTATCATCAAACGCAGCAGAAGAGTCAAATTTCTCTTTTTGCTTAGAAGGCTTTTTCTCATCCTTAGGAGGGTTAGGTTCAGCATTAGGAGCTTCAGGCATTAAAGGTTCATCAACTCGAGGAAAAAGAGGAGGAACTTTTTTGATATTAAATAGTTTCAATAGTTTTTTATCAATTACCATATCTATATAACTAGCATTGTTTATCTCGAAGTTTAAAGCGTCAGCGATAGTTGCAGTGGTTTTTGGCATAATAGGGGAGAGCATAATAGCCGCTTTTGCTAAGATGTTAGCAACAAGTGCTACAGTAGCTAAAGCTTCATCTTTTTGCTCATTTTTTATCTTTACCCATGGCTCATGCTCTGTAATAGCAGTGTTTCCAATAGAAAATAGTCTCCATAACTCTTCAAGGTATCTATGTGTTTGCATTTCACTCATGTAGTGATCAAGAGAATCTAGGACTTTGTTCATAGCTTCAAGTTCTTTTGTATGGTACTTCTCTACATTTGCACTATCAATCTCAAACTCAGAGTACTTTCCACTCATACCGATGATACGGTTAAGTAAGTTTCCTAGGTCATTTGACAACTCAGAGTTGATACGGTCTATAAATGCACGCTGAGAAAAATCACCATCTTGACCAAATGGAACTTCTCTAAGCATAAAGTAACGTAAGTTTTCCATACCATAAGCATCTGCAACCTCTTTAGGAGAGACTACATTTCCTTTTGATTTACTCATTTTTTCACCATCGCGCGTCCACCAACCGTGAGCACCAATAGTTTTTGGAAGTGGTAAATCAAGACTCATTAAAAATGCAGGCCAGTAAATAGCATGAAAACGGAGGATGTCTTTTCCTACAAAGTGAGTAGATGCAGGCCAAAAGTCCATGTTAGCATCATCTTTACCATAACCAAGTGCCGTGATGTAGTTGAGTAGGGCATCTAGCCATACATACATAACATGTTTGTCATCATTTAAAGACTCAGGCATTTTTACACCCCAAGTAAAAGATGTACGTGTTACTGAAAGGTCACGAAGTCCACCTTTTACAAAGTTTTTTACTTCGTTTGCACGTGAGCGTGGCATGATGAAGTCAGGATTGTCTTCGTAGTGTTTGAGTAGTTTATCTTCGTACTCTGAGAGTTTAAAGAAATAACTTTCTTCTTTTACTATACCAGTTGAGCGACCACAATCAGGGCAAAATTCGCCATCTATGAGTTGCATCTCAGGAAAAAATGTCTCACAACTAACACAGTAGTGACCTTCATAAAAATCTTTGTAAATATCACCCTTATCAAACATCTTTAAAAATGCTTTTTGAACGCCAGCCATATGGTCTTTGTCGGTTGTACGGATAAACTTGTTATAAGATATCTCAAACTCATCCCAAAGGCTTTTAAAAGTAGCACTGATTTCGTTTGCAAACTCTTGAGTTGGCTTACCAGCTTTAACTGCAGACTCTTCTATCTTTTGTCCATGTTCATCAGTACCCGTTAAAAAGTAAGTCTCATGACCTTTAAGTCTCTCATATCTAGCCACAGTATCTGCGATAAAAGTAGTGTAAGCATGCCCAATATGGGCTTCACCGTTCACATAGTATATAGGTGTTGTTATATATTTACTCAATTTATTTTCCTGTAATTATTTATAATGTTATTTTAGCATAAGAGACTTAGGATTGTGAGTATTAAAACTCAAATCCACCTGCAGCACCTTTAGACATGGAGTTGTAAACAGCTTTTACATACTCATCTCTTATTTCACACCCAAAGTAAAACTCACAAAGGCTACAGCTCTTATAACCCTTACTTACCTGACAAGTTTGTAGTTTTTCTAACATCTCATCGAGAAAAAGTTGAAACTTGTCTTTTGGTTTATTAGGCATTTTTTGCGTAAACTTCTTTTACTCTAGCTATTTCGTAGTGTGAACCAAAAAAACAGATAGCAGTATCGTGAATGTGAGAATGACCTAGTGTCATCAAATCATTTTTCCCATCAATAGCACCACCGCCACACTTCTCATATATGAAAGCAAAAGGGAAAACTTCAAATAGACGACGTAATTTTCCTTCTGGTTTATCAGTAGTTCCAGGATAAGAGAAAAGTCCTCCACCTTTGAGCAGAAGCTGATGCAAGTCAGGAACCATTCCGCCAGAGTAACGTAAGCGGTAACCCTCAGAGAAGAAACTATCTATCATTTTTTTGTGATATGGTGCCCAGTTTTGCTGTGTACCACCCGGAGCCATTAGTTTACCTTTTTCGTTAAGTCTTATCTCTTTAACAAACTCAAACTCACCATCTTGAAGAAGGTAGAGTTTCGTTTTATTCTCTGCAAAAACCATCTCAACACGTGGACCATGAACAACATAACAAGCGCCAACCATGTGCTCGGCACCAAATTCACCTTCATAAATACCATAAATAGTACCAACACTAAGGTTTACATCTACTAATGATGAGCCATCAAGAGGATCATAAGCAACAAAGTATTTACCATTTTCATTTAAAAGCATCTCTTTTTCTTTTTCTTCACTTGCAATTGTATGAACAGAAGAGACTTTAGAAAATTCTTCTTGAATAATTAAATCACATTGAATATCAAGTTGTAGCTGCGTTTCACCAGAACTATTTTCTAGTTGTGAATACCCTATATCTTTTACATCTATAGCATTTTTAATTCTTTTTGCACTTCTTTGTATCGCGTCAAATATATCTCTCATTATTTTCCTTTATTAAACTTTTTTTGCATTTGTAAGTATCCACTCAATAACTTCTTGCGCGTTATTTAAGTCGAGTACATCTATATTTTTTGGTAAATCATGTGCATCTAAATCTATACTAGAGTCAGTAGCTAAAGCATCCATATAACTAAAGTAGTCACTATCAAGAGACTTTCTAAAGACACTTATGCGAGGAAGTGGCAAGTTTTTTAGTCCCTCAACAAGTAAAACATCAAAATCATCAAAGAGTCTTATCATGTCATCAAGCTCAGAGTGTTGCTGAGAAAAGAAAGTTGTACGAGTAGGGGAGGTTACGATAACCTCGGCACCAGTGTCGCTAAACTTGTAACTATCTTTGCCCTCAACATCAAAATGTGCCTTATCTTTTGGGTCATGTTTGATAATAGCAACTTTTAACTTATGCTCATGTATAAGTTTACGAGCTACTTTTAAAATAAGTGTCGTTTTTCCACTATTTGAAGGTCCCGTAAACGCCACAGCTAATCTTTTGCTCACTTTTGACATCCCTAATTAAAATTTAATGTGATTATACAAAATAAGAGTTTAATAAGATATAATTCTGGGCTAATACGAGGATAAAATGAAAACTTTTTTAACTATAAACATATTATTATTACTTTTTAGTGCTTGTTCTTACGATAATGCCTTTTCCCGATTTAATATTTCTGAGAAAAGAGCAAAAAGTGAAGAAAGTATTGTGAGTTCTAAAATATATAATGCTAAAAGTATTGCAGGGGTAATGAGTTGCGTTTACCTAAATAAAATAGACCCAGAAGAATATAAAGACGGTGAATATTTTTATATTTATTTATACCAAAAAGACATAAATCTAAAAATAAATTTCACATTAAATGATATAAATGCAAGTCAAGTTAAAGAGCTTACTGCAAACAATAAGTTTACCGTCTTAACTGATTCTAACCTCACTTGGCAAAAGTACTATTTAGTAAAATTCAAACACCAAGACAGTAACCTAACACTAATTGCAAAATTTTCTAGTTTTGAATCAGATGCAATAGTATTTCAAAAAAGTAACTAAAGAGAGCGAAGTAGGCTACCTAGAACTACAATAGTAATTTGTAATACTACAATAAGTACTAAAGGTGCTAAGTCTAAATTATTAAAATCAGTACGGATAAACTTTCTTACAAACTGATATGCAGGATTAGTAATTCTATGTAAAAACTGTACGATAGGGTTATATTGGTCTGGATTTACGAAACTGAGAAGTGCAGAAATTATAAGAATCCAAATATAAACACTAATAAGGCTTATTAAAATTCCACCCACACCCTGAACTATTTCTATTATTATTTGCATTATTTTACAATCTCCCCAATATAGTTTTTAAGATATTTATACACAATGGCAATATCCGGCACCTCTTGTGCATTTGTA
Source organism: Sulfurimonas sp. SAG-AH-194-C20 (assembly GCF_029215975.1). GTDB lineage: Bacteria > Campylobacterota > Campylobacteria > Campylobacterales > Sulfurimonadaceae > Sulfurimonas. Next base: position 6,735 of record NZ_JAEMVD010000040.1, read on the forward strand.
AGTAAAACACACAATGTTTCTAAAAATTCATCTTCTTGAAGTCCTGACTCTTTTGAAACATAGTTTTTAAAGTCCTCATATTTATCAAAATAGGGTGCATTTCTAATGATTTTCTTAAGTATCTCTGCTTTTTCACATAAAAACTTAGGAATATCTCGCTTACTGAATATGGGAGCTATCTTTGCTTTTAATTCTCTAGTGGTTGCCACCCCATCTTCTAAATATACACGTGCGAGCTCACCAATTTCAGTATCAGCAAAACCAACATAGCGCGATAACTCTTTAGCATCAAGTAATTTTAGGTGTTCTTTGTTTATCTCTCGTAGTATCTTTATATCAAAAAGAACAGGATTACTAGATAAGGTATCTAAAGTAAACCACTCTTTAGCTTCTTCTAATGTGAATATATTTTTAGGAGTTGTGTTTCCAGTTGATATTAAATAATTTGATATTGCCTGAGGTAGAAAACCTTCTTCTAGCAAATGTTTAACACTTGGGACCTTGTCTAGTGTAGTAATATGAACATACTCTATCTTTTTATCATAATTAAGCGATTTTCTAATGTGCTCTTGCTTTGGTGTTGCATCGATGTACTCATTACTTCGAATTACTAGGCTAATATTGTTTAACATATCATCAACAGCAGATGAAAAATCATATGTTGGTATTTTTTCTTTATTCATTATAGTAAAACTATCCACCGGACTATTATCTGGTTTTACTATGCGAATAGTAAAGGGACTAGTATTGTCAATTACTAGTTCTGCAGGGAGATTTCGACATGCATCATCGTAAGTGTATACTTCATCAGCTAGTTGTGATTCCTCTTGTTTTTTCTCTATCCAAGAAGGGGAGCAAAAACAAGAAAAAGCTTTTTTTTCATGCATTAACTGCAGTGCCATAGCTGAGTGAAAACGAACACTTTCACTCTGGTAAATAACTTGAGAGTAACTTATCCCAAAAAGACCAAGAGTATCAAGTATTTCTTGATCTTTTCCATCTATATTTTTTTCTTTATTAGTATCTTCTATTCGAACTATTAAATCTTCTTTCTTCTCTTGAGCGATAAGATGATTGAACAGGGCAACTCTAAGGTTGTTGAGATTCATATCAGCTGTTGGACTTGTTGCGAATCTAAGCATTAAAATTCCTAAGTTATTTATGTTGAGTTGATTGTTTATTATTGGAGTGTAAGTGGTGACCCCGAGGAGAATTGAACTCCTGTAACATGGATGAAAACCATGGATCCTAACCGCTAGACGACGGGGCCACTTTCAACTGTTTTGTTGAGCCGAAATTATATAGATTTTATGCTTAATAAAACATAAAATCTATAATATATCCGAGATTAGTCGTAAAAACTACGAAGTGCTCTAATAATTACAGCATTTTTAGAGATACTTTCAGCCTTAGCATTTTCATTAACTGTGTCATATATATCCAAAGGAAGAGAGATGGAAAATGTTTTAGTCTCTATTTTTTTCTTTTTTGCCACCATAGCAGCGACACCAGTTAAAAGTTCAATGATTTTTTTTGTATCAATAGGTTTTTGAATAAAACTATTAACACCGACCTCAATAGACTCAGAAATTTTCTCAATATCATTACTTGCAGAAATTACAATGATAATCTGAGTAGGGTTAAGTTCACGAATCTTACGAGAAAGCTCAATTCCATCCATTCCTGGCATTACAATGTCAACAAAAACGATATCAGGCTTGTTATCGATATAAGACTTAAGTGCTGTTTCTCCATCAAAATATGAATCCACACTTGAAAAAAAGTTTTTAAATGTTGAGCTTAACAGCTCATTTGCTACTTTTTCATCTTCAACTACCATAGCCGATAGTTTTTTTGTTTGTTCTGTTAGTTGAATTAAATCTATACTACTCATTTAAATATCCTATTGTTAAAAATTATTTAGAATAATAACACGAAGTAACAAAAAAATAGCTGTTATTTTTCAAGTACCTATAGTAGGGAAGTATCGTCTAATAAAATGTTATAAAATATGTTAATTTTTTATTGTTAAGAATTTTTATCTTTTTTAAACTGTTCTAGCCATTCGTTATCAGCCTCAAGATGTGTCTCTTTTTGATCCAATAAAGAGCCTATAATGTTTATAAGTGTCTCTTCATCCATAAATTCTAATAGATTCGGGTTAATCTTTGTAGTGGGGATATTCTCATGAGAGTTTAATAATTGCTGTATGTCTTTAATTAACTGTTTTTTATTGCTCATTATTTGTTAATATCCTTTAAATTAGCTATATGGTTAACATAATGTAAATTCTCTTGAAAAAACTTATCTATATATTTATTTCATATTTTATAATATGAAATTGCTTTTGTTGTGGAGTTCAAAGAATATACAAGGTACAAATAAGCCGAGTTTTGTAGTAATAGTTATTAATCTACTGCACACCTTACGTTGTGCCTCTAGCGAAACAATAGCAATGTAAGACGCTAACCATCTGTTTCTTGCTGCCATGTTGGGTTTACAAGCTCTCTATATTACTATAGAAACTGGTGGTCTCTTACACACACCTTTTCACCTTTACTTACGTTGCCGTAAGAAGTCTAATCTCTGTTGCACTTTCCCTCGTATTTCTACGGCCATTCGTTAAATGGAACACTGTCTTACAGCAGCTCGGACTTTCCTCTTGAGTTTGACTTCAAGTAACTATCTTTGTACCTATGAGATTGTACTAAAAAAAACCTTTATACAGCTTTTTACACTTATTAACAAGTGTTCATGTGTAAGTACTATGATATGAACACTTGTTCTTTTAATATAAGCTTGTATTAACAAGTGTTCATATATAATGAGTTTAATATTAACAAGTGTTCATATAGTAAAAAAGGAGCTTAAATGCCTACAAACACAATACTCACTAAACGCAGTGGAACTAAAGAGAAAATACTAAAAGTATCAACTACCCTATTCTCACAATTGGGATATAAGGGTTCAAGTGTGAGAAAAATTGCTTCAGAGGTAGGAATAAGGGAGAGTGCTATTTATAATCACTACAAAAATAAAGAAGAGATATTTTTAGAGGTTGCAAAGGGTATTTTCTCTTCACCCTTCTCTCTTTCAAGCGATGAGATAAAGGATCTAGCTACAAGAGGAAAGCCATTTTTACAAAAGTTTGCACTGCAGCATAAGATGCTTACATTTGATAAGATGAACGAGAATATGTTTAGGCTACTGATGATTGAGTTAATGCAGAATAAAGAGCTTAGAGAGCAGTTTAGGACAGAGTTCCATGACAAGAACATTAAAGTGCTCTCAGAGGGCTTATTTATAATGATGCAAAACTCATTAATAAGATCGAGTGACCCTATGCTAGTTGCTTATGAGTTTTTATCCACCCTATTCTATATAAGACTGCAAATAACCCTTATGCATTTTGATTCGCTTCCTACTAACTCACTTTCAACACATTTTGAGAAACATGTAGACTTTTTTTGGGAAAGTATTAAAGTGTAAATATTAACTAATATTAAAATATAGGTTAAAAAAAAGACAACCTAAAAAAGGTTGTCTTGCATAAATAGTATTTTATTTATGCATAGTCTCCAGCTGGTTTATCAAGTGCTTGAGCTTGATCACCAATTAAAGAATAACCATGCCCTCTCAAAACTGATTTAAGCAATTCTAAATGCTCTTCATCAATCACTTCAGCAGATACTGTATGGGGATGAGTCATAAGACTTACCTTAACAGATGTGAAACCTGCAAGATCAAGCCCTATTCTAATAGTTTCAGCACATGCACCGCAACTAAGATCTTGTACTTCTAAAGTTTGAATCATTATTTTTTAGCCATTGCCTTAGTTACTGCTTGTCCAATTTCAGCCGGACTAACAACAACAGTTGCACCTGCAGCTTCAAGAGCAGCCATTTTTTCAGCAGCAGTACCGGCACTTCCTGATACAATTGCACCAGCATGACCCATAGTTTTACCTTTAGGAGCAGTTTGACCTGCAATAAAAGCAACAACTGGCTTAGTAATATGTTCTTTAATGTAAGCAGCGGCTTGAATTTCAAGATCTCCACCGATTTCACCAATCATTACTATACATTCAGTTTCTGGATCTGCTTCAAACATTGGAAGAAGTTGAAGGTATGAAAGACCAATAATTGGATCTCCACCGATTCCAACAGCAGTTGAAATACCAAAACCTTCCTTACAAACTTGGTTGGCACCTTCATAAGTTAATGTACCAGACTTTGAGATAAGTCCAACATTACCTTTTTTGAAAATCATACCAGGCATAATTCCAATTTTACACTCTTCAGCCGTAATAATACCAGGACAGTTTGGCCCAAGTGTTTTCATACCATGCTTAGTTGCATGAGCTTTAGCCATTTGCATATCTTTAACTGGAGCACCTTCTGTAATAATTACAGCAAGTTCAATCCCAGCTTCAGCAGCTTCCATTACAGCATCACCAACAAAAGCAGGTGGTACAAAAATCATAGAAACAGTAGCACCAGTAGTTGCAACTGCATCTGCAACGGTATTAAAAACAGGCTTACCTAGGTGCTCTTGACCACCCTTGTTTGGTGTAACACCACCAACGATTTTAGTTCCATAAGCTAAACATTGCTCAGCATGAAAAGAACCCTCTTTACCTGTGAAACCTTGAACGATTACTTTTGTATCTTTATTTACTAAAATTGACATTTAATTAGTTTCCTTTCGCAGCAGCAACGGCCTTAGCAGCACCGTCAGCTAAATCATCACCAACAATTAAGTTGGATATATTTGCTTTTTTTAGAATTTCAGAAGCTTCAGGAGCATTCGTTCCATCAAGACGCACAATTACAGGTACATTAACATCTGTAATTTTAGTAGCTTCAATAATACCATTAGCAATACGGTCACAACGAACGATACCACCAAAAATATTTACAAAAATTGCTTTTACATTTGGGTTTTTAAGAATAATCTCAAAACCTTTTGCAACAGTCTCTGCGTTTGCACTACCACCAACATCAAGGAAGTTAGCAGGTGTTCCACCCATATGGTTAATAGTATCCATAGTACCCATAGCAAGACCAGCACCATTTACCATACAACCAATTTCACCATCAAGTGCAACATATGAAAGACCATATTTAGCAGCTTCAACTTCATCAGCGTCTTCTTCAGATAAATCTCTCATAGCTTCGATGTCTGGATGACGTCCTAGAGCAGAGTTGTCAAATCCCATTTTTCCATCAAGTGCTAAAAATTCACCAGCACCATTACGTATAAGTGGATTTATTTCAATCATTTCTGCATCATTTTCCGTATAAACTTTAAAAAGTTTTTTAGCAAAATTGATAATATTTTTTTGTTCTGTTTTATCTGTAATACCAAGGCCAAATGCTAGTTCACGGCCATGAAAACCTTGAAAACCGATAGCTGGATCAACTGGAACTTTGATAATTTTCTCAGGTGTATTTTCTGCAACATCTTCAATGTTCATTCCACCTTCAGTAGATGCAACAATAGAAGGCATTTCTAGTTTTCTATCTAAAACAACAGAAAGGTAATACTCAGCTTTGATATCTGCACCATCTTCAATGTACAGTTTTTGCACTAATTTACCAGCAGCATCAGTTTGATGTGTTACTAAAGTCATACCAAGAATTTCTTCTGCTAATGTATGTACTTCTTCAATAGACTTTGCGAGTTTAACACCGCCACCAAGACCACGACCACCTGCATGAATTTGTGCTTTAACAACCCATACTGGACCACCAAGTTCTTCTGCTGCTTTCACAGCTGCGGGTACACTTTCAACCATTATACCTTTTGGTGTTGGAACACCATATTTAGCAAAAATTTGTTTTGCTTGATACTCATGTATATTCATTTATTCTCCTTGATTTAAAATTTATTTTTTTGCACTGGCTTTTAAGCCTTGTACGATTCGGAATTTAGTTCTTTTCTACACTAGCTTTTAAGCTTTGACAAGAAATAATTTAGTTATTTCTTGCATTGGCCTTTAGGCCTTAGGTGCAATCATGTTCTCTGGTATTACATACTTGTCGAACTCTTCTGCCGTTAAAAGACCAAGCTCTATAGCTGTTTCTTTTAAAGTAGAGTTGTTCTTGTGTGCAGTCTTTGCAATTTTTGCAGCATTATCATAACCGACAT
>NZ_JAEMVD010000041.1 GCF_029215975.1 Sulfurimonas sp. SAG-AH-194-C20
TTACACCGTTTGTGAAAGTATAGTTTCCACTACCATCTAAGATTGCATCACCATTAGTATCGAGTGCTATGAGTTTTACAATTGTATCTTCACTATCTACTTCTGGTGGTGTTCCTGTTGACTCTGGTTCACCTGTATTATCTGTAATTGTTGTTGTTACTTCTTGAGTATTTACAACAACACTCTCATAAGTAGTTCCAGTAGTAGGATCTACATACGAGTCGATTTTTACGTTATAAGTTTCGCCATTGTCTGCGATATTATCATCAAGAGTATCTATGCTAAACGCAGTGTTAAGTGCTATGGTTTGTGTTTGTGCTGTATAGTCAACATTACTTGTTGCACTCCCAGTATCAAGAGATGAGACAACAACACTTCCAAGTTGAGAAGAGAGCTGAGTTGACGCATTAAAAGTAGTCTCAGTAGAGCTAAATGCTAATGCCATATAGTTACCTGCATCATCTTCATTCACACCATTTATAAAAGTATAGTTTCCACTACCATCTAAAATCGCTACCCCTGTCGCATCTAACGCGATAAGAAGAACTTGAGTAGTTTCCTGCGATGGAGTTCCAGCATCATCTACAATTGTCCCAGTTACCGTAGCACCCTCATCTAAGATATTTTCAAAAGTGCCAGCATTATCAGTTATGGTATTTATAGAAATAGTATAAGACTCATCATTCTCTGTAAAAATATCGTCTAGTGTTGGGTTAACAATACTAGCACTACCATTTCCTGCTATACTTCCTGTAATTGTCACCGTTGTAGTAGCAGTATAATCAGTACCCTCAATAGCAGGGTCAACATTTGCTGGTGTATATGTGAGTGTTACGGTTACTGACTCTCCATCACCAAGAAGGACATCATTACCGTTACCATCAATAAGTTTAATGTTGTGTGTTAAGTCTGTTCCCTCATTTTGAGTGTCACTATCTATCAATTTTACAAAAACAGTATCTTCGCTGTCGTATCCATTTGAAGTGTTTGGTGAGTTTGGGTTATCTCTTTCACTTGGAGAAGATGTATTAGTTCCAATACCATTGTCAAGAATAGTTCCAATACCCGTTCCATCATCAATACTTGCATTCGCAGATATATCACTCAAGACTATACTAAACTGTTCAGTTAATTCAGCATAATAATCATCAATAATAGGCACTTCAATAGTAGTGCTACTTTGTCCTGCTGTAATTGTTGCAGTTCCCGTTACGCCTGTATAATCTGTACCATCAATTGCACTTCCATCAACACTCTTATAGCTAAATGTAATATCTGACCCAGCAGGTGAAGTCGATGTTACTGTAAAAATCATAAAGCCATTTACTTCATCTATTGTCACATCATTTATGCTAACTTCTGGAGTAACAACTTGAACTACTGGCGGTGCTGGTGGAGTTGGCGGAGTTGGTGGTGCTGGTGGAGTTGGGTTATTTGGTTCACTTGGAATTTTATCAAGTCCTTCCTCATCTTCACGCTTAAATCTATCTTCGATTTCATATGTATGACTTATAGATCTAAAAGCAGCATCACGAAGACCGGAGTTAACATCTACTGCATTGCCATCACGCTCTGCAAACTCAGCACCTGCTTCTTCATCTTTTATCTTCTCATCACCTGCGGTTGTCTCTTCATCATCTGCAGAATCTTCTTCTTCACCTGCATCACTCAGAACTTCATCAGAGTAAATATCTTCATCAAGTCCAGCTGTTTGAGTTAATGCATCATCTATACTATCTGAAAACAGACCCGCATCTTCAAGAGAATCTCCTCCAGATAAAGAGGCATCAAATACCTGTTCTTGATTTTGAGTTAAAGTAATATTTTGAGTACCATCAGCTCTACTCATCTCAATTTGAGCAGTACTAGAGTTTGACTTATCACCAAAGACTAGCATACCTTCAGTTATAATATCACCCTCTTTTAGTGCGACTACATTTCCATCTAAATCTTTAGAAAAGAACTGACCTTTGACACCCTGAACTGTTGCTATAGTATTTTGCATTTGATAAACCTTTGTAATTAGAGTTTTAAATTATAAAGAGAGTATAGACAAACAAATAAAAAGAGGCTACTGTCCATAGGGACAAGTAGAAAGTAAAAATAAGAAAATATTATCTTAAAAGAAGTGCTAGTGCTAGTTTGTCTTTGACATTTAACTTTGTGTAGATACTGTGAGCATGGGCTTTAACGGTTCTTGGAGTTATACTTAGTTGTTGAGCGATTGTTTTATATGTATTGCCATCTTTTAAAAGAAAAACAAGCTCTTTTTCTCTTTGTGAAAGTAAAGATATATAGTTACTAATATCTTTCTCTTTTTTTTGTGGAATTTGACAAATCAACTCTGAAGTAAACTCAGGATGAAGCCAAATCATACCTTCTTTAATGGTATCTATCGCCGAGAGTAAAAAATGTTCTTTCATTAAAGCATTTCCATAACCACATGAGCCATAAAGAAGTACCTCTTTTGCTATTTTCAAGCTAGGTGTTCTATGCAGAACAAAAACAAGGTTACCTAACTCTTTTAGTCTTTTTATACTCTCTTTATATGCTGTAGTAAACGCAGAGTAGTTAATGATGATAAGTGAAGATTCTATCACATACAACTCTTCAAAATCATCCACTAGTTTACTATCTTTTCCAAAAACTTTCTTCCAGTATGTCTGAAGATTTATGTCATCACTATGTAAGATTATGTTCATCATCTAGCGCTCCGTAAATGTGTACTGTTTTGTTTTAAGAATCGGTTTTAGTATGTAGTCTAAAACACTTTTCTGACCGGTAATAATATCAACATTTACTGTCATTCCAGGAATGATTTTGAGTTGTTCATTCTTACGAAGTAAGTGGTTTTTATCTGTTTGAATTTGGACTGTGTAGTAAACATTGTCCTTCTCATCTTTTTCAGTATCTGCACTTATGAGTACAACCTTTCCATCTAAACCACCATAAATAGAAAAATCATATGCTGAAAACTTCACTATGGCTTTTTGTCCAAAATATATAAAGGCTATATCTGCTGGTTTAATCTTGACTTCTACTAAAAGGTTACGATCTGATGGAACAATCTCCATGATGTCTTGTCCAGGTTTTATAACACCCCCGATAGTATGCACAAAGAGTCTCTGTACTATCCCTTTCATAGGTGACTTTACGATAGTTCTACTTACTTGGTCTTGCAAGGCAGTAGAATTTTCTCGAAGACTTCTTAACTCAGAAATAGCCTCGTTGCGTTTTACCTTAGCCTCACTTCTAAAGGTATACTTGACTTCATTCACACTACTTTGCACCTCTTTTATCGCTGACTTTAGTCGTGGTATAGAATCTTTTGTAGCATCATACTTTGACTCTATCTCATTTGCTTCGCGTTTGAGTTTTAAGAAGTCTATTTTAGAACGAACTCCTTTTGCTACCATTGGTTGTGTCATTCTCACCTCTTCTTGAATCATTGCGTTAGATGCTCTAAGGTGCTTGAGTTGTGAGTTTGCTTCACTTAATTCATGGCGCTTTTGAGAAAGTCTTTCTTTTAAGGTAGTAAGCTTTGCATTCAGTTGGCGCTTGTTCGTTTTGTATAAACTTCTCTCATTTTCAACGATAAAAGGAATGGCTTTTTCAAGTCCCGCCTCAACACTAAAGTTTTTTCCATTTGCCTCAGCACGCAGGCGTGCTATTTTTGCTTGGAGGGCATCTGCTTTTACTGCGTTTGAGCTAAATGATGAGGCAGATTTTTTGTTATCTATTTTTATTAGAATTTGACCTTTTGTTACTTCTTGACCCTCATGTACTAAAATCTCTTCAACGATTCCACCTTCAAGGTTTTGAATGATTTGGTTCTCACCACTAGGAATTATTTCACCATCCCCACGGGCTATCTCATCAATCAAGGCAAAATTTGCCCATAAGATAAAAGCAAAAAATGCAAGAACCCAGAAGTAAAGTACAAAACGCAGTCTAGTAGGTGCTACTTCTAAAACAGCTGAACTCAAAGAGTGCATAAACTCATAGTCACGTTTTGATAAATTTTTATGTATCTTTGTTGCCATTATTTCATCCCACCTAACTGCTTTGTAACTTCTTCTTTTGAGCCATCAAGTAAGACTTTTGCATTGTGCATGACTATAATTCTGTCTGTCATAGCTAAAAGCGATAACTTTTGAGTAATGAGCATCATAGTTTGTGACTTGAGAGCTTGTGTTAAGCGTTTTAAAAGTTGTGCTTCTGTTGTTGTGTCCATAGCATTACTAGGCTCATCCATAATCATAATAGAACTATCTTGCATAAGTGCACGAGCCACACCAACACTTTGACGCTGTCCACCTGAAAGCCCTGCTCCACGTTCTCCTATTGGCATATCAAAGCCAAGGGGATGTGTCTTTACAAAGTCTTCAACACCACTTACTTGTGCTGCATTTATAACATCTTCAACAGCGGGGTGCTGTTCTGTTGAAACAATATTTTCTTTTATTGTTCCAGAAAATAGGTTAATATCCTGAGGGACATAAGAAATATAACGGCGTAAATCAGCAGGGTCAATTTGCGAAATATCTATGCCATCAATCAAAATCTTTCCACTACTTGGTTCGTACAGTTTTAAGATGAGTTTTGCAATAGTACTTTTTCCAGAACCAATACGCCCAATAATTGCCACTTTTTCTCCTGCATTAATCGTAAAACTCACATTGTCCAATGCTGGAACTTCTGTTGCTGGATAGTTAAAACTGACACCTCGAAACTCAATTTTCCCCAAAAACATACTTCGTTTTACAAACTCTTTCCCCTGCGGACGTTCTGACTCTTTGGAAATAATGTCATTTAAAATAGTGTAAGAAGTTTTAGCATCCGCATAGTTACTAATAAGTGCAGCAGCTTGTCCCATAGGTGCAACTGTTCGTGAAGTTAATATCACAACTGCGATTAGCCCACCCATAGTAAGTTCAAACTCTTGAATCAGATAAACTCCAAAAACAACTACAAAGACTGTATTTAACTGTATAAAAAGATTTGTTACACTGGGAATGGAAGAACTAAGCATTCGAGATTTTAGGTTTTTCTCAGCTATCTCTCCTGTTGACTCTTCCCAAGACCACTGGCGTTTACCACCCATTCTCATCGTTTTTACAGTCTCAATATTTTGCAATGTTTCTATCAAAATAGAGTTCTTTTTTGCACCCGCTGCATGAGAAGACTCTATGCTTTCTTGTAAAGGCTTACGAATGATAAGTGCATAGATAAGGATAAGAAGCATAGTAAGCATAGGTACAAACACTAAGTACCCACCTATATAATAAATTACAGCTAAAAATATAATCGCAAAAGGCAAGTCAATCACAGCCGTCATAGTAGCAGTCGTAAAAAATGAACGAACCGACTCAAAATCTTTTAAATTACTAGCAAAAGAGCCAACCGATGGTGGGTGCTCACTCATTTTAAGGTCAAGTACTTTTTCAAAAATGATAGAACTCATTATGATGTCACTTTTTTTACCTGCTAATTCTAAAAGATAACCTCGAGTAATCTTTAAAAAGAAGTCTAAAACATAGACAAAAACAATACCTATCGTAAACACCATAAGTGTCTCTTGTGCATTGTTAGGAATTACGCGGTCATAAACATTCATAGTAAAAAGAGGTGTTGCTAAAACAAAAAGATTTATAAGTAATGATGCCCATAAAACATCACGGTAGATAGGAGTTGAGAGTTTTATAGTACTCCAAAACCAGTGTTTTTGCTTTAGTTGCAATGTTCTTGAGTTTTTCTTGTCATACTCAAACTCTTTTTTGAGCATATATGCAAAGCCAAGGTACTCTTTTTCTAATTCTTCTACACTTAGCCATGCTTCAAGACCATCACCGTCTGCATAGATGATTTTTGCCTTTGTTTTATCTTCGTTAAACTCTTCAAGTATGCAAAAGTTATCATTACTAAGGAGTAAAATAACAGGTAAATGAAGTGCTAACATATCTTCAATAGAGCGTTTTACTAAGGTCGATTTTAGTCCTGCACGTGCAGCTACACGAGAAAAAAGTGATTTTGATCCATTCTTAGAAAAAAGCTTTTGTGTTTCATTTATAGGAAGCCCTGCAAGTAAGGCTTCTTTTGAAAAAGGTTTATGAAAGAGCTTAATGAAGAGAATAAAAACTTCTAAAAGTCTATCCTCTTGGATTACAATTGTTTTCTCATTCATCATTTACCTTTTAGTAAGAGAGTTTAACTTCAGTACGACGGTTAAGTAAACGTCCTTCTTTTGTTCTGTTTGTCATAATTGGATCTAGTTCACCACGACCCGAGGCTGTGATACGACTAGCATCTATACCCTCTGCAATTAAAGCAGCCTTCACAGAAGTAGCACGACGTTGTGATAAGTCCATGTTGAGTGCTGCCTTCCCACGACTATCAGTATGACCAATAATTTGAGCTTTATATACAGGGTTTTCTTTTAAAAACTTTGCAAATCGCTGTATCTCAGAATATGACTCTTTTAAAATCTTATCTGAAGAAGTTTGAAAGTTAAGATGTAGTTTAGAGCTAAGTGGACATCCATTTTTATCTACTTGTAAACCTAAAGGTGTTTGTGGACATTTATCAAGATAATCATACACACCATCTTTGTCGCTATCCATAGGACAACCCTCTGGCGTCACCTTTACACCCTTGGGAGTTTTTGGACACTTATCTTTATAGTCAAGCACACCATCTCTATCACTATCAATAGAACAACCATCTTTATCTACACTATAACCTCGTGGCGATGCTGGACACTTGTCTACTCTGTCAAACACACCATCACGATCACTATCGATATCTACCCTATCAGATACATAAACTGTTACCATAACACGATTTGAGAGATTTCTACCCTCTGAGGTCGCTTCTGTAAAACCTTGATCTAAGCCTGCTCTAACTTCTACATACGTAATGTTTTTATCAACACCGGCATCTATCAGAGCATCCTGAATCTCTAGTGCATAGTTTTGACTTTTCTCTTTAGAAGAGTTTGTTTCTAAAGAGTAAGCAAACCAATTTTGAATCTTCTTTGCATATGTATCAGAGTCTACTTTTCTCTCATTCATATCATCCGTGGGTCTATTTGTATGACCGATAATAGTGACTTTAACACTCTTTTCATTATCTTGTAATCTTTTTATCTCTTTTGATGCTGCATCAACAACTTCGACAGAAGAATTGTCATCATATTCTCCATCCATGTTTATCATGTCATAACGGATGATGCTTTCAAAATCCCCATGCATAAACAGATTAAAATTCTCTTTTATCGTTTTATCTAGGTCAACTACTCTGTAATTTTCATCGTATGTAGCTGCGTTTAATACCGTAACTAATAAAAGGGGTGCTAATATTTTACTAATCATTTTATTCTCCTTTTCTTGTTAATTGTATTTCAATTCTACGATTTATAATTCTACCTTCTTGTGTACTGTTATCAGCAATTGGTTCATTAAATCCACGACCAGTTGAGATTAAACGATCAGGAGATATACCACGGTTAACAAGCTCTTGCTTAAAAGCTTTTGCTCTCGCTTTTGAAAGTTTTAAGTTATACACATTTTTACTAACTGCAGTACGAGAAGAGTGACCAGTAATTTTTGCATTGAAATCGGGATTGTCCTGTAAATACTGAGCAAAAGCATCAATTTTTAATTTTAAATTTTCATGTACTTCAGAACTTTTTTTAGGAAAATTCACACGTATTGTAATTGATTTAGTACAACCCGTAGCATCTATCTCATAACCAACAGGAGAGTTTGGACACTCATCTACAGAATCAGCAAAACCATCACCATCACTATCTAAAACTTCGATTGTACAGCCTTTTATATCCACTTCATCGCCAATTGGAGTCTCTAAACACTCATCCTCATAATCTTTTACTCCATCAAAGTCACTGTCAAGAGCACAACCATCAGGAGAGACTTTTGCATTTTTTGGTGTAAGAGGACACATATCTTTAACGTCTTTAACACCATCTCCATCACTATCTCGACTCATCTTTTTACAACCATAAGGCATAATGTTATCTTCTAGTAGTGAGTTATCACAGAGGTCTTCATTATCTGCTATATTGTCTTTATCTACATCAAACATAACAGGAACTGTATCGAGAATTTCACTTGCATTGTCTTGAGAGTAAAGGTTAACTCTAGCAGTAAAATCTTTTGTATCACCGACAACAGCTAAAGGTAATAGTCCCATTGCATCTAAGATTCTGTACTTTGCAAAAAGTCTTTCATACTCTGCTGTAATGATTTGACTACGAGAGTTTATAACATCATTTTGTGCTGAGAGTAAGTCAAGTAAAGAACGTCTCCCTAAATCATACTCTTCTTTGTAGAGTTCCAAAGTTTTTTCAGAAAACTGACTGTACTCTTTTAAGTCTTTAAGTTGCAGACCTATCATAGTATAAGCACTCCATGATAAATCAAGACCTTCAATCACTTGGCGTTTAAGGTCGCGTTTTATCTCTATCTCTTGATTTATCTTACTTATATCTTTTTGTACTGCGGCTTTATCTGCACCACCTTTAAAAATATTGTAGTTCATAACAATACGGGCTTTAAATCTATCATCTGGGTTATCAAAAGCATTTCTTTGTTCTACATCATTGTATGTTTGAGATACTTCCAAGTCTACCGTAGGGTAAAACTCTTTTTGATGTTGTTTCCATAAAGACTGAGCACCTTTTATGTTGTACTGACTTACAAGAAGAGAAGGATTATGGTTTATAGAGTAAAGTGCTGCACGCTCTAAACTCTCAGGCATAGGAGTGTTCATCTCTGGTTTTATCATAGTTGCAACTTCTGGCATACGACCTAAAATGCGTCTAAAGTTAAACTCTGTATCTCGTGTGTTATTTTTTTGAACAGTTAAGTTTGAACGTGATAATGAAAGTGCTGACTCAATCTTTTTCACTTCAGACTCAGGTGTTAAACCAGCATCAAAAAGATCTTTTACTTTAGAAAATATATCTTCATTTATTTGAACATTTTCTCTAGCAGTCTGAAGAAGTTCATACGAACGCAGTACATTTAAGTAAGCATTTGTCATCTTAAATGCGATGTCATTTGACTTTTCTATGTAGTTATATGCTGCGGCTAGGATACGCGCTTCTTGATAGTCCACTTTATGAGTAGTGCCAAACCCATCAAAAAGATTTTGAGTAAACTTTAGCTGTGTTTCATAGTTTCCATACTCTTGATCATTTACATTGTGACTCCAGTCTTTATCTGCTTGTGTTTTTAAGTTTCCTGCATCGTTATAACCAACAGATGCACTTAAATCAAGTTTTGGATAGTACTCTGACTCTGCAATATTTAAGTCTTGCTGTGTGAGTCTGTAGTTTTTTAGTCTCTCTTGAACAATTGGATTTGTGTTTATAGCCTCGACTATACTCTCTTTAAGTGTTAAAGCACTCAAAGTTGAAGATAAACAAACTATCACAATGACCGAAAGTATAAGTTTTTTCTTAAACATTATTTTACTCCTAAAAGTTAATTATTTAATAGTCTAACTAAAGATAGTGAGTAACTAGTGAGTAACTAGTGAGTAAATCATATTTATGTCAAGTTATTTTATATAATCTTGTATTATATCAATATGTAACAGTTTCAATGACTCTATATCCTCTTCTTTGCGTATTAGTGTTGCGATTACTTCTATACCCAAAGAGTCCGTTATAAGTAAAAGGGCATTCATAGATTCTAAAGACTGATCAAGTAAAAATGCACTATCAGCTTTTAGAAAAGCTGGATTTAGCTCTTTTAAGTAAGCATAGTCACTTGACTCTCCACTAAAGGAGTGTATACCAAAGTCGTATGAGTACTTGTTAAAAATATTTATAAAACTTTTCACAAGCTGTAAGTTTTTCACTATAAAACTATCTGCAATTTCAAATGACAACTTTATGCTACTAGCTTTGTGATGTTTAGAAAAAAGATTTTCTAATAGTTCAAGAGAATTTTCATCCCTAAAAAAATCATTTGGAAGCTTTAAGGTACAGTGTCTATTAGCGAACTGTGTCTCTTTACTTATAAGTTCTTGCATAACAGCGATATGCATACTAACAGAGTGTCCTAAGTTTATAACAGGAGCAATAAAATCTTTGTATAAGTACTCTTTAGCATCATTTGCATAGATATTATAAGTGATGGCTTCATGCACTAATGTATCTCTCTTGGTATTTACTACATCAAAAGACTCAAAGGTAAAACTATTTTCTTGTATTGCATATTCTATTATACTTCTCCACTGTTCTTTAGCAAGGGTATTATTACTATCTTCTTCATATAAGTAACTATTGTCTCTTTCATTAGCGATGGCATTTGAGAGTGCCGTATCTGAGCGTGTAAGAAGCTCAGGCATGCTAACCCCACTGTTATATCGATACAGTCCTATATTGATATTTACATTTTCTTCATTCATACTATTTTTCTCAAGTAGCTTTAAAAACTCACTATTAATCGTTTTGAGTATTTCTTGTGCTTCACTCGATTCACACTCTGCTAAAACCAGTATAAACTCTGTCTCATTAAGACGACTCAGTAGTTTCTCTTCAAACTTTTGTGTCACCTTTTTAAAGACTTCAGTAAATTCTATGATTAAGTTGTTTGCATGCCTTCTACTTATAAGCTGATTCATCACCTCTGTACTACTTAGTGCAATAAAGAGAACTGTTCCACCATCAATCTTATTGTTTTGGCTAATAAGTTCTGGTAGTTTGAGCATCATATATCGTCTATTAAAAAGTCCTGTAACTGCCTCAGTATAAAGTAGTTCACGGTTTCTTTTTGCTGATTCATTTGCTTTATTAAAAATGTCTTCTACTTTTTTAACCATAGAGTTCATACCTTTAACAACCCCTTTAAATTCAGTAGTATAAGGCTCTTTTTCTTGAATAACAAACTCATTTTTCAAGATAGCTTCTGCTTGGTTTTGAATGAGTTTAAGTGGTTTTAGTACAAAATGAAGTAAAATGTTTAACACTACTAAAGCTATACTTACAAATATTCCAAATAGATATAATAGTTTGATAAACATTTTATAGAGTGCTTTATATATCACACCAGTATCACCTTCAACTGTTACCTCACCTAAAAGTTCCCAGCCCTCAGATACATCACTTGTAATTTTCACTGTACTTACATTTGTGTACTCCACAAACCATGCCGGGACATCCTCTGCAATATCATTATCTCTTTGTTGGTAGCTAAATATTCCATCATTTGAAATAAATTCTATACTTTCATAGTATCCCCCATCAAACTCTGAATCTATCGTACTAATAACGAGTGCTTCATGACCTTTTGCATCAGCAATTTTACTACTCAGAGTTGAGATATTGTTCACTGTGCTTTCATATAAACTATCTATCATATCTTGCTTAGCAGATGTATAGTTTATGTACATCACCGCTCCAAGTATCACTATTATTATCATAGAGACTACAAGTGCTAGTTGTTTAAAGAGTGTCATAGTTTTTTCCTTTTCATGTTAGCTTCTAACTTTTTCCATTTTTTTGACTTTGGACCAGTGTCTCCATTTATCATTTTTACCACCTTGACAATATTTTTTCTTTTAGAAGCAGGTAGAACCAGTCTATTGTTATTATCTAAAATAAGAATGTCTTTTCTACTTTTAGGTTTTGCTACTTTTAAGTATGACAAAACCATATGTGAAATCCTCTTTCCTTTTCTATCTTTATATATTACATAGGTAAACTTCATCCGTCTAGGATTAACACCTAACTCTTTTAATATATAGTATTTAGCTATGGTGTAATCCTCACAATCACCTTTATTCTTTCCAACAAACTCATACAATGTTGCCCAGTAGTCATTAACACCATAAATTGACTTATCACTTTTGTACTTTATTGCATTTACCCAAGTATTAACAAAGTTGAGCTTTTTTATATCTGATGCATTTTGTAGTTTATCTAAGAGAGATTTTTGTATATCTGTAAAACGATTTTGTGCTCTCTGTCCATATTTCTTCCCGGCATCTTGTTTTACTTTACTTGTCACTAACCCTTCTGCACTTAAACAACTTAATAACAATAGTAATAATACCTGCACTCTAAAAATCATCATCAAATATTATACACTTTTTTTTCTTGTACTCAGGTACAGTATATACTTTTACTATTTCATACTATGATGTTAAAAATCAAAAGTTTTTATAGGAGTTAATTATGGCAGAAAATGTAGCAAAGGTTTTAAGTGTTGATGGTACTTTTTACATCAAAGAAGATGATGGTTCATTAACAGAACTTACAAAAAACTCCCTTGTACCTCAAGATGCTGTAGTAGTAGGAGCAGACGGGAACAATGCTATAGATAGTATTATCTTCTCACTTGGAGATGGTAGCGACTTAGTACTTCTAGGAAACAACACTCAAAGTTTTGATAGTTCTTTGATAGATATAGCTTTTTCTGAAGATGAAACTGTTACAAGTTTCCAGAGTATGCAAGATTTTGTTGCCTCTTCAGATAGTGACCTTTTTGATGAGCTAACAGATACAAGTAATGTAAATACAGATGATATTGAAACTGCTGCAAATGATGAAGATACATCATCAGATAACGGTGATAGTGCAGAATTTGCAGAAATTGAAAATGAACAAGAAGCCATTAACGTAGAACTTACAGAAAATGATACTCAAACACAAACTTCAGATGAAATAGCGACAAAAGATGAAACTGTTTTAAATATAGACCAATTAAATGTAGATGCTGAATTAGCTATCCTCATAAATACCGCTAAT
>NZ_JAEMVD010000042.1 GCF_029215975.1 Sulfurimonas sp. SAG-AH-194-C20
CTTGAAAATGAAGATGCAGATATCTTGAGTATCACGTATGGTATAAGAAATGTAGTTGAGAGAGAAGAAGCACTTCTTGAGTTTAACCGTGTTCTTAAAAAAGGTGGACTTGTAGTTATTTTAGAATTTATGAAAAATGAAAACCCATCTTTTATAGCAAAACTTATGAACTTTTATACAAATAAGATTCTTCCAAAAGTTGGTGGGTTTATCTCAAAAAACCTAGAAGCTTATGAGTACTTACCAAACTCAATAGAGAGTTTTTCAACAGTTAAAAATATGCAAAATGAGTTGGAAAATGCAGGATTTGAGATGCTGTATACGAAAAGTTTTTCTATGGACATATCTACTCTGCTTATCGCACGAAAAAAGTAAGGTCTAAATGTACACACTCTCTGTCTCAGGACTTAACGAGCAGATAAAAAGTCTTTTAGAAAGTAGTTTTACTCAAGTCTTAGTAGAGGGAGAACTCTCACGTATAACTTTTCATAACTCTGGGCACATTTACTTTACACTCAAAGATAGTAGCTCAGTTTTAAGTTGTGTTATGTTTCGTGGTAATGCTTCAAAACTCAAGTTTAGTCTTGAAGAGGGAATGAAGGTAGTGATAAACGCAGCCTTAACCCTTTACAAACCTCGTGGGTCTTATCAGCTTAATTGTTTTGGTATTGAGCCATCAGGGCAGGGTGCTTTAGCTTTAGCTTATGAGCAGTTAAAACAAAAACTCTCAGAGCAGGGCTATTTTAACACCGAGATAAAAAAATCACTTCCAAAATTCCCTTCTCGTATTGCTTTGATTACTTCAGCTACGGGAGCTGCACTGCAAGATATGCTTAGAGTAGCAAATAGTCGTTATAAAAACATAGAGATAGATCTTTATGATGTTTTGGTTCAAGGTGATAGTGCAGCTAATGCAATAGCAAACGCAGTGAGACTCGCTGATACAAAAGAGTATGATATCTTAGTTGTAGGTCGTGGTGGTGGAAGTATAGAAGACTTATGGGCTTTTAATGAAGAGATAGTAGCTAATGCTATTTTTATCAGGCCGTGAGTTTTAAGATGCAAGGTTTTGAGAGAGAGCAACAAAGACTAAGACAGCAACTCCCTCAAGCGATAAACAATCAACTAAGCATTGCTCAAACGCAGCTAAATCATCTACAAAAAGCACTAGAGTCTAACAATCCAAAGTTTAAATCAAAAACAGGTTTTGCCCAACTCTCACAAAATGCTAAAGTGATAGATATTGAAAGCTTGAGTGTTGGTGATGCATTTGAAGTGCAGAGTGATGCAGTTGTCATTAAGGCAAAAGTTACACATAAGGAAAGTATTTAATGAAATATCCAGATTTTTTTAACACAATAAACACTATAAAAGTAAAAGACCCACTCTCTCAAGTTTTGGGTGCGTTTGAAGGTGGAGAGTATGAGTTCTCATATCTTGATGTAGTAAAAGCTGCTGGACATTCATGTCCAACTGTTGCAGGGGCTTACATTATGACAGATGAAGCTCTTAACGCCCTTTACCCTAATGAGAGAGCTGTTCGTGGTAATGTTAAAGTAGAGTTTGAAGAGTCTCTTGAAAAAGGTGTTGCTGGCGTTATAGGAAATGTAATCTCACAAATCACAGGGGCAACAGACAAGAGTGGTTTTAAAGGTCTTCAAGGTCAGTTTTCTCGTCACTCTTTAATGAGTTTTAACAAAGATATAAATAGTGCAAGTACTAGATTTACTAGAGTAGATAACGGAGCAGTTGTAGATGTTACTTACAATCCTGAGCCAGTAAAAGCAAACCCACAAATGATGCAACTTATGAACAAACTCGGTTCAGGAGAGGCGACTCCAGAAGATGTAAAAGCATTTGGTGAAATGTGGCAAGAGAGGGTACAAAGAATCTTTGAAAATAGAGATGTAGTGGTAGAGGTAAGTGAGCTTTAAAACTCACTTTCTTTGTGTTAAAGGATTATTTTAAAACCATACTTGGAAAGTAAGTGTGGAGTGTTACAGCTGTAGATGCTGAGAGTTTTTTCATAAACTTATCAAACTTATCTTCTTTATTCCATACAGGATTTTTTACTCCACTGAGTTCTACTACTCTCTGCTTAGCATCATAACCCACACCTAAAGAATCAACTAAACCGACTTTCATTGCTTGGTGTGCTGTAAAGATGTGAGCATTTGCATAGAAGTCGCGTTTAGAGAGGTTTAAGTCTCTCGCATTTGCCACATCTGCTGTGAACATATCGTAAGTCCCTTGGATAACTTTGTTTAACTCATTTACTTCGTAGTCATTCCAAGGTCTATCTGTTGTTCCTAACTCTTTGTATTTACCTGCATGAACACCCTGTGATTTTATACCGATTTTTTGCATTATTTCGCTTAAATCAGCACCTTTCATAATAACACCAATACTGCCAACCATACTTCCAGGGTTTGCGATGATTTCATCTGCCCAGATACTTGCATAGTAAGACCCACTCGCTATTGTTCCCTTAGCATAAGCAACAACTGGTTTTTTTTCTTGTAAGCGTTTTATGGCATATGCTATCTCTATAGATGGAGCGACTGCTCCACCGGGAGAGTTTACACTTAAAAGTACACCTTTGATATTTTCATTGTCAGCTGCTTCATCGATTTTTGCAACAATTTCAGTAGCATCCATTATCGGGCCGACAAGATTTATCTCTTGGAGATTATTACTTTTTAGGCTCTGCTCATTCTCAGGTGCGAAAAGTAAAAAAAGTAAGAGTAAAAAAAGCATGGCTTTGAAATGGTCTTGAATAAATTTCATTGGAAGTGTGATTGGTAAAAATAGTTTTTTGATAAAGTGCATCTATATAGTTCCTTTTTCTAGTTGACCGTTAATGTATACTTTAGAGATATTATAACGGTGCAGTATTAAATGTATGGCTAACTCTGCAGTTGGTTCACTCTCTAGGTCTAAAACAATCATATCTGCATTTTTTCCTACAGCAATTTCCCCTGCATTTACTCCAAGAGCCTCTGCTGCGTTTAGAGTGACTCCATCTATGAGTGCTTTTGCAAACCCTAATAGTGGAGCATCAGAGTGCATAAAAAGTGACATTTTCATCTCTTCAAAGAGGTCAAGTTTGTAGTTAGAACTTAGACCATCGGTGGCAACTATCCATCGAATTTTTTTATCATTTAGTGCTTTTATATTTAGAGTAGGGTTTCCAAGTAGTCGGTTAGATATAGGACAGTGAATGATAGTATGTCTACTTGTTTTAATGATATCTAACTCTTCGTCTGAGGCTTGTACTCCATGTGTCAGGAGTGTAGGTGTTCCCTCGAAATGTTCTAAAAACTCAGAAGCATCACTTATATTAGTTTCTTGTTTGAGAAGTTCTGTAAAGAATTTTTTGAAATCTCCATCACTTTTATCGAGCCAGTCGCGTTCAGCTTGACTCTCCATAAAGTGTGCAGTAAGTGGAAGTTTTTCTTCCTTTACAATACCAAGTGCTTTTTTGATAAGAACAGGATGTACAGCATACGGAGAGTGAATAGCAACTCCTGCTTGAAATCCCTCGCGTTTAACAGTTTTACTAGCATCTAAACGTGACTTAAAATCTGTAAATAGTGTATCTGCCATTGTTGCTTGAGAGCCTATTAACTCGTTAAAGTAAATAACATTTTGTTTTGCATTCTCGCAAGCTTCTAAATCCATTCCATGTGAACTAATCGCACCAAAAGTAGTGATGCCATTATCAAGCATAGAGTCTATGGCTTTACTCATACATTCCTTGTTACATTCACCTATTAACTCTTCTCGATTTTCTATAACACTGTATAACCATGAGATAAAATCACCATAACTCAGATGTGTTTTATTCGCTGAAAACTCAATATGTACATGCGCATTTATAAGTCCTGGCATTATAAGGGAATTTTCTCTTAGTGTTGTGACTTTTGCATCTGTAAACTCAGCTCGTAGTTCTTCAATAGGGGCTATTTTTTGTATTTTTGTATCAAACGCGATAGACAGATTTGTACTGATTCTATCTTTAAAGTATATAAAATGGGGTGTAATTATTTGCATTTATCTCATCTTTTATTTGTAATCTATAAGTCTGATTATACACTTTTAATATTAATTTCGATAAAATGTCCATAAACAAGATTATACAAAGGTTAATTAATGAAAATAGTAGTTATTCAAGGTCCTAACTTAAATATGCTAGGTGTAAGAGAGACAAATATTTATGGTCCGATGAAACTAGAGCAAATTCATGCTCAAATGAAAGAAGTAGCAGGCCAAAATGGTGCAGAAATTGAATTTTTTCAAAGCAATTTAGAAGGTGAACTTGTTGACAAGATTCAAGAGTGTTATGGCGAAGCACATGGTATTATCATTAATGCTGCAGCATACACTCACACTTCTATCGCTATTCGTGATGCTATAAGTGCTGTAAATATTCCAACTATTGAAGTACATATCTCAAACATTCACAGGCGTGAAGATTTTAGAAAAGAAAATATGATAGCGGCTGTTTGTTCATCTTCTGTAATTGGTTTTGGTCCTTTTGGTTACCATTTAGCGATGATGGGTGTCTTACAAATCATGAATGAAATGAAAGCAGCAGTGAAAGCTCAGGAACAGCAAGCCTAATCAATGCCGTTAAAACGCTCTTTAAGTGAAACCCTAAGCATTTACTCATCAGTGCATTTCCCATGGTCTTCTAAAAAAACCACCAAACATAGACATCGAGTAGTTGTTGGGGTTGGTGGAAATGTTGGGGATGTTAAACGGCGTTTTGAACATCTTTTCTTTGAGTTACAAAGAGATAAAAGAGTAGCACTTACTCAGACATCGTTGATTTTGAAAAATCCTCCTTTTGGTTTTATGGAACAAGAGGATTTTTTAAATACAATAATAGTTCTAAAAACATCAATGAATGCTAATTGTTTTTTAGCATACTTGATGAGATTAGAGAAGAAATTTGGCAGAAAAAGAAGTTTTGCGAATGCACCAAGGACCCTTGATTTGGATATTATATTTTTCGATAGTTTAGTAATGAATACAGATAAACTAACACTACCACATCCTGCATGGATGGAGCGTGAAAGTGTTCTTATCCCACTGAGTGGTCTACATTTATGAAGATATTAACTTTTACAGGGAACACTCCATCTCAAGCACTTAAAAAAGCAAAACTTGAAATTGGTGATGAGGGTATGCTAATCGAGACTAAAGAAGTTCGTAAAAAAGCTTTTGGTAAAGATGCACTTTATGAGATCGTGATTGGGATAGAAGAAGATATGATTCCATCTACTTACAAAAAGACTTCACAGCCACTCTCAAAGCAAAAGCCTTTAAAACAAGAGAGTCAAGATGTACTTTTTGACCTCTCAAACGCAGCTGAACAGATAGCTAAAGTATCGCGTGTTGTAGATGATCCAATCGCTGAATATATGACACCTCCTAGACAAGCCCTCCCACAAGTTGCACCCGCACTTGAACCAAAAGAGCTCAAAGAAATAAAATCAGAGATAAATAAACTTACTGATAAAGTAAAAATTATTCAAAATATGTTTTGGGATGAAAAATTTCCAGACATAGAGAGCCAAATACCAGCAGAATTTGCAGAGATTTATCGTTTGGCTTCTCAGAGTGGAATGAATAAAAAACATCTTGATGAGTTGATGAAAATTACTCTAGAACATATGCCATTTAAGATGCGTGAAAATTCTGTAACTGTTAAACGTTATTTTCAAACAATTTTACGAAAAATGGTTCCAATTCGTAGAGAACCTACTCTAGGTGTAGGTATAAAAAAAGTTATCATGCTTGTTGGACCAACTGGTGTTGGAAAAACAACAAGTATCGCTAAACTCGCAGCCAGGTATTCATTTTTACTACAAAAAAAGTATAAAGTTGGTTTAGTTGTTCTTGATACATATAGAATTGGAGCAGTTGAGCAACTAATGCAGTATGCAAGAATGATGAAACTCGGAATAGAAACAGTTGTTGACCCTCCAGAGTTCTCAAGTGCACTTGATTCATTGCGTTATTGTGATTATATTCTTATAGATACTATGGGTTCATCTCCTTATGATAAGGGAAAAATTGAAAAAATTCATGAGTGCTTAGATGCTAATAATACGGCTTTTGAAGTTGAAGTTGTACTTGTCATGCCAAGTTCTATTAAATATGAAGACTTACAAGTTACATACGATAATTTCGCTACTTTAGGTGTGGATAGTTTGATGTTTACGAAACTTGATGAGACAATGGGTTTTGGAAATATTTTTTCTCTTAGTTATGAGACTAAAAAGCCTATATCTTACTTTTCTGTTGGGCAAGAAGTGCCTGAAGATTTAGTATGTGCTAGTAGTGATTTTTTAGTTGAGTGTTTACTCAATGGTTTCAATAGGAGCAAAGCATGATAGGTCATCAGGCTCAAAAACTCCAAGAACTTGTCTCATCAAGCAGTGATGGAGAAGCAAAATCTAAAAAAACACGCTTTATTGCTATTACAAGTGGTAAAGGTGGTGTTGGTAAAAGTACAATTAGCTCAAATCTTGCTTATGCACTTTCGCAAAAAGGGCTTAATGTTGGTATTTTTGATGCAGATATAGGACTTGCTAATCTCGATGTCATGTTTAATGTCAAAATAAAGAAAAATATTTTACATGTACTCAAAGGTGAAGCTACGGTCAGTGATATTCTGATTCCTATTACAAGAAACTTAATTCTCATTCCTGGAGAGAGTGGTGATGAGATACTAAAGTACTCTGATTTGGCTCTCTTTGAACGCTTTATGGAAGAGGCAAAAGTTTTAGATAAACTTGATGTTATGATTATTGATACGGGTGCTGGAATTGGTGAGCATATACAGATGTTCCTAAATGCAGCAGATGATGTAATAGTCGTAACTGTGCCAGATCCTGCAGCAATTACAGATGCTTATGCAACTATTAAAACTATTGCAACACTTCGTGATGATGTGAGTATGATTATGAATCAAGTAAAAAATGAGAAAGAAGCAGTTGGTGTATTTGAAAAAATAAAAAAAGTTGCAAGTTCTAACATCAAGACAAATCTAAACCTATCATTGATGGGAAAAATAAATGCAGATATCAAAGTTTCTTCTTCTGTAAAACAAAGAGCACTATTTTGTTCACAATATCCAAATTCTCAACCGGCAAGAGATATAGAAGCGATAGTGATGAAAATAGTACATAAGCTGGAACGGAATGTGCTGGTTAGTTCCAATGAGAGTGGTCTTTCTGGTCTTTTTAAAAGACTTATACAACATTTTTAATAGAGTTTGGGGTAGTAAATGCTAGGTGAAAACTATGTTTATTTTTTTACAGTTCAAGGATTTTTTGTTGGAATTATTTTCGGTATATTAAAGTCTTTTGATGCAAGTGGACTATTTATATATACCTCTTTAATAACAATTTTTTTCTATCTGTTTTCGCATGTAATTATTGCATTGTATTATAAAACTTTAACCGCCAGGTCTTACACTTTTCCTCGAGATAGGCATGAGAGTGATTTGGATATCTTTGTAAAAGAGATAAACAAGAGAGAACGTTTAATAGACTCTGCAATTAAGATTACTGATGCTGCAATTAAAATGAATTCAGAAGAACACGATGGGGTGGCCGCATGACCGCTAATGCCTATACAAATGAGTTAAAACATAAAGAAGATGAGTTGGCAATTCAGTATCTTCCTGCTGTTAAAGCTATGGCTTATAGATTAAAAGAGAGACTTCCTAGCAGTGTAGACTTCTCAGATCTTTCAGCAATCGGGACAGAAGAACTCATTAAACTAGCACGTCGATATGATGAAACACTAAATGATTCTTTTTGGGGATATGCAAAAAAGAGAGTGTATGGTGCTATGCTTGATTATCTAAGAAGTTTAGATATATTAAGTCGAGCGAGTCGTAAACTCGTTAAAGCCATTGATTATGCAGTAGAAGAACATCTACTAACTCATGATGAAGAACCTACTGATGCAGAGTTAGCACAACTTTTAGAAGAGAGTATTGAGAAGGTACATGATGCTCGTATTGCTTCGAGTATTTATACTGTCATGCCTCTTCATGACCAATTACATGTAGGGGATGAAGGTGCCTCTCTAGCACAAGTAGAAAAAGATCAACTTGTCGATGTGATTAAAACTATCTTAAGTGCTTATAAAGAGCGTGAACAGATGATAATTCAACTTTATTATTTTGAAGAACTAACACTTAAAGAGATTAGTGATATTTTAGATATAACAGAGTCTCGAATTTCACAAATTCATAAGTCTGTAATTCAAAAAATTAAAGAAAGTATAGGAGCATAAAATGGCAGACATACTTTCTCAAGAAGAGATAGATGCCTTACTCGATGTTGTTGAAGATGAGGGAGATGATGTCCTAGAAACAGGGGAAGAAGGACTTCTTCCTCAGAGACAAGTTACACTTTATGATTTTAAACGTCCAAATAGAGTTTCAAAAGAACAGCTACGTGCATTTCGTGGTGTTCATGATAAAATGGCAAGAAGTTTAGCTTCGCAAATTTCAGCTATCATGCGCTCAATTGTCGAAATACAACTTCATTCAGTAGACCAAATGACTTACGGCGAGTTTTTAATGTCTTTACCTAATCCAACTTCATTCAATGTCTTTTCAGTAAAGCCACTTGAAGGAAGTGGGGTTATAGAAATCAATCCTTCTATCGCATTTCCTATGTTAGACCGTTTACTTGGTGGAAAAGGGGAGCCTTTTGATGCATCTCGAGAGTTTTCAGACATAGAACTTTCACTTTTTGAGACAATTTTAAGAGTTATGATGAGTACCCTAAAAGAAGCTTGGGGACCAGTTATGGATATTTATCCAACTATTGAGTCTAAAGAATCGAGTCCAAATGTTGTTCAGATTGTTGCACAAAATGAAATTGTTGTTATGGTCGTTATGGAGATTATTATTGGGCATAGTTCAGGTATGATGAATATATGTTATCCCGTAATTGCACTTGAACCAGTTCTTCCAAAACTTGCATCTCGTGACTTGATGCTTAATGAAACAAGCTCTAAAAAAAGTAGAAATACAGAGCTTCAAGTACTGCTTGGTGGTGCTAAGGTTGATATTGAAGCTAATTTGGGAAATGCAGATCTAACATTAGCAGATATTTTAGAATTACATGTGGGTGATGTATTAAGACTCTCGAGTGCAGCAGATGATATTGTAACAGTAAGTGTTGATGGTAAAGAAAGGTTTCTTGGTGAGATAGGGCTACGCCGTTTTAGAAAGTCGATAATGATTACTGAAGTAATAGATACAGAAAAAGATGCGGTTAAACGTGCCTTAGAAAATTTTGAACAACAACGTCAGGAGAAAATATCAGGTGTTAGAGAGATAATTGATGATATAGAAAAAAAAGATACAGAGGAGTTTGATGATGAGTGAATTTATGAAACTATTTGAAGATGAAACGGTTGCAACTATTGAGGCACTTATTGGAACAGCTCCATCCCTAGAATTAAAAGAGGAACAAGAGTTAAGTATTATTTCAAATATTGTCCCACCTATCGTTCTTGTTAAATTAAGTGTTAGCGGAGATATAGAAGCAGATGTTATGATGGCATTACCACCAAATCTAGCGGCATCTTTATCTGATATGATGATGGGAGAAGAAGCTAGTGATAGAGAAGATGTCAATGAAGATGATATTGATGCAACAAAAGAGATAATATCAAATATTTTTGGTGCAATTTCTAATTCACTTTCTGCACAAAAAGAGTTACCAGCTCTTTCTTTTAGTGTTTCTAGTGTTGAAAATATCAATGATAGTGAAGAAGTTAGTTTAGAAGATTTTACTAAAATGTATATTTATAAATTTGCCCTAGAATCATTAAATTCACTTTTAATGTTTATAGTAGATGAAAAGCTTAGTAATGTTCTTGAGGGAAAGTCTACTGATGATTTAGCGATAGATAGTGAAATAGCTGATGATAGCAGTGGAACAGGTTCACAAGCTAATGGTGATGTACATCTTAATAATGATGAGCTTAACAATATAGCTTTAATTATGGATGTTAAACTTCCTGTTAGAGTTAGAATAGGTAAGAAAAGAATGTTGTTGAAAGATGTTTTAAATATGGATATTGGTTCAGTAATTGAATTAAATCAGCTTGCAAATGATCCATTAGAAATATTAGTTGATAATCATGTAATCGCCGAGGGTGAAGTTGTGATTGTAGATGGAAATTTTGGTGTTCAAATAACAACTATTGGTAGTAAAAAAGAGAGACTGACACAATTGAAGTCATAATAATATGAATAGAGAAAAAGAATTAACAAAAAAGTATATTAGAGACATTAAGTCAGCGGATGTTTGGAGTGTATTTAAAATTATTGCAGACTTTGTCAAGGGTTTTGATGAACTTGGAGAACTTGGTCCAACCGTAACAATTTTTGGAAGTGCAAGAACTGATAAGAAAAATATTTATTATAGTCAGGCAACGGGGTTAGCACAACTACTAGCAAGTCGCGGTTACAACATTATGACTGGTGGTGGACCAGGAATTATGGAAGCTGCTAACAAAGGTGCATCCTTAGAAGATGTTGAATCAATTGGTTTAAACATTGACTTAGCTCATGAGCAAGAGAAAAATCCATATACTACTAAAGAATTAACTTTTGATTACTTTTTTTCTAGAAAAGTGATGTTAGTAAAATACTCCATGGCATATGTAATCTTTCCGGGAGGGTTTGGAACCTTAGATGAACTTTTTGAAGCTTTGACATTGGTGCAAACAAGAAAAGTCACCGGAGTAAAGATATTTATAATTGGAACAGCTTTTTACAAGCCACTTCTTGAGTTTCTAGAAGATAAGCTTTTACTAGAAGGTATGATTGAAAAAGAAGATTTAGATATGATGTGGTTAACAGATGATTTTGAATGTGTTGCTGATGAAATAGATATATCTTTAGAAAAACAAATCGAAGTACTTGAAGATGCAGGATTAAAAGATACTACATACTACAAGTCTTTATCAAGTTTGAGGAAAAAATGAAAGAAAAAGTACTAGTTGGAATGAGTGGTGGTGTTGACTCCACTATAACAACATTAATGTTAAAAGAACAGGGTTATGAAGTAGAAGGTCTTTATATGAAGCTTCACTCAAAACCAGGGTATCATGAGATTCATCAAGCTCGTGCCCAAAAAGCTGCAGATAAGATAGGTGTAAAACTTCATGTATTGGACTTGCAAGAGAAGTTTAAAAAAAATGTTTATCAACCTTTTATAGATATATATGCTGAGGGTAAAACACCAAACCCATGTGCACTTTGTAATAGAACTATGAAGTTTGGCGAAATGATAAGTTTTGCTGATGAGATCGGAGCACAGTATTTAGCTACTGGACATTACATTAAAACAGATGGCGAATACTTCTATCAAGCAGAGGACGATACAAAAGATCAAAGTTACTTCTTATTTTATGTAAAAAAAGAGATGCTTCCTCGTTTGAAGTTTCCACTCGGTGAACTTCATAAAAAAGATATTAAAGCTCAAGCAGCTTCTATAGAAGGATTAGAGTCTTTTTCATCTCAGGCTGAATCAAGTGAGATATGTTTCGTAGAGACAACGTATACAGATGTATTAAAAAAGCATGTTCAAGTTGATCAAGTAGGTGAAGTCCTTGATAAAGAAGGAAATATTGTAGGTGAACATAAAGGTTACATGCATTATACAATTGGTAAGCGAAAAGGTTTTACAGTAAAAGGTGCGCATGACCCTCATTTCGTTTTAAGCATTGACCCTAAGAAAAACCAAATTACTGTTGGGAAAAAAGAAGACTTAGAATGTAACTATGTTGAACTTGATAATCTGAATATGTTTAATGAGAATACAGAATTTAATACAACAGTAAAACTAAGGTATCGAACAAGAGCAGTTAAGTGTCATGTAGTTATAAAAGAGAACAAAGCATTCGTAACTTTACAAGAAGGTGTTTTCGGTGTAGCAGTTGGTCAAGCAGCAGTATTTTATGATGGTGACAAACTTATAGGTGGTGGCTGGATTTGTAAATCTTAGTCACTATTTACTCCTAACAAAAACAAACAAAAAAAGTCTTCTCAAATCCCCACAAACATTAAGCAAACTCTAAGTACTACTGCCCTATAATTCCCATCCACAAACAGAGACACC
>NZ_JAEMVD010000043.1 GCF_029215975.1 Sulfurimonas sp. SAG-AH-194-C20
ACGGGGATAAAGTAAAAATAGTACATTATGTGCTTGTTTTTGACTTCACTCCTTTAAACGAAGATGTAAAAGATAGAACTACTTTAGTTTTTGAGACAAAAGAGGCTCTAATAGCAGAGATTCAAGAGGTAGCAAAATACTTAAACTAATCTCTCCTGATACAAAAAAAGTATTCTCCCTCGCTATACCCGCTGCACTCAAACACCTAGTAGATATACTTCAAATACTCATAGATATGCTAATGGTTGGTGTTATATCCACAGCAGCCCTCGCCGCAGTTGGTTTGAGTATGCAGTTTATGATGATTATCAATGTTTTGATGACTCTGTATGTAGTCGGGGGAAATGCTCTAATCTCGCGTTTCATCGGTCAAGGGCGTAAACGCAGGGCTTCAGCCTTACTCTATTCACTTGTGATTTTTGCAGTGATACTCTCATTTTTTATAAGTATCGCTGGGTACTTTGGAGCTGCTTGGTTTTATGAGGTGATGGGTTCTGCACCTGATGTAGTAGAGCAAGGAAGTATGTACTTTAAAATCCTCTCTCTTGGTTTAGTAGTCATTTTTATAGATAACTTACTTTATAATGCACTCTCCGCCGCAGGTGACACAAAAAGCTCTCTCTACATAAAACTCGTATCTGCAGGTATAAACGCAGGACTTAACTACATTTTAATCTTTGGGCATTTTGGCTTTGAGGCTAGGGGTATAGAAGGAGCGGCAATCGCTACTATAATCGCTTATGCTTTTAATGTAATCGCCTACTATATACTCATAAAAAAGATGAACTCTAAACTTGACTTCTTACCACTCATCCGAATAAAAGACTTGATAAGAGTCTGGCATGTTGGTTGGGGTGCAGCACTTGACCGAGCCATATCGAGTATGAGTTTTTTAATCTTTGTGAGCATCATAGCTGCTTATGGAACAGCTGAACTTGCAGGCTATCAAGTAGGACTTCGAGTTGAGGGCATCGCATTTATGCCAGGTTTTGGCTTTGCTATCGCTGCTATGGCACTCATAGGACAAAATATCGGTGCTAACAATCATGACAAAGCTTATGACTTTGGAATCATTAGTGGAAGAATCGCGTATATATTTATGGGCAGTGTCGGTTTAATTATGATACTTATTCCTGAGTATTTAGTAGGGTTTTTCACATCAGACTCTTTAACCATAGCCGTAGCCTCAAAGTATCTTATCCTAGTAGGACTAGCACAAATCCCACTAGCAATAGTCTTCGTCTATTCTGCAGCCATTCGTGGGGCAGGAGCTACAAAAACAACACTCAAAGTAAATGTTTTAAGTCTGTGGATACTAAGAGTTATTCCTTCGTATATCGCTTATAGCATGGGTTGTGATGTTGTGGTGATATTTGTTATAATGAACGTAGAAACCCTTATAAAAGGGCTTATCTACTGGTATATTTATACTCAACGAAAGTGGCTATATATCAAGATTTAATCATTATGGTTCCCGACTGTCTTAGGAACACTATTCCCACTAGCTTGAAGTGAAAGAGCATCTTTGTGTTTAGTATAATGCTCACGAACTACTTGTGCAAGTTTTATTTTTGTTTCTTCATTTACTTCGCCTTTGTCATTTACAACATCTGCTAGTGCTAAAACAAGTTCATCTTGTGGTGCTTGTACTTTTTTTGCCCATGATTTTAAAAGTTCTCTGTTAATATGGCTTGGGAGTGAACCCATTATGCCCACATCATTTTGATCGTGGATGAGAAGTCCTGATGTAGTCCCACGGTCAAGTGTAAGGACTTGAAAGAGGTAAAGTGTATGGTATTTAAGTTGTTCTTGTCTATCTTCATTACTTATCTTAGTTCTACTCTTAAACGCAGTAGTGATAATCTCAATATATTTATCTATGATACCCTCGCCAAAACTCTGTGCTAAAAGTAAGTCCTGCTTCTTATCATCAGTTTTGTAGTTTTCAAGATAAAAGTGAGATACTCCGCGTTTTCTCCCAAGTGCAGGAATATCAAAGTATTTTTCCCCTTGAAGTTTTCCCTCACTGTAAGTTCCACCTGCTAAATCTCTTAGGGCATTATCAAATACTACTTTGTCATTTTCATTTACTATACTAGGATTTAAGTCAGCCATAACACGCCAGTATGCAGAGCCATCACGAAGCTCAGTTAAAGAGATGTGTATATGGATAGAAGGCACATGTGGGTTTTTAGGATGGATAATAGTAGAAATTGCCGTAGCAGATGTAAGTTGTTTTTCGGGCATCTCATCATAATGCACCTGAGAGACATTTACACTTCCTGTATTAAAAAGTACACTATCTCTAGACTCAAAACGAGATCCACCACCATGAAACCCCTCATCTCTAAGCCATGTCACTTCTTCAAAAACTCTATCTTGTCCTATCTCTTTACTTAAGTTGCTGAGTTTATCTGCAAATCTTTTTTGTAAACTTTGTACAAGTTTATAAGCATCTTGTGCTTTTTGTGCCTTGGCTAGAATCAATTTCATGTATTACCCCTTATGTTTTTTTAATTCTAGCAAGATTTAGGTTAATATCTTCACCTTATAATAAATATAATGAGTATTATAGATATAATGTTAACAAAGGAGATGAATTCATGCTTTTTCAGATAAAAAAATATTTTAATAAAATGAAAGGTTTTGAGAGCAGTCCTAAAGCAAAACACTTCTCAGAAATCCTCTGGTCGGGTTTAGGGGCTTTCATATCCATAGTAGCTATCTCTCTTTTTACAAAATACTTAGCCACAAGCCCTATGGATAACTTTTTTCTTATTGGCTCTTTTGGTGCTTCTGCCGTTTTGATTTATGGTGCACCCCAACTTGACTACTCTCAGCCTAGAAACTTCATTGGAGGGCATATTATCTCTACCTTAGTAGGTGTACTTATCTATAAATTTCTCTCCTTTGATTTGATGATACTAAGTGCCTTGGCTGTTTCACTCTCCATAAGTGCTATGCATTTGACTGCTACTATGCACCCACCAGGAGGAGCAACAGCACTTATCTCTATCATAGGAAGCTCACAGATTCATGATTTGGGTTTTTATCTTGTCATCTCACCCATCTTTTCAGTATCATGTCTAATGCTCTGTATCGCACTACTCATAAACAATCTATCAAACAATCCTAAAAGGTTCTATCCTAAGTACTGGATATAACCTAAACTCTATAAAGTGATTTTTAGATAAAATAACTTTATGAATAATACTGAGTACAAACAAGCAATAAAGCAACTAAACTTATGGTCAAAACACTACTATGTTTTAGATGACCCCATTACAACTGACGAGGTATATGACAAACTTTACCATGAAGTTGTAGAGTATGAAGAGTCTTATCCAGATGAGTTAGATAAAAACTCTCCAACGCAGAGAGTAGGGGATATGATAAGTGAGGGTTTTACTAAAGAGCCTCATCTATCCCGTATGTGGAGTTTAGAAGACGTATTTGACAAAGAGGGGCTGCTTAAATGGCTCACTAAGACTTATAAACTAGACTCAAATGTTAGCTTTTACTGTGAGCCAAAGTATGATGGAGCTTCTCTTAATCTTGTTTATGAAAATGGTGTTTTAGTAAAGGGTATCACTCGTGGTGATGGGACTATAGGCGAGCTTATCACTCGTAATGTTAAAACTATTAAGTCCATCCCTCTCACTATCGAGCATAAAGAGACTATAGAGATTCGTGGAGAAGTTGTTATCTTTAAAAGTGAGTTTGAGAAGATAAATAAGCTGCGCCATGCAAAGGATGAAGCACTTTTTGCAAACCCTCGAAACGCAGCAGCGGGAAGTCTGCGTCAACTCGACTCGAGTATAACGGCTAAACGTAACTTAGTCTTTTTACCTTATGGTGTTGGAATAGACTCCCTTTCTCACAAACTACTGAGTGAAAAAATGGAGTACATCTACGCTTTAGGTTTTAGAGAACCGCCTCAACGTGCCATAACTAAAGGCTATGATGAGATAGAAAAGATATATGAAGTGATGAATAGAGACCGAGATAGCTATGATATGATGCTCGATGGAATGGTAGTTAAAGTAAACGAGATAGCTGCACAAATAGACATGGGCTACACTGTAAAAGTACCGCGTTTCTCAGTTGCTTACAAGTTTCCAGCAGTTGAGAAGATAACAACTGTTAAAGAGATAATCCTTCAAGTAGGAAGAACAGGAGCTGTAACACCGGTAGCCATAGTTGAGCCAACAAACATAGATGGCGTTGTAGTTGAACGTGCAACTCTTCATAACTTTGATGAGATAGAGAGAAAAGACATAAGACTTGGCGATAAGGTTATCATCCTAAGAAGTGGTGATGTGATACCTAAAATCATCAAGGTTTTAACACATGAACGCGATGGTAGTGAGGTAGAAGTTAGAAAACCAACTCATTGCCCTGTGTGTGAGAAAGAGTTACTTCAAGAAGAGGTACTTTTGAAGTGTCAAAACCTTGAGTGTGATGCGAGAGTCGTAAATGCAATCATGTATTTTGCTTCAAAACCTTGTCTTAACATAGATGGTTTGGGTGTAAAAATAGTTGAGGCACTTTTTAAATCTGGACTTGTAAAAGGTGTCGTAGATTTATTTGACTTGGATTTAGAAAAACTCTTAGAGTTAGAGGGTTTTAAAGAGAAAAAATCTCAAAATCTACTAAACTCTTTAGAAAATGCTAAAGGACAAGACTACTGGCGTTTCATAAACTCTCTTGGCATAGAACACATAGGCGAAGTAGCTTCAAAAACTTTAGCTGAAAACTTTGGTTTTGGCTTCGTAAACACAACTAAAGAGCAAATAATACAATGCGAGGGAATAGGAGAAGAGATGGCAGAGTCTGTACTCGAGTTTGTGAGAGTAAACGCAGAAACAATAACTAAACTACAAACTATCCTAGAACCACTAGAACCTGTCAAACACGAAGAAGCGAAAGATAACCCTTTCAAGGGAAAAACAGTAGTACTGACGGGAACAATGAGTGAAAGTCGTGGAGTTATCAAAGAGATGCTAGAGAGTCTTGGTGCAAAAGTATCGGGAAGTATAAGTAAAAAAACAGACTTTCTTATTTATGGAGAAGACGCTGGTAGTAAGTATGATAAGGCTGAAAAGTTGGGTGTTAGAACTTTAACTGAGCTTGAGATGAAAACATTACTATAGTCATGATGAATAATAAGGTTTTTATCGTTTTATACCAGGAATATAAATCTCTGCACCTATAGCTTTTTTTGTAAGATAAACTTCAAGGGCAACCATTTCGGCTGAGCCTAGAGGGATGACAGTCATAAGTGAATTTTTCATACATCCTTGAAAGCGACGCTGTAAAGTTCTTGTAGAAGATTTTGTCATTCTATATGCAGGCCAAGACGCAGCAGGGGCAACACCTTTGGCACTTAAGTCAGGTAATGGTTGTGTACGTAAAACAGAACCAAGTATATCTTTTGAATGACAACTTAGGCAAGATAAACCACGTCCTCCACGCTTTTGATGGAAGGTTTTTTTCCCTAGTGTATAAGCCTCATACAGTTCTACATCCTTTTTAATATTTATATTTATTTTTTCACCATTGGCAATTGACTTTACATAAGTTAGAAGTGCGAACATCTTAGGACTTTCTAGTTTGATTTTTTCTTTATGTTTTATATACATAAAAGCTTGTATTGCTTGATCAAGACTTACAACCATATTAAATTTTTTAATATAACGAGGAAATCCTGCTATATAGTGAGGAAGGTTTTTTGTGGAAACATTTATAAAATTTGCAAATGCAAAATCTCCTCCTGCATTTGCAAGATACTCTTCCCCACTTACAAGAATCATATCAGCTGGATTGTTTTCTCTTAGTTCTGCATAGAGTGCTCTATCTGCATCAGTCATAAAAAATTGGGTGTTAATATATATTTTTTTCTTTATTTCTTTCTTATTCTGTGTTAAAAAGCTCTCAAAATAGTTTGTTTTATAACCTATAAAGCCCACAACTGTAAAAATAAGTATTAAAAAAATTATTGCAATAAGTTTCATTAGTATTCCTTTATTAAAATCAATTTAACCTATTAATGTAAAATGAATATAAAATAGTGGAAATAACATCAGCTTTACATAGTTTTATTTATTTATAGTATCATTTAACAATTTATTAGATAATGGATGGGTTAAATGGTGCGTTTAGATAACTACCTCGTTGAAAAAGAGATTGTAGATAGTCGTAATAAGGCTCAGACTATTATAAAAGAGGGACTTGTTTCTGTAAACGCGAAAGTCATCAAAAAAAGCTCTTTTAAAGTTGAAGAGGATGATAAAGTTAGTGTAGCGGAATACAAACAGTATGTTTCTCGTGCTGCGTTTAAGCTACTAGAGTTTTTAGAAGAACTTAACTTGGATGTTAAGGGTAAAGTAGCATTAGATATAGGCTCTTCTACTGGTGGGTTTACTGAGGTTCTTCTTGAACGCGGTGTGAGTGAAGTATCTGCTGTTGATGTTGGAACTGAGCAGCTTCATAAGTCTCTTCGCGAAGACAAACGGGTACATGTATATGAGTCTTGTGACATTCGTAAATTTGAGTCGAAAAAAAAGTTTGATTTAGTTGTGAGTGATGTCGCATTTATATCACTTTTATATATTCTTGATGATGTAGATAGACTAGCATCAGATGAAATCATACTACTTTTTAAACCACAGTTTGAAGTAGGTCGTGAGGCTCGGCGTGATAAAAATGGTGTAGTGCTTGATACCAAAGCCATAAAAAACGCAATGCAAAAGTTTGAAGATGCTTGTGATTTGAAAAACTGGACTTTAGTACAGAAGTCTCCTTCGAAACTTACAGGAAAAGAGGGTAATTTAGAGTACTGTTACTACTTTAAAAAGTAGCGCTTATTAGTATGCAAAAACTCCCAATTGAAGCTGTTTTAGCTGATGTGACAGATAAACTAAAGAAAAACTCTACTCTTATCCTCCAAGCACCTCCCGGGGCTGGAAAAAGTACACGAGTGCCACTTGCCCTTATGGATGAACCATACCTAAAGGGTAAAATTATCATCATGTTAGAACCACGACGAGTGGCTGCTCGAATGGTGGCTACTCAAATGGCTAGAGTTTTGGGCGAAGATGTTGGTAAAAGTGTTGGATACCAAGTCAAGATGGATAGTGCTCAAAGTAAAGAGACAAAAGTTCTTGTAGTGACTGAGGCTATTTTAGTAAGAATGCTACAAGCTGATGAGATGTTAGAGAGAGTTGGGATGATTATCTTTGATGAGTTTCATGAGAGGAGTATCCATAGTGACCTCTCTTTAGCACTTTCACTTCAAGTTCAAGAACTGCTTCGTGAGGACTTGAAGATACTCATAATGTCAGCAACACTAAATGCCTCTGCTTTAGTAGAACTACTTGGGGATGTTCCTGTTGTGACTTCAGAGGGTAAGAGTTATGATGTAGAGATGCATTACCTTGACATAAAAACTCCTGCCTTAACTCTTAAAACGATGAACACACAACTTGTAAAGACTATAAGCTATTCACTCAAAAATGATGAGGGAGATATACTTGTTTTTCTTCAAGGTGTAAAAGAGATACGAAACCTTCAAAAGTCTTTGAGTGAAGTGATAAAGAGTGATGACATTTTAGTGTGTCCTTTGTACTCTGCTTTAAGTAAAAAAGAGCAAGATAAAGCCTTACAAAAATCTACTAAACGAAAAATTATACTTGCTACAAATATTGCACAGACTTCATTAACTATAGAAGGTGTTAGAATAGTTGTAGACACAGGACTAGAAAAACTCTCGCGATATAACTATGCAGACGCCATGAACCATTTAGACTCTAGTTTTATCTCTAAGAATTCAGCTGTACAAAGAGCAGGTCGTGCAGGACGGATGAGTGATGGAAAGTGTTATAGACTTTGGCACGAGTCAAAGGTCTTGATGCAGAGTACAAAAGCGGAGATACTTCGAAGTGATTTAAGCTCTTTAGTGCTTGACCTTTCCCTTTGGGGTGTGACTGCGTTTGATGAGCTAAAGTGGTTAGACATACCACTGCAAAGTGTTTTACAGGAGACAAAAGAAACACTCACTACATTAGAAATGTTGGACTCTAAACATAAGATAACTGCGTTTGGAAAAGATGCTATAAAGTTAGGGGTACATCCTCGTTTTGCATATATGATACTTAAAGCCAACACTATGGGGTATGCTCGTGAGGCTACACTCCTTAGTGCTATGCTTGGTGAGAGAGATGTGTTTAAAAATGCTAGGGATGAAAGTGACTTGTTGTCGCGTTTTACGCATTTAAAAGAGAGGGACTTTGACTCTGCTTATATAGATGGTTTTGTGGCAAGAGAAGTAATCAAGCAGGCTGATTTTATATTTACTAAACTTAAAAAGATGCAAAATATAGTAAAAAAAGAACAGACTTATGATGCTGATATAATCGCCGTTTTACTACTCCTTGCTTACCCCGATAGACTTGCTAAACGCAGGGTGAAAAATGATAACAGATACAAACTCTCAAATGCTAAGGGAGCGATACTGTCTGTCGAAGATGCACTTTTTAATGAAGAGTACTTAGTTGTAGCAAATCTTCATGCACATGCGAAAGACTCTTTTATAAACCTTGCAATGGCTATAAACCTAGACATTATTGAAGAGTACTTCTCTCAAACCATAAAGATAAAAGAACAACTTCTTTACAACAAAGAGAGTAAAAAGTTTGACCTCAAAGAATCGGCTCATTTTTTACACTTAGAACTCTACTCAAAACCACTTGCTTTGAGCGCAAAACATAAGATGACACCACTTCTTTTAGACCTTATAAAACAAGAAGGTTTAGAACTTCTTTCATGGAGTAACCGAGCTAAAAGTTTACAAGATAGAGTGTCATTTGTGAACATACATCTTGAAAAGCCTATGGAATCTTTAAGTGATGAGGTGCTACTAAACTCCTTAGATATTTGGCTTGAGCCTTTTATGTCAGATGTAAAATCCCCTAAAATGTTAGAGTCTTTAGACATTTACCCTATGTTACTTTCTCTTGTTTCATGGGAAAATCAACAAGAACTCTCAAAACTTGCCCCAGAAAAAGTATCTGTTCCAAGTGGCTCAAATATTTTTATAGACTACAGTGACATTACTAAACCTGCACTCTATGTAAAACTTCAAGAGATGTTTGGTTTAGAAGAGACTCCTAAAATATTCAACTCGACTATTGCTTTACAAATACAACTGCTTTCACCAGCCATGAGACCTATTCAAATCACATACGATTTAAGTAGTTTTTGGAAAAATTCTTATGCTGAAGTTAGAAAAGAGTTAAGAGGAAAGTACAAACGCCACTACTGGCCCGAAGACCCTTATGAAGCTGTGGCTACTAAGCAGACTAAAAAACATATGATGAAAAAATCGATGTAACTTAATTTTAATTTGGATATACTGAGATAACTTTAAATTATACAGGATAGTCTCATCTTAAAATATATCATAATCTTTATGCTAAGTATAGCACCGCTTTTTGCACTTGTAGATTTAAACAATGCCTCGTCCTCAGAACTCTTAGAACTCAACGGCATAGGTAAAGCAAAAGCTCAAAAAATCATAAACTACAGAGCATCTAACCAGTGTTTTAAAAGCATAGATGAGTTAGTAAATGTGGATGGGATAAGTAAGAAGATAATCTCTAGCAATAAAGCAAACCTAATGCTCGGAGTATGTGAAGCAACTCAAACTAAAGAGGCTATTTCATCTTTACTTGATGTAATTCTTGATCCTATCAACATTGTTTTTACAGTCGTTATATTTGTACTCGGATATATAGACCAAAAAACAGGGAAAGATTTAAAAAGTCAGATAGTAAGTGTTGGTGTACTTGGTACTTTTGTAGGTATATTTATAGGACTACAAGCTTTTAATCCTGAGGATATTATAAACAGTGTCAACGACATTTTAGTAGGACTTAAAACTGCGTTCTTTACTTCCATAGTTGGGATGGGTGTCTCAACAGTTCTGTCTGTAACACAAACACTAAAAGCTAAATCAGACAATGAATAGAGAGTGGATAAGCATATCTGATATGATGTCAGGCCTGATGCTTGTTTTTCTCTTTATCGCGATTAGTTTTATGGTAAAAGTTGAGGCTGAGAAACAAGAGGTCATAGATGTCGCCATAGAGTACAGAGATACAAAAGCAAATATAAATGAAGCTCTGTATGAAGAGTTTGAGAATGACTTAGAAAACTGGAATGCGACTATCACTGAAGATAATAGTATGGTTTTTTCGTCAGAACAGGTACTTTTTGAAGTAAGTGAGAGTCAGATAAATGATGAGTTTAAAGTCATTTTGAAAGATTTTTTTTCGCGATATATAAAAATACTCACAGACGAAAACTACAAAAATGAGATACTTGAGTTAAGAGTAGAAGGGCATACCTCAGATACTTGGAAAAATGCGATATCTAAAGAAGAGATATATCTTAAAAATATGCAACTTTCACAAGAGAGAGCTTATGAAGTGCTCTCTTACTGTTATAGTTTAGATGCAGATGTCATAAAGTCTAATCGACCTTGGTTAGAGAAGTATTTCAGAGCAAATGGAATGGCATACTCAAAGTTAAAAGATGTAAGAAAATCAAGAAGAGTGGAGTTTAGCATAGTTATGAAAAGTGAAGATAGTGTGTATAAAATATTAAAATAAGGTACTTAACTTGGCTTAAAACTATTTTGATATAATCAGAAAAAAATAAATTGAGAATAACATCATAGATCGTGATCCCAAAATGAATAAAACTATTTTTGCCCTACAATCCCCAGCAGGTGGTTTTTTAGATGAAGAGTTACTCAAGTTTAACAAGAAGTTTGATGACTGGTGTGTGCAGTTTGATAACTTTGAAGATGCAAATATTATCGTTCAGAGTTTAGAAGATAGAGA
Source organism: Sulfurimonas sp. SAG-AH-194-C20 (assembly GCF_029215975.1). Lineage (GTDB taxonomy): Bacteria > Campylobacterota > Campylobacteria > Campylobacterales > Sulfurimonadaceae > Sulfurimonas. The sequence goes on from NZ_JAEMVD010000043.1 coordinate 10,905, forward strand.
GAGTGTTAACATTGTAGAGATTACACCTTTGAGTTATCCTCAGTATTTCTTTTATAAACTCCATGGAGACATTCATGCAACGCGAGAGGTAAATGGAAAAATCATCTGTATCGTTGAGCCATTTATGAGCTCTAGTTACCGTCTTGCAATATGTGACATAAAAACGAAGCATGTGAGGTTAACCAACACTCGATATAAAAATGTCTTGAGTGTTGAAGGGGCTTTTGCTCATTACGAGGAGTAAATGCTAAGTATTTATCTTCTTGTTCTCGTTTTTTCTCTTATTTTTATCATGAGTTGCGTTTTTCTATCTCCCATGTATTCTATGTCAAATTTATCTACAGCTTTTATGAGGTCACCCATCTTTTTAAAGCCATAGTTTACTTGAGAAAAAGAAGAGTTTTTTCTGATGTACTTAGAGATGTCTTTTACATCTGCCCAACCTTGCTCATCCGAAGTTCGCTCTACTCCTTGTTTGAGTAGGTTTATGAGCTTGAAGTCTTTTCGTATGTCATAGTTGTTTCCAAGATACTTTGTAACCGCTTCAGTGACAGCAGAGTTGTTCTTCTTTCCTGCAATATTTTGCTCTACTTCTACTATGTCCTCTTCATCTTCTTCTTCGATAG
>NZ_JAEMVD010000044.1 GCF_029215975.1 Sulfurimonas sp. SAG-AH-194-C20
TAACAATCACAGCAGATGAGACAGCAACAACAAGTGATACAGGAACAGTAGAAGCAACAGATATTACAGCTTTAGATGCAGAGACAAGTGGAGTAGTAGTTCTAGCCGCAGGACTTAATGATTTAACAGGAACTATAGCAGAGGTCCAAGCTGCGTTTGATGCGAACGATGCAGGAACAGTAAGTGGACTAGATGATGATGAGACAGCTACAGTAAGTGACACAGGAACAGTAGCTGCCCTAGATATCACAAACCTAGATGCAGAGACAAGTGGTGTTATAACACTAAACGCAGGTATCTCAACACTAACAGGAACCATAGTAGAGGTACAAGCTGCGTTTGATGCAAATACAGCAGGAACAGTTACAGGTTTAGATGCAGATGAAGCAGTAACAACAAGTGATACGACTGCAACAGCAACAAGCCTAAATGATTTAAATACAGAGACTACTGGAGTTATAGATGCAACTTCTGTTGACACAATAGATGGAATAAGCTCTGATATTCAGACTGTGATAGTTGCAGATACTAATGGGGAGATAAGCCTTTCTGATTCAATGACAAAACTACAAGTTACAGATGACAACAATGATTTATCAGGTATTGACTGGAGTAATATTGGAGTAATTGGCGAGTTAGATTTCTCAGGAGTTGGGACTAGTGGAATTGACCAAAATCTTATAGATGCATTTGATACCATTAATGGTAGTGGAGGATCTAATACTTTAACTGGCTCTAGTGGAGCAGATACATTTAGTTTCTCAGGAACAACATTAACTTCAATAGAAGAGGTTGATATGTTAGCAGGAGACGACACAGTTACTCTTGATTTTTCTCAAGTTTCTGATATAGGAGTTTTAAACGGTGGTGCGGATACAGATACTGCTGATATAGCTAGTGGGATTGACTTAACTAGTGCATCACAAAGTATAGCGGATGGCTCTTTTACGAGTATAGAAGCTATAGATCTAAGTGGAGCTATTACAGATGGAGCAAATACTTTTGACATTACACAATCAAATATAGATGCTTGGACAGATTTAGCAGGGAGTGGTGATATTGCTTTAACAATATCAAGTACGGATAATACAAATCAAAACATTAAACTTGTTGGAACAACTGATGCAGATGGAGCAAGTGCAGATGCTGTTACTGATAGAGTTGATTTTGTCAGTGGTGAAACATATAATTGGGATGTAGATACTACTATCACATTTACGATAGTTTAGTCTTAAAGAAACAAAAAAGTATTTAAAGGAATGAAAAAATGAAGAAAATTAATTTGACACAAGAAGAGCAAGAAACCTCAGTAGCCTTAGAGAATGATGAGTTTGTCTCTTTAGAGGGTGAAGAGCTTTTAAGTATGAAAGCATCACTGAAATTAGCTTCTACAAATACTATTGAAAAGTTATCAAAAAGAAAATCTATTAGTATTAGACTTTTAGAGGATGACATAGAACGACTAAAGGCAAAAGCTATTAACCTTGGTATGCCGTATCAGACACTTATCAGTTCTACTATTCACCAGTATAGTCATGGTGATTTAGACAGAGTTGTTTAATACTCTAACACTATCTATACTCATATACAAATATCTATTTTTTTGCTATAATTGCTCACGACTATAGACAGTTACACTTTGGAGTAGACGATGCTAAAAAAACTTTTTACCTATCAAAATAGATTGAAAAAATCACACACTATTACTTATAAAAGGTATCTTTACAGTGAGATAAATTTTGATGACAAAATGCTTTGTGTCTTCGGTGCACGTGGTGTTGGTAAGACTACACTACTGTTTCAGTATCTAAAAGAGCTAGAAGAAGATAGTAAAAAGGCACTCTATATCTCTATGGACTATCCATTTCTCTCAGGTGTTGACCTTATTGAAATTGTTGAAGAGTTTGTAGAGGATGGGGGAGAGTATTTGCTTCTTGATGAGATACATAGATATAATGATTTTAGTTCGTACTTGAAGACAATCTATGATCTCTATGAGATTAAAGTGATTTTTACAGGGAGTAGTGCTACATCAATTTTAAATGCTAAAAGTGATTTAAGCAGACGTGTAACACTCTATAATCTTAATGGATTTTCATTTAGAGAGTATCTTGAGATTAAACATAAAACTACTTATGAAGCAACTACAGTTGAACAGATAGTAAAAAATCATACTGATATGAGTAAATCTATTCTCACAAACAACGGTAATATTCTCAAGGATTTTAAAGCATACCTTAAAACAGGGTATTATCCTTTTTATTTTGATAAGCAGACATCTTATTATCAGAATTTACTTAATACAATTAACTTAACTATTGACATAGATTTAACCTCTTTGGGTTTAATAGAACAAAAATATACTTATAAACTAAAAAAGCTCTTAGAAGTTGTCTGCGAGAGCAAACCATTTGAAGTAAACTACACAAAGATTGCTGCTGCAGCAGAGATAAGTAGAGCAAAACTTTATGATTATATTGAGTTTTTAAATGATGGACAGATGTTAATTTTAGTAGATGAGTATGTCAAGGGAATTAAAAAAATTAATAAACCCGCAAAGATTTATCTCAACAATACTAACCTACTTTTTGCTTATTGTGAAAATAGTGAGTTAGGGACAGTTAGAGAGACTTTTTTTGCAAATCAAGTTGCGGTAAAAAATCGTCTCAATATTGCAAAGCAGGGTGACTTTTTAGTAGATACAAAGTATCTGTTTGAAGTAGGGAGCAAGGGTAAAACTTTTAAGCAGATAAAAGGTATACAAAATAGTTTTGTAGTGGCTGATGATATTGAGATAGGAAGTGCTAATAAGATTCCACTTTGGATGTTTGGGATGTTGTATTGAAAAATTTAACTGCAGTTGACTACAATAACCAAGCCATAACAGCCTACAACTCCCACCAGTATAAAGATTCTGAAGTCGCATTTAAAAAAGCCATAGAGCTAGACCCTAACTATGCTGAGGCTTATGCAAACTTAGGTGCTTTATATGCAAAGTTTAAAGAGTATGACAAAGCTATAAAACTTTACCAACAATGTATAAAGATAAAACCATCGTATGCTGGGGCATATACAAACTTAGGTAATGCACTTAACAAAACTAAACGCCATGAAGAGGCTGTCTACTTTCACAAAACGGCTATCTCTTTAGATGATACCTCTGCTAACCATTTTTCTAACTGTGCTTCAGCTTACAAAAATTTAGGGCGTTTTGATAAGGCAAAGTCTTACTACAAAAAAGCACTCTCTCTTGACCCAAACCATGTAAATGCACACTTTGACTTAGCGACTGTTTTGCTTCAAACTGGGGAGAATGTTGCAGGTTGGAGTGAATACGAGTGGCGTTTTAAAAAAGAGGAAATGAGTGGACACTTGCATAAGTACAAGTCAATTTTTGAAGCACCTCTTTATGCTGGTGAAGAACTAAATGGCGAGCGAGTTTTAGTTCATGCTGAGCAGGGTTTTGGTGATGTTTTGATGATGGCTCGTTACTTAGGAGTGTTAAAACTCAGAGGAGCGACAGTTGTTCTTTATCTTAGAGTTGGGCTTAAAGAGCTTTTTGCTGAGATGGAGTGTGTGGATGAAGTTTACACTCGAGATGAAAAACTCCCGGTTTTTGACTTACAACTGGCGTTTATGTCTTTAGCCTTTGTGTTTGACAAAGAACTAACAGGACTAACAAACAACTACCCTTACATAAAAACAGAGGAAAAGTTTGAGCTAACAAGTACAAATGATAAAAAAAAGATAGGTATAGTTTGGGGTGCAAGTAGCACAGGTGAGTCCTATAAAGATAAGGTCTTTAGCCTAAAGCACTTTACCCTTATGGCTAAACATCGAGACTTACAACTGTACTCTCTACAGGTAGGCGATGATGATAAAGATATAGCCAACTATGACCTCCAAGATGATATAATAGATTTAAGTAAGCATATAACTAGTTTTAAAACAACAGCACAGATGATAAATAGCCTTGATTTAGTCATAACTAGTGACACTTCAGTCGCACATTTATGTGGAGCGATGGGTAAAAAAGTTTGGATAGTTCTGCAAAAAGTACCTGATTGGCGTTGGGGAGTTTGTGAGAGTTATAGTAGCTGGTATCCATCAGCGAGACTCTTTCCTCAGTACTCTTTAGGGGATTTCAACTCTGCGTTTAGACAAGTTTATAAAGCATTAGAAAATGAGTACAGCATAAAGGTCATAGATGAGTAGTCCACAGGGTTCAGAGTTAGTAGAGTCGCTTCACCACATTTTAAAGTTTTACTTTGGTGAGATTAAACGCGAGACTATTTTAGCTATATCTGGAGCAACAGAGGAAGAGTTTGATGTTAAGTCGACTCTTAAAGTTGCAAAAGAATCGAACCTGTATGCTCAAACGCAGGAGGTAAACCTAGAGAGCTTAGACAGTTTTTTACTTCCCATCATCCTTTATAACGAAAAAAATGAACTCATCATTCTTCAAGCTATGACACGTGATAAAGTAAACTATGTTGATATTGCTAGTGGTGAAAGTTATGAGACTCCTAAGAAAAAACTCAAAAAGTTCAAAAATGCCATCATGTTTTTTCGTAACAAACAAGACTCACTTGTTAGTTCACGAACAAAAGAGATGTCATGGTTTTGGAACCCTATAAAAGCCTCTTGGAGAGCTTATGTTGAAGTGGCATTTATCTCACTGTTTATAAATATATTTGCTCTAGCCCTTCCTCTTTTCACCATGAATGTTTACAATCGTATCATTCCTAACTTTGCGACAGATACTCTGTATGTTTTAGGTGGTGGTATCCTTATCATCTTCTTGTTTGAGGTGATTTTAAAAAGTGTTCGTGTCTACATCTTAGAAAAAGCAGGAAAGAAGATAGCCATTCACCTAGAAGAAGTACTATTAGAGAGAATGATAGGAGTTAAAACGCAGTACGATAAACTTCTCTCAGGAACAAAAGCAAATCTTTTTCGCGAACTTTCACAGGTCAAAGAATTTTTCACCTCTCGTTCACTCACCCAGATACTAGACTTGCCTTTTTTCTTTATAGCAGTTTTTGTGATTTATCTTATCTCTCCAACTATCGCTATCATACCTTTTTCTGCAGGAATCATCATGGTTATATTTAACCTTTTGATGCAGATACCTTTAGCAACTCTAGCACATGAGCAGTTTAAAAAAGCACAGTCAAAACATGGATACTTAGTAGAGACTATACAAGGTAGAGATGCCATAAAACTTGTAAACGGTCATACTCATAGACTCTTTACTTGGAGTCGAGTCGTGGCGTTTTATGAAAAGCTAGGTGAGAAGATACAACTGCTTCAACACCTCACATCAAACACTTCATATACTATCATTCAAATGGTTACACTTCTAGTGGTAGCTGTTGGTGTTTATGAGATTCACTCACAATCCCTTAGTGTTGGTGGACTCATTGCCATCACTATACTCTCCTCGCGTGCGATGGTTCCCATAGTCAACATCTCAAGTGTACTACTAAACTACAAAAAGATGAAAGATTCTTTGGAGTCCATAAATGAGTTTTGGCACCTCCCTCGTGAGGTAAATGAGCATACACAGATAGGACTAGGTGAACTTAAAGGTGCTATAGAGTTCTCAGATGTTTCTTACTTTTATCAAGGGAGCAAGTATCCTTCCCTAGATAATCTAAACATCAAAATAGCAGCAGGCGAAAAAGTCGGAATTATAGGACAAACTGGAGCAGGGAAAAGTACTTTCCAGCGTTTAGTCTCACTCCTAGACACTCCAACAAGTGGAACAGTGTATCTCGATGGGATACCAACAAATACCCTGCACCCAATAGAAGCAAGACAAAACATAGGAGTCATGCCACAAGATCCTTTTATGTTTGCGGGAACATTGGCTGAAAATATAGCTCTTTCGCGCTCTATCAGTAGTGATGAGATAGCCAACCTTGTAAAACTCACAGGTCTTGAAGCACTTATAAAAAAAGGGGGAGTAGGTGATACTCTTCAGATAGGCGAAAATGGAGATAACCTCTCAACAGGACAAAAACACTTAGTGGCACTAGCAAGAGCATTGGTAAATAACCCTAAAATTCTTATCTTAGATGAGCCTACAACTGGACTAGACATCGGGCTTGAAAACAGTGTTATAGAAAAACTTTCACCCATAGTAGAAGATAAGACATTGATTTTGATAACACATAGATTTTCAGCACTTAAACTTGTAGACAGAGTGTTAGTAGTAAATGATGGAAAAGTAGTTGCCGATGGACCTACAAATGTGATACTAGCAAAACTTCAAGGGGGCAAAAGTGAATAGTATAGTAGACTTTGAGACTCACTGGAACCATAGAATTGTGACTTGGCCTATTATGCTTTTTAGTGCTGTTTTTATTGTCTGGGCTAGTTATAGTGAAATAGATGAGAGTGTCGTTGGGACAGGGACTGTTGTACCATCAAGCGAGACAAAAATTATCCAACACCTCGAAGGTGGTATAATAGAAGAGATATTTGTGCAAGAGGGGGACAGTGTCATAAAGGGTGAAGCACTTTTTAGACTTTCTCAAGCTTTTTTCCTCTCAGACCAAAAAGAAAAACAGATAGAACTCTTAGCACTTTATGCTTCTGAAATTCGTTTAAATGCAGAGATACAAGAGAAGAGTATTGTTCACTTTGATAAAGAGTTTGGTAAAAGTATACCTCTCATAGTTAAAAATGAAAAGAGTAAATTTAAAGCAAATTTACAAGCATTTAACGAAGAACTTGAACTACTAACAGATACTATAAATAAGAAGTCACTTGAAATTAAACAAATGACAAATAAACTGTATAACTTAGAAACTGAACTTAAAATCGCTAGAGAAAATGTGAGTATTCAAGAAAATTTAGTAAGACAGGGAGCATCTTCAAGGCAGATGTATCTAACAGCATTAGCAACAAAACAGAGTTTTATAACAGAAAAACAGAGTCTCAAAAATAGTGTTCCTATAGTCAAAGAAGAGTTAAAAGAATCAAAGCAAAAGTTTCAAAACTACAAAAGTAAAGAGCATGTAAAACAGTTAAAAGAGCTCGGGGAAGTACGACTGAGTATTTCTAAACTTTCAGAACGAAGTAAAGCAAATAGTGACAGAGAAGTGAGAAAAACCATAAAGTCACCCGTAAATGGAACCATAAAAGAAATTTACTTTCATACCATCGGGGGAATAGTTAAACCAGGTGACCCAGTAGTCGAGATCACACCAATAGGCGACTCACTGCTTATACTAGGTCAGATAAAGACTTCAGACCGTGCTAAAGTATGGGTAGGGCAGAAAGTAAGTGTCAGTATAACTGCTTTTGAGTTCTCTCGTTATGGTTCACTTGAGGGTACTTTAGTGACTATATCTTCAGATAGTTTTACAAATGAGAAGGGTGTGAGCTTTTATGAAGTTAAAATAAGTACATCTAAAGCAAGTTTTGGAGAAAATGAGATAGTTTTACCCGGAATGAGTGCAGATATAAATATACTCACCGGAAAGAAAACTATAATGCAGTACATACTAAAACCACTCAAAGACATAAAGAAAAATGCACTTAGGGAGCACTAAATGATAAAAAAAATAGCCTTGATTACAATACTGCTTAGCAGTTTATCTTATGGAGCAATGATACAAAAAGGATTGATAGTAGGTATTGATACTAGCATAACTAGTAGCAATATTAATTATGCTAAAAATGGTAGCGGAATCACAACTTCTAATTATTCAGCAGGAGGATCTCTGTCCCCCGTTTCGCTAAAAGTAGGATATCAATATTATTTTACACGTATTTACGGACGCATAAGTACACAATATGAATATAATGACAACAAGTTAGAAAGATATAAAATAAAAAATCAAGTTTTTGAGCTAAATACAGACTATATCCCTATTATTTATAAAGGAGATAATAGCTGGCATTTAAGAGGAATTTTTGGTGTAGGAGTTGGGGCTAATAAAAGTTCTTTAGTCAAATATGATGACAGACTTGACTCTATAGGAATAAATCTAGTACCTATTTTAAATAAAGAAACACAGTGGAATATGGAGTATGGTTTTGAATTAGGTTTACTCCTAGAATTTGACTTTGGTTTAGGTGCAGAACTTGGATATAGAGTTAGAAGTGGTCTTATGGGAGAGTTTTCAGATGAAGACGGTGCAAATGAGGTTACATTCAAGCTCCAGACCTCAGAAGTTTACTTAGGAGTAAACTACTTATTTTAAAGCATCAAAGTCTGAAAAAAGATTGAGTGTATCAGCTTGAAACTCATTTTTATTTTTTCTATACGGTACTACTAAATTTTGGAGTAAGGTTCCTGTCTTTTGCATAAGTGCAAAACTATCCACGATAAGAGATTTCTTATATTCTGCATAATCCTGTTCAGCGCGGTTAAGATTTCTTTGAGCAAGTTGTAGAGCTTGGAGGTCTTGTGTACCATGCTGAAATGCTATCCAGTAACTCTTTACAACTTTTCGAGCTGCTATTACTTCGCTCTGTGTAAGTGATAGAGACGCACTCAAAGTACTAACAGAACGATGGAGAACTTTTACTTCAAAGGTGAGTTTACGTTGTATGTCTTTATAGAGGTACTTCTGTTCTCTCATCTTTGAGAGTAGTCTGATAGCTGTTGCTTCATCTTTATTCCCATTATATAGGTTGTAGTTGAAGTTGATAATAGCATTTACTTTTTCACGTTTTCCAAGCCCTATGTCATACTCATTTCTAGTTTCACCGTTAATAGCGAAGTCAACCTTTGGTTGAAAACTTCCGTTTGTAGCTAAAAATCCATACTTAGTGGCTTTGATATAGGCTTTTTGTTTTAAAATTTTAGCATTAAATTCTTGTGCATTTTGAAGGGATTTATTAAGGTTTTGATTATAAAAAGTGGTACTAATTTCAAAGGGTAGCTTATCATCTGTTTGGGTTTGAAGAAGATAAATATATTGAGCCAGTGCATCACTGAGTGTTTTTTGTCGCTGGATAAGATCTGTTTTAGCATTGTCTACATTGGCTCGAATAAAGTTAACATCACCCTTTGTTGCAGCACCATTTTTTTCTTTTATGCTAACTATATTTAAAATCTTCTCATAATTTTTCATATTTTTATTTGCAATTTTCAGTGCTATTTCACCATAAACTACATCAAAATATCCATTTGCAACATTTACAACAAGTGCTTCTAGTTTATCTCTGTAGTCATAGAGTGATGCTTTAAGGAGTGCATCTTTTTCGTTAACACTATTTTCAATACTTCCTCCAGCCCATATGTTTTCAGTGATAGTAAGGTATAAATCAATTTTTTTATAATTACTAGCAGAGGTAATTGGTGTATTAACAGAATCTGAGTTTTCATCAAGTGCAAACTGTCGAAGCTCGTATCCTACATCGCCACTTAAGTTTACAACAGGTAAATGACCAGCTTTTACTTCTTTTACTTTTTGTTTGTCTTGGACAACAACTTGATAGCTTGCATCGAGTTGATTACTGTGTTTTATGGCTCTGTTTATCGCATCATAAAGTGTGAGCCCTACTTCTCGTTTAGCATGAAATAAGGTATCATTTTCAAGGTTTATGATCTCCATAGTAGAGTTGGACTCAAACCCATAAAGGTTTAAAGTAAGACAAAGGCTAAGTAAAAGTTTTATCATGGTATGTGAACCTTTATAGTTATATCACCATTTTTATTTCCAGAGGGAATATTATATTGGAGGTTTAATCTTATTTTCTTAGGATTAATATTACTACGTTTTATTATATTTTTCACATTAAGTATACGACCTAAAGAGATTTGTTTAGAGATAGTAGAACTTATGATATTTGTAGGATCACTTACAAAGAGTGTAAACTCTGCACGTTTAGAGCGACGTTTGATATCACTTACAAAAAGTTTAATCTTACGTTTAATACTAGAGTTTAAAAAGATTTCTTTATCAGAAAATTCTACAGTCATAAGTAAATCTGTTTTAATGATTCTCTGCTGTGTAAACTCTTTTTTATCTTTGTTGGCTGCATAGCTGATGGCATTACCAATCTTTTTTCCACCATCAAAAAGCGAGTTTTTTGAAGCCTCTGTTGTAGGTGCTTCAACCTTATGAAACGAAAAAGCATTGACTAATGTTTCATTGATTGCATTATTTTTTGAAGGAGTACATTCTGCTTGAGTTGGCATCACTTTTGTCTGCTCTTCTGGTTGAACAGGTGCCTCTGTTACAACACTCGCAGTGTATGAGACCTTATGTTTAAACTGTGCATAGTAACCGATATTTACAATGGTGATAAGTAAAAACAGTAACATAACGAGAATTACCGAAGCAAATATATCAACAAATGGTGGCCAAGGGTTAAAATCTTCAGGACATCTTTTTGCCATCTATCTTAACTTATCCAAATATCTTAGAGAAAAAACCACGAGAGTCTTTTTTGCTTTCATCTCTTTGGTGCATATCAGCAGAGATGGACCCATCAGTTGTTGTAATGGAAGAAATACGACGAAGTTCATCTAGATTTTCTTCATTTTTCCCAACTAGAAGTTCTAAAATTGCTCTTTGTTTTTCAAGTAACTCTTTTGAGTCTTTATGTAGAACTGCACTTGAGTCTTGGTACACCTCTTGTTTGCTTAATGAAGTTTGAACAAGTGTACTCTGTTTTCTAGCATCTGTTATCTGTATTTTAGAGAGTTTTTCTATTGAAGTTAAAAGTGTCATCTCTTCTTGGAGTTTTTGAGTTAAGCCTGAGAGTGAGCTTATCATCTCTTTAAAGTTACTATCTTCTGACTTTTCATTTTTGGAGAGAATAGTTGCTATTGTCTGAAGCTCTTCTTTGAGTGAGTTAAGTCTATCTTTAGTAGTGTCATTTGTAATGATCTCAAGTTGTGCTTGAAGCTTGTTATCAACAGACTCTAAAAGTGATGTTATCTTTTCATTTTGTTGATTTCCTGCTTCATTATTTGCACTAAGTGCGTCAACTAGGGTATCGGAGAGTGTAGAAAGTGTAAGTTTTAACTCATCTAGTGTTTCTCTTTGTCCTGTTGCTATAATATTTTCGATATTACTTAGTCGAGTATCTAGTATATTGGTGCTACTTTTTGCATTTTCATCTATACTAGCAAGGTTGTCATTTATACTTCCAAAAAGCTCGTAGCTAAGTTCATGCTCATCACGAGCTTGCTGCACGGATGCGATGGTAATGCTATGGAGTCTTTCATTTGTTTGAGCGATTGCTCCCATAGCTTTACTCAAAGTTGAGATGTTATCTATAAAGACATCCATAAATGAGGATCGTTGTTCTGGGAGTTGTTCTCCATCACCATTAGTCATGGAAGAAGAACTTGCCCCACCAGAATCAATGATACGACCTTTAAGCCAATCCTCAACCCCTTCGATAAGAGTCTCTTGGTTTTTGTTAAGTATGTAACCCATAAGACCTAATATAATGGCAGATATAACACCAAAAAGAGAAGAACCAAAACCA
>NZ_JAEMVD010000045.1 GCF_029215975.1 Sulfurimonas sp. SAG-AH-194-C20
AGTGAAGATGTGGTCCACTACTATAACCTGTATTTCCAGAATACCCTAAAGGTTCTCCTTTAGAAACTAATGTCCCTGTTTTAACTAAAACACCATTATATTTTAAATGATAATATACAGCAAAAGTTCCATCACTATGCATAATCTTCACATAGTTTCCCGAACTAGCATATTTTTTATCATATCCTCCTCTATTTGAGTTAGATTTTATTTTAACAACTATGCCTTTACGAGAAGCATATACTTTTGTTTCCTCAGGCATTGAAAAATCTAGCGAATATGAAGAATTACCTTTATGCGTTTCTTTAGCATTATATCCTTGACTTATTCTATGCTTAGTTCCAACTTTAAATGGTAATCTATATACATAGTTATCATCATGAATTGCATCCCTTGAACCCATTATATAACTCCAACTAAACCCATAGCTAGACTCTCCTTCACCAAGTATAAAAGTTGTATAGTGGTACTTACTCTTTGCTTTTAAAACAAACTCTTTTGGTGGTACAGCACTCATTGTCATATTTTTAGTCTTGTATTTTACTGCTATGGTAATATCATAAATATTTTTATTTGATAAGAATACTTCTATTGTATTTTTAACTCTTTTTGTCGATATACTTACACTTTTTTTTGCTTTATTTTTTAAATTTGAATTATATGTTGAGTGTGTTACTTCAGCTGAAAAAAGTTCTTGTGTTTTACTACATAGTTTCTCATTTTTCATATTTTTTTCTAAGATTGCACACTTTAAATTATTTTCATTCTTATGTTTTAAGTAAAAAGAGATAGCTTGTTTACGTAAGTTTGTACTTGCAAAAAGTCCATCAAATGAATATGATGTTAACTCTAAAAAAAGTTTATAATCATTATCTTGTATACTTTTAGCGATACTATTATGAAGACTATGAAGTAACTTCTCATACGAAAACTGTAACTTTCTCAACTCTTGGAGATAAATCTTTTTATCATCAAAATTTTCGCTAATATCAGCATGGTAACCAGACAACATAATTTCATTCACTTCACTTTCGTACTCTTGAATTAAAACTTTTAAACTGCTAATGTGTTCATATTTGGAAAAATGTTGGGCTGCACTAAAAAGAGGACTTGCTAGTTTTTCATAGCTTTTAGGATAGTAATTATCACTAGCAGATAAAGAACAACATAGTGCTAGAAATAAAAGAAGAAATTTTAAAATCACTAAAAATACTCTGGTATTAAACTTTTTATTTTTTTATAAATCTTAAGAAAGTCTGTTGAGTAAATGCGAGTGTCAGCTATACTTGTAATGAAGTTCGTGTCACGGTTAAAACGAGGAACAAGATGCATGTGTATATGTTCTGCTATCCCCGCTCCACCTGCAGCTCCAAGGTTCATACCGATGTTAACGCCATGTGCACCAAAACCCTCTTTTAAAAGTCTAACACTCTTTTGTGCAAGTGCCGACATGTGTAACCAAGTCTCACTCTCTAGCTCTTCGAGTTTATCTGTATGAAGATGAGGAATAATCATAAAATGTCCAGGAGTGTAAGGGTACTTGTTCATCACAACAAAACAGTGCTCATCACGATGCAGTATATGAAACTCTTCATCTTTATCACCGTTTTGTGAGATATGACAAAAAACACAACCTTCTACCTTTGAACCGCCAACATACTCATCACGCCAAGGAGCATATAAAATATCTTCCATCTCTTCACTCCTAAAAACTAGTGGCTTACTTTTCTGTTTAATACTTTTTCAACTGACTCTATCTTTGTTTTGAGCCTATTTTGAGTATTTTTACGAATATCAAACTTTAGTGAAGAGTAGACTCTATCACAATCATCAAGTTGCTCATATGCCAACTCTATCACGCCAAGTGCTTCTTTCATACTTGTAGCCTCTATAACTGTACCCATAGGAGTAAGCTGATACGGCACTCCCGACTTATCAATAGCATCTATAATCTTACTAACACTCTTAGACACCGAAGCACCCTCACGCCCATCACTCGAAGTCGGAAACATACTGAACTCTAATAAAACACTTAACATTTTAATCCTTTTGTAAATATTTATATAAGGTCATATATAAGACCTCTTCATCTATTGGTTTTGCGATAGCATCATCCATTCCTGCATCTAAAAATGAAAGTATATCCTCATTTAAGGCATTTGCACTTTGTGCAACTATTGGAGTAGCTTTTAAGCTCTTTTCTCGCTCATATTCTCGTATAATTTTTGTTGCTACTTTACCGTTCATAATAGGCATGTTTTCATCCATTAAGATAATATCGTACGTAAAAGTTTTAAACATCTCTACTGCCTCTGCACCATTGTTAGCTATCTCATACTCTAGTCCATACTCTTCGAGGTGGATACACATTAGTTTTTGATTAAACTGATTATCTTCTACTACAAGTACTTTACCCTGCATTTGTTCTACACTTGATGTCTCTAGTGGCATTTGTAACTCACAGAGAACTTCTTTACTAGGGTACTCAAAAGACAACTCAAAAAAGAACTTTGTATAAGAACCTACTACACTTTTAACTTCTAGTTTTGAGCCCATAAGTGAAATAATAGCAGAAGATATACTCAGTCCAAGTCCTGTCCCTCCAAACTTCCTTGTTGTAGAAGTGTCAGCTTGTTCAAAGGCATTGAATATAGACTCTTGAACTACTTTTGAGATTCCTATACCGTTATCTTTTACAGATATACAAAGTGTATCTTCATGCTTTTTATAAGATACACTCAAAATAATGACTCCATTCTTCGAAGTAAATTTGATTGCATTTGAAAGGAGGTTTATAACTACTTGTTTTAATCTTGTTTCATCACTCACCATATACTGTGGAATTTCACTTTTATATTCAAACTTTAGTGAGATACCCTTTTTATCTGCTGCCTCTTTAAAAAGTAGGTACGATGCTTCAAAAGGTTTTTTTGTCTCAAATACTCTCTCTTCAAGTGATAACTTATGCGAATCTATTTTAGAAAAATCTAAAATATCGTTTATAATAGATAAAAGAGACTCCCCAGACTCTTTAATAATAGAAAAATATTCTAAACGTTTAGTATCTTTTTCTGACTCATTCAAAATTTTGATGAATCCCAAAATGGCATTTAGAGGAGTACGGATTTCATGAGACATATTTGCTAAAAATTTCCCTTTAGCATCTGCTGTTTTTATAATAAGTTCATTTTTATACTCTAATCTTTTAATAAGAATTCTAAAAAATAGACTTAAAATGATAATAATATTTAAAGCACCTGAACTCACCTGCCAATGTTCTGTAAAAAATGTGTTATTTGTCACTAAGTAGCCAAATCCAATAAGTGATACTAATAATGAAAAGTCCAAATAACGTAAGCCAAAACGAATACCATAGCCCATTATAATCCATAAATAGAGGAATAAAAATAGATATGCATTCTCGTTTAAGACAGCCATTGTTATAGATATTATTCCTACATCTAGAACTATAAAAGAGAGTTTACGAAATATAATCAAATCATTAGGTCGTAGTTTTAAAAAGAAAAAAATTGCAAGAGATAGGACTGCATAGATGACAATAGCTTGAAATACTAAGGATTGTAAAATAGTCTTATAAGATTCTAAGTAGAACATTACAGATAAAATTATTGGGACAAATATGAGTCTACTATATGACTGTTTAACTTCTTCATTATAGTTTTGAGGAAATGTAACTTCATTCATTTTTTATCCTTAAAAATATTATAACACTTTTTCACTCAAAAAAAGTATTGCTTTAGAGAAATGCAAAAACTAAATCAGGAAAAATTACTACAAGAGAAAGGGCTATTAACTGTAAAACTATAAAAGGGATAATTCCCTTATAAATCTGCATTGTACTCACACTATCCCCGGCTGCACCTTTTAAAAAAAAGAGTGAAAGTCCAAAAGGCGGGGTTAAAAATGAGGCTTGGAGGTTCATAGCTATAAGTATGGCAAACCAGATAGGGTCTATACCAAATGCGTCCATTACAGGAACTAAGATAGGTACTATGATAAAACTTATCTCAATAAAGTCTATAAAAAATCCAAGTATAAAAATAGCAAGCATCGCGATGCCAATAAAGACCCAAACATCACCAATATCTTCACTAAAAAATTCTAAAATCAAATCACTACCACCAAGTTCGTTAAAGACTAGGCTAAACGCAGTAGCACCTATGAGAATCATAAATATCATACCGGTTAGTTTCATAGTTTCTTTTAAGACATAACGCAGCATCTCTAAAGAAAAGGTGGCGTTTAGAGTTGAGAGAACAAGACCACCCAC
Organism: Sulfurimonas sp. SAG-AH-194-C20; assembly: GCF_029215975.1. GTDB lineage: Bacteria > Campylobacterota > Campylobacteria > Campylobacterales > Sulfurimonadaceae > Sulfurimonas. The sequence goes on from NZ_JAEMVD010000045.1 coordinate 4,292, forward strand.
AACACCAAACGCAGCAGACTCAGTAGGAGAAGCGATACCTGCGAAGATACTCCCCAAAACAGAGACCATTAAAAGAAGTGGTGGAATAATGGCTTTAAAAAGAGTAAAAAAGTTTATTTTCTCATCACTTAGCATCGCCGGAGCATCTTCTTTTTTTATATATGCACGGATGAGTATGTAGGTGATATACAGACTCACAAGTGTAAGTCCGGGAAGAACTGCACCGACGAACAAGTCACCAACACTTACACTCATAACATCACCTAAGATGATAAGAATTATAGAAGGAGGTATGATTTGACCTAGTGTTCCTGAAGCGGCGATAGTGCCAGATGCAAGAGACTTATCATACCCTGCGTTTATCATAAGAGGAAGAGCTATAACACTCATCATAACAACACTTGCAGAGACTATTCCCGTTGAAGCTGCGAGGATTGCCCCAACTATAACAACACTCACACCAAGCCCACCACGAACACCCTTAAAGAGTTGACTCATAGATATAAGTAGCTTTTCAGCCATGCCTGATTTTTCAAGAATTAAACCCATCATGATAAAAAGAGGCACTGCCATAAGTGTAGTGTTGTTCATGATGCCATATATTCGAAATGGTAAAATGTTAAAAACTTCAAACCCTACATCTGGAATCAAAAAAGCAAATATCATAGCAACCCCACCAAAAGCAAACGCCACGGGAATACCAACTAAAAGAAGCATTAATGCCAGTATAAACATTACAAAAGCTATCATAAAGCTCTCCATTTTTTCACTTCATCCATTAAAAGAGAAAAAGCCTGTAGAGCTAAAAATGCAAAAGAGAGCGGCATTAAAGACTTTACTATCCATCTATGAGTTAAACCACCTGGGTCAGAAGACATCTCATTTTGCACATAACTTATCTCAACAAAACCTATACCAATGTAGAGTATCAAAAATGAAAGAGGAAGTATGAAAAAAACTATGCTTATGATGTTGATGAGTCTCTGTGTTTTAAGCGAAAACTTATCGTAAAGTATGTCTACACGAACATGAGCATTATGTTTAAGAGTATATGAGATGGAGAGAAGTATAACAACATCAAAAAAATGCCACTCTAACTCTTGGAGTGCTGTAGAACCACTTGAAAAGAGATAACGAGCACTTGCATCGTAGACTATGAGTAAAACTAAAAGAGTTAGTATAAACGCAGTGAAGTAAGCAGTATATTTTGTAAGCTTATCTATCACTATCTTACCTAAATAAAATTCGGTGCATCATTAGCAAAAAGTATAATATCACCAGATTTTGTTTGGTTTGCTAAAACTGCTGTGAGAGAACTTTTGTCTGCTAACATCACCTTTTGTTTTACATTTAAGTTTTTATTAAAAAGGTCTGCGTTTAGAGAGCCTGTTACTATGACTATGTCAAAAACTTTGTTGATTGCATTTATGAGTTGTAGGTTTAACTCATCTGTACTCTCAACGAGTCCTGGTGTTACTATGACTTTTTTTCCACCCTCATGAAGTGAGCAGAGTCTTACACCTTCTAGCATTCCGTCGATGTTACCGTTATATCCATCATCAAGGATGAGTTTTCCACCGGCTTTTATCATCTGAAGCCTATGCTCAACAGGTGTTAGTTCTTTGACTGCGTTTGTTAGTTCTTTATCACTCATACCAAAGCTTTTAGCGATACGAACTGCTACTGCGATGTTCATAGTCTGAAACTCGCCTAAAACATCAGTATGTAACTCTAAAGTAGTATCATCAAACGCCATCTTAAAGTCTATACCATCAAGAGTAGCGACTACATCACTAATCTCATCACCAAAAAAACTCACTTTATCATGTGGCTCATCTGTTACAGAAGTATGCACAAAAGCTTTTTCTAAACGCGGAGACTGAATAAGCTCCAGTTTTGTTCTTATGATATTCTCTAAGGTTTTAAAGTACTCTATATGAGCCTCACCTACCCTACCTACAACAACAGTCTGAGGCTCAACAAACATAGCGATATCATAAATATCTCCAGTCTCTCTCGCTCCTGCCTCACAGACATATATCTCTGTATCTTGTGGGAGTGAGTTGTTTATATCTCCCATTATGCCACCAAGAGTATTTATGCTCCTAGGAGTTGCATAGACATTAAACTTTTTACTCAGTATCTGTGCTACAAAGTTTTTGATGCTCGTTTTACCATAACTACCGGTAATAGCGATGACTTGGAGTTTATCCATAGATGCTAGTTTTCTTTTTGCCTGCTTTTTATAAACCGTAAAAAGATACTTCTCTATAATGTATGAGCCTATGTATGCAAGTGCTAATGGCATAAAAACACCATACACTGCACAAGCATCTTTTAAAGTACATAATACATTTCCAAAGAGTGTTAGTCCAATGACTAGTATGAGAAAACGCTTCACACGCCATGTAAGAACAAGCTTTTTATCAAGTCTTTTATGCCAAATGATGATGGAAGGTAAAATAGCAAAAACAAAAAAGATAACAAAAAATTTACCCGTAGTATAGTAAGCTATAAAAGGAATTATAAAATAGAGTATATGCCATTGTGGTTTATGATGCTTTAGAATTACCCGTGAGAGTGAGTAGTTATACCACTGTAAATTTGTAATGAGGTACCAGCCTAAAAGAAAAACAAAAAGTGCATTAGTAGTAAATGCTATGAGTTGTTCAAACTGCTCCATCTAGTGACTCACTGTTTCTAAAAAAGTCTCTTCTACACGAACTGATATATCTTGGGCGACTGAAGTAAAAAAGAAATGATCACCCTTATAAACTTGGAGTTTAGAGTCTTTTATAAGTTCTTTTATCTTTTGTGCTGAGCTTAATGGTGTTGCTGTATCGTCTTCACCCCAACATAAGAGTGCCTTACCCTCATACCCTCCAAACTCGTGTGCAAAATCTTCATTTACTACATTTTTAAAAGTATCGTACATTGGACGACTAAGGTCTTTAGCATCAGAAGCTATAAAAAGTGAACGAAATTTTTTCAATCCTAAAAAGTTAAATACTTTTGTTGTTGCTATTTTAAACTGTATTCCTAAAGATTTTGGTACATAGATACCTGCACTCGCAACCAACACAAGAACTTTTGGCTCAAGTAAAAGTGCGACTTTCCCACCAAAAGAGTGACCTAGTATGATGTCCTTACTTGCATTTAAATGAATCATTAACAATTCTACTATACGAGAAACATCTGATGTTTTTAAAGCGATTGGGCAAGTTGACTTACCAAATCCGGGTAAATCTATATAAATATGACGAAAACTATCCATAAAAGGGCTAAATACATTTTTCATGATGCTTTTAGAACTTCCCCAACCATGTAGTATGATTAAATCTACTTTTGCCTCAGGATTGAGTATCTCATAACTTATATCAAAAGTATGTTGCATATACTGGATAGATTTAACTGCCATTACTTTCCTTTAGCACTAGAGATGGAGTCTATGTATTCATAAGAAACTTTCACTCTCTTAGCATCGGGTAATGCAGATGAGAGTTCTCTTATCACTTGCTCAAAGTCTTTAAAAAGATAGTTTGCCATAGAACCAGGGATAGGGTTTATCTCATTTAAAAGCACCTCACCTTTGACAACAAAAAAGTCACAACGGATGAGTGCACCCTCAAACATACCACGATATACTTTCTCAAAACTCGATTTTAGTTTGTTTGTTAGTTCTTCATCTATATCTGCACGACTTACTTGTTCTGAGCGAGAAAAGTCCATGTACTTTTTTTCAAAGTCTAAAAATTCCTCTTTTTGGGGCTCTTCAACTATGGAAAAATGTATCTTATCGTTTATCATGTATCCAGCGAGGTTGTACTCTTTTACACCCTCTATAAAAGGCTCTACTAAAACAGCATCATCATACTCAAACGCAGTGTCAAGAGCATAGTCAAATTCTGACTCATCTTTTACTATACTAACACCGATAGAGCTACCTAAAGATGCTGGTTTTACTATAACAGGTATACTAAGACCTAAATTGGCTGCTTCATTTTTATGAAAAACTTTATAAGCAACACTTTTAACACCTATGGCATCACAGAGATACTTCGTATAACGTTTATCATAAGAAAATGTACAAGCTTCTTTTCGCGGACCTATGTACTTTATGTCAAAAAAATCTAAAAGTGAAGCGATAGTTCCATCTTCTCCATCTCCACCATGAATAAGGTTAAGGATTGGATTTGTATGAAGGGTAGAACCAAAAAGAGACTTTTGAGCGAAGCCATTGTTTACTAGTGTTAACTCGGGCATTTTTTTATGCTCTTTTGTACTAAAAGTAGTAGACTTCATTTTCTTTTCATCTATGAGATAAAACTTATGATCTCCATCACAAAATACAAAACTCAAATCAAAACTTGCTAACTTTTCTTTTATAGTAATAGCACTTACAATGCTAATCTCATGCTCAAAACTTGCCCCACCAAATAAAATCGTTAATTTCAATATATGTTTCCTTTTTCTTAAACTGTTTGTAGTAGTTTTAATGCACCCTTAACAAGTGAGGCGGTATCTTCGCCCTCACAAGCTGTAAGTGCTTTAGATATTTTGTCTTTTTTAAACCCAAGTGATTCTAATGCTTCTGTTGCTTGAGAAAAAGCTAAAGAAGAAGATGGTGTACCATCCCCCGAAGCTATAAGCTCTTCGTCAAATCCAGCTAGTTCAACTAAAATTCGCCCTGCACCCTTAGGTCCAATTCCTGGAACTTTTTTAACACCATTTAAGTCTTTGTTGTTTATAACAGTTGCAAACTGAGAAGGAGTGTATGTAGAACAAATTGCCATGGCAACTTTAGGTCCTACTCCGTTTATCTTAATGAGTCTTGCAAACATCTTTTTCTCATTCATATCCATAAAACCAAAAAGAAGAGAGGCATCTTCACGGATTATCTGAGTCGTAAAAAGAGAGGTGTTTTCTTGAGCAAGTGCTGAAAAAGTTTGTAAAGAGATAAAAACTTCATACACTATACCACTAACATCAACATGCACAAAACTCGGTTCTTTATAAACTATCTTTCCTGATACACCTACTATCATTCACCAACTGCCTGTATCTCAAACTCACCATCTCCAATATCTACAAGTCCAAAAATTTTATCTTTTGAACCTTCAGCTGGTTTGTGTACTAACTCTATAGGAGGATCAACGAGTTTGAATTTTATCTCATTGTAACCAACCCATCTATCTCTATTTATAACACGTGCATCCATAATGTTATCTTGAAAAGAGACAGTTCTTGTTGTTTGTAGATTAAGTTGATCATTTTTAATTTCATATTCACTCTGTATCACTTTAAGATGTTCTTGTAAACCAGTAAACTGTTTATACTTTTGCACAAATGAAGCGGGAAGTTTAACACCATTTTTTTTGTAATGAATTAAATGTTTTTTAATTTTATTAAATGCAGGTGTTCCATCTTCAATAAGTTTCTTATAGTGCTTTATTTCCTTAGATATCTCACGAACTGAGTTTTGAAGATTTTTAATAGTTTCTTGATTATCTTGCAAACTATCAATCGCATCTTTTTGTAAAACGGGATCTATAATAAAAATATTTTCACTACCTTGAAGTTTTTGAATCTCTATACTTTTAGAGGCTGTAACATTTACATGTGAAGCACATATCTCTATACTTACCTCTTTTGCTCTTATGTGTCCACCTAAGGCTTGTGCTACCTCAACAAAATCCCCATCTATCTCTCCATGTTCAAGTCTGGTAACCTTTATTTGTTTACCGTATGCTTTTCCTTTATGAACATTTATATCTAAATCATCGGCTTTTATAGTAGCTGTTTTATGAGTCTGTCCAGCCACAGTTGCTCGTAATGCTACAACTCTAGCATTTGAACCAACATTACCATCAATATCTATCTCTGTAACTTCTACACTCATACCAGTACCAATAGCATCCTTAGACACATCTGCCTCACTCACATTAAGGCTTACATCGGAGTCAACACCACTGTTGATGGAACCAGTAGTTTTAAAACTTATCTCACCAACATCCATATCTGTTTTAATAGTATATGTATTATCATCAAAAGCAATGTATCCATTTTCGTTAGCACGATACTCTACTGACTCTTCTGTTGTTATTTCTTTGATACTTGAGTCAATATTAAAAGTGACTTCATGTGCGACAATAGGTTCAGTTGGTTCTAAAAATTCCCCGCGACAATTTCGTCCAGATATTCCAGGTCTAGGTTTAATATACTCTATTAGTAGCTCGTCCTTTTTAACACCTTGTATAAATCCGCGTGAGGAGTAGTCTACCTTTTTGTTTTCATCTTCTTGACTATTATCTTCATAGTGTAGTATAAGCTTATCATTTGTCGTAGCAGTTGGCTCAAATCCTTCTGCAATAAGAATTGCTTTTGTTTCTTTAAACTCAACTTTTTCTAGTACTCTTGCCTCTGCTGACATTTTTGAAACTACATCTTTTAGCATCTCATCAAAAATATATATAAGAATTCCCGCTCTAACTTTTCTTTTGTTTACAAGGTTTAGTAAGTCTTCTTCTAAGGCATCACTTTTGGTTATAAAAGAACCCTCAACAATACTTAAATAAACTTTACACTTACTTGCATTAGCACCGACTGCTATCTTTAGATTTGGACATAACTTAGGTGTTTCAGGTGACAATGAATATATCTCTATCTCATACGTCTGCTTTATCTGAAAATAAGGATTTAGTAAGGAGGTGTCTTCATCAAGTTCATAAAGAGCTTTATTGTTTATATTTTCCCATTCTGTTTCTTTTTTTGCATCGTTAATACGAATATATGTTTGAGTCTCTAAAATGTTAAAGTCAAGTGTATCTATTCGTACCTCATAACTTTTAGCAATAGCCTGTAACTCTTTTGCTACATTCTGAGTACGAACGACTGTTGGTCGAACTGATTTAGATGATTGTTTTTTTTCACTTG
>NZ_JAEMVD010000046.1 GCF_029215975.1 Sulfurimonas sp. SAG-AH-194-C20
ACATCTTTGGTGAATAAAAAGCTTTTAATATTGTTGAAAACCAAAAGAAGACAAAAAATCCTTTTTTACTATCCACTAGAAATGGAGGTGAATATTGTGAAGACCTTAATTGAGTTACGCAAAAAAAATGATATTTATATACCATTTATGGTTGGACAAAGTTTTAAGATGGTACCATTTAGACTACCTCTGAGCCGAAAGAAATTTAATATTTACGAAGCGGGTAATACAAATAGAAATATAAAAAAAATTGATATTGCAGTTGTTCCAGTTGTTGGGATAGATGGAAATTTACAAAGAGTTGGTTTTGGAAAAGGAATGTATGATCGTTTTTTTCAAACGCTACAAAAACGACCATATATAATCTTTACACAAATTGAATTATGTTACACCAAAAAGTTAATTTGCGATGATTACGACATTGCATGTGATTTGATGATAACACCAAAGAAGATAATAGGAAAAAAATAATGTTAAACGAGATACTACTAGGTGGCGGTACTGCCATAGTAAGTGGTGTTGTAGGGTTTTACATTTCTAAAAAATTAACAAGTGCTAATTTTGATATTTACAAGCAACAAGCTGTTGCTAAAGCAAATGTGATAGAAAATGAAGCACAAGCTCTGTTAGAACGTGCTCGTATTAAGTCTTTGGAGATTGAACACGAAGCAAAAAAAAGTTTTGATAATGCAAAGCAAAAAGCAAAAGCAGACATGAGTCAGCGAGAAGATGCACTTGTCCGTAAAGAGCAAAATTTTGAACACTTTAAGCAGGCGGAAGAAGCGAAGATTCAAGACGATTCTGTTGCTATAAAAGTAAAAAAAGTTAATTTACAAAGAAATGAAAAATCTCTTGCATCATTACAAGAAAAATATGAGAAAAAAATAGACGAAGCACTACATGTAATAGAACATAGTGCAGGTATGACGCAAGAAGAAGCAAAGGCATCACTGCTTAAAAAAGTTGAGTATAAAGCTCGTGGTGACATAGCTCATATCGTCCGTCGTTATGAAAATGAGGCTAAAGAAGAGGGTGAGCGTAAAGCAAACTTTATACTTGCTCAAGCGACTAGTCGTTTTGCCGGTGAGTTTGCTAGTGAGCGTTTAACAAACCTTGTGCATTTAGATAATGATGAACTTAAAGGTCGTATAATCGGTAAAGAAGGGCGAAATATTAAAGCCCTTGAGACACTTTTGGGTGTTGATATTATCATAGATGACACTCCAAACGCTATACTTGTAAGTAGTTTTAACCTTTACAGACGTGCGATTGCTACAAAAACTCTTCAGCTTCTTATAGAGGATGGGCGTATACAACCTGCTCGTATTGAAGAGATATATAAAAAAGTTACTAATGAGTTTGAAGGTAAGATTTTGGCTGAGGGTGAAGAGCTTGTATCTGAGTTAAACATCGGTGTAATGCATCCAGACTTAATGCGACTCATAGGGCGACTTAGATACCGTGCAAGTTATGGTCAAAATGCTCTAGCACATACTCTTGAAGTAGCACATCTTGCAGGAATTATGACAGCGGAGATGGGCGGAGATATCAAACTTGCAAAACGCGCAGGTTTACTCCATGATATAGGTAAAGCACTTACACACGACCATGATGGTAACCATGTAGACTTAGGTGCTGAGATATGTAACCGTTACAATGAAAGTGAAGTCGTTATAAATGCCATCTATGCTCATCATGGACAACAAGAGATAAACTCCATAGAATGTGGCGCTGTTTGTGCAGCAGATGCTCTCTCAGCTGCTCGTCCAGGTGCTAGACGTGAAGTACTAGAGTCATTTTTAAAGCGTGTTACCGAGATAGAAGAAATAGCCTCATCACATAGTGGTGTCAAGCAAGCTTATGCTATCAATGCAGGTCGAGAAGTAAGAGTTATAGTAAACGCAACACTTATAAATGATGATGAGTCTATCTTAATGGCAAGAGAGATTGCTAAAGAGATAGAAGAGAGAGTTCAGTATCCAGGTGAGATAAAAGTTAATGTCATTCGAGAAAGTCGAGCTATAGAGTATGCAAAATAGTACTATGTTTTACAAGACTAATAATATTTTAATGCAAGTTTGACTATAATCTCATAATTATTTTAAGACAGGGAGCTTTTCTATGCCAGAATTGTTTACATTTTTCGGACTTATTACACACGATAAAACTTTTATCTATATCACACATATGTTGCTTTCAGCAGGTATCGCTCTTTTACTCGTTAGATTTGCTATGAGTAATTTACAACTAGTTCCAAAGGGTACGCAAAACCTTATGGAAGCATATATCGGTGGTGTTTTGCAGATGGGTGCTGATGTTATGGGTAGAGAGCCTGCTCGTCGTTACTTACCTCTTGTTGCTACTATTGGTCTTTTTGTTGGTATCGCTAACTTAATCGGTGTTATTCCTGGTTTTGAAGCTCCAACTGCATTTTTAGAGATGCCTTTAACTTTAGCGCTTGTTGTTTTTGTTTACTACAACTTTGAAGGTATCCGTCGTCAAGGTGTTGTAAAATACTTCAAACACTTTTTAGGTCCAGTTTGGTGGTTGTACTGGTTAATGTTTCCAATTGAAATCGTATCTCACTTCTCACGTTTAGTATCTTTATCTTTCCGTCTCTTTGGAAATGTAAAAGGTGATGATATGTTCTTAATGGTAATCTTAATGCTTGCTCCATGGATTTTACCAATGATTCCATTTGCACTTTTAACTTTTATGGCATTCTTACAAGCTTTTATCTTTATGATGCTTACATATGTTTATCTCGGTGGTGCAGTGACTGTTGAAGAGCACTAGGCTTTTTGACAAATGCAAAAAGATATTTATGATCGTATAATAGGCTTTTTGCAAGGAGCATCATGGGCAATAGTGCTCGTAGGTGCTCTTTTTACTTTTAAATTCTCAATTATCTTGGGAATCTCTTTCGCAATATTTTCAACAATTATCTATATAATCATTTCACTTTTTCTTATTTTATTACTTGATGCTTTTCATGTTAATAAAGAACGACTACAAGAAGCAAAAAAACAGACAAAACTACTAGAAGAAATTACTCAAAACTCATAGTTAAGAGCAATATGCATACTATGCTGTTTTTGACCACTATCTTGTTCTTTAGTATTTGAAAAAAGGCTGCTTGCATATCCTAGTATAAATTCAAAACTACTTTTCTCTTGAGGTCTGAGTTGCAAGTTTAGTTTTGGTACATCTATGTAGTTTACTTTTGCATTACTAAATTCAACTTCATAAGAACTAGTGTCTGCACAGTAGAGTGGACTTGTTGCTAAAAGTGTAGCAAATATTAGGGCTGAGGTTTTCATAATTTTCTCCATCGATACATAAAAGTTATATGTATACATTAAATTATGATAGATAAAGAAAAGGGGAAGGTGTAAATATACATCTGGCAGTCTGGCGATCTTAGCTTGTAAGACCCATGACTTTCCGTACTTGCTTCACAACAAGGTTGGCTTTTTCAATATTTATCGTACTGATATTATACCTAAATTATTTTTCATTTGCAAATTGCCTTTTTTTATGAGATTTAAAAGCTTAAATTAGCTAAAATAGAGAATCAATTATAATATTTAAGGAACTCTATGTTTGAAGTAGTTATTGGACTTGAAGTCCACGTACAATTAAACACAAAAACAAAACTATTTTGCTCATGCGCAACAAGTTTTAATCATAAACAAAATACAAATACTTGTCCAACTTGTCTCGCTCTTCCTGGTGCTTTACCTGTTTTAAACAAAGAGGTACTACAAAAGGCAGTTATGCTTGGAACGGCAATTGGGGCTACAGTAAATAAAACTTCATACTTTGATAGAAAGTCATACTTTTATCCAGATAGCCCAACTGCTTATCAGATTACTCAGTTTTACACACCTGTTATCCAAAATGGAAACTTAGAAATTGATTTTGAAGATGGTAGTAAAAAAACAATTCGTGTTGGATTTGCTCATATTGAAGCAGATGCTGGTAAAAATATACATGAGGGTGATCGCTCAAAAGTTGACTTAAATCGCGCAGGAACACCACTTTTAGAGATAGTAACACAGCCTGACATGAGAAGTGCTGAGGAAGCGATACTCTATCTTAAAAAACTCCACTCTATCATCCGTTACTTAGATATAGGTGATGCAAATATGCAAGAGGGATCTTTTCGTGTAGATGTAAATGTTTCTATTCGCCCTAAAGGTGATGAAAAACTTTATACTCGTGTTGAAGTGAAAAATATTAATAGTTTTAAGTTTATTGAAAAAGCCATTGAGGTTGAAGTTCGTCGTCAGAGTGAAGCTTGGGAAGATGGGGTTTATGATGATGAAATTTCTCAAGAGACTCGTCTTTATGACCAAGAAAAAAATGAAACACGTTCTATGCGTGGAAAAGAAGAAGCAGCTGATTATCGTTACTTCCCTGAGCCCGATTTACTTAAAGCTGTGATAAGTGATGAAATGTTTGAGAAATATTCTCAAATTCCAGAACTTCCAGATGCTAAACGCGATAGATTTGTAAAAGAGTTCAAGCTAAATGAATACAATGCAGGAGTCATAACTTCAAGTGTTGAGATGGCACACTTTTTTGAAGAGATGATGGGAGAGGGCATCAGTGGAAAAAATGCTACAACATGGCTAACAGTTGAACTAAATGCTCGTATGAAAGGTGATGTAAACATCACAAATACACCTGTTAATGCAAAGAAACTTGGAAGTTTGGTTAAACGCATAGAAGATCAAACAGTGAGTGGAAAAGCAGCCAAAGAAGTACTTGACTTTTTAATGGAAAATGAAGATATGTCAGTGGATGAGACAATTGATAAGCTTGGACTCAAACAAGTTACAGACATGGGTGCCATAGAGGCAATTTGTGATGAGATAATCGCTGCAAATGCTGAGAAAGTAGAACAACTTAAAGCTGGAAAAGACAAACTATTTGGATTCTTTGTAGGGCAAGTGATGAAAGCAAGCAAGGGGAGTGCAAGTCCGCAAGCTGTAAATGAAATACTCAAAGTAAAACTAGGATAAAAAATGCTAAAAAAGTTGATAGTAGATGGAGCTTATTTTTTACAGACATCCAAACGCTATCAGTCTAGTAAAGAGTTTTTTTATAAGCTTTTAGAAAATGATAAGTATAGATATAAAAAATATGTAGATATTTTAATGGTTACACTGATTTTTATAAGTGTGGGTGTCCTCATCCGTGAAGTAAAATATCCTGTGAATGATTATCTTCTATTTTTTAGTACATATATTATTTCATTTATATTTTTTATTGAGTACATCCTGCGTTTATGGGTCAGTAGTAGCATGAGTGAAATTATAGTTAACCGTGCAGAACATGACTCTTTTTTATCGCGAGATATAAGCTTATGGAAGGCTTTTTATAAGATAGCCCAAGTTAAAATTAAATATATACTTTCTGTTAGAGCAATTATTGATTTACTCGCGATTTTACCTTTTTTCCATGAACTACGTCTTCTTCGTCTTTTTATACTTTTCCGTGTTTTTAAACTCTTTCGCTATGCTAGAAGTTTTCAGACCTTAGCAGGTGTTTTAGCAAGTAAAAAGTTCGAGTTTCTTACCCTAGGTATGTTTGCAGGTATAGTTATCTTTGTCTCTTCTGTACTGATTTATGTGATGGAAGCAAACAATCCTAGTTCACCTATTAACACTCTTTTTGAGGCAGTCTATTGGTCAATAGTTACTATTTCGACTGTAGGGTATGGAGATGTTACTCCTGTGACAGAGGAGGGGCGTTTAGTAGCAATGATAGTTATCGTAGCAGGTATTGCTGTACTGGCATTTACAACATCCCTTGTAGTATCTGCATTTACTGAAAGACTCAATGAGATTAGAGAAGTGAAAACTATTGAAGATATCTCAAAACTTAAAAACTTCTATCTCGTTTGTGGTTATGAGTCTGTTGCAAGAGAGGTTTGTAAAAAACTTTCTAAAAAGAAAAAGAAAATAATTATATTAGATGATGATTTAGAACGAGTTGAGCGTGCCAAAAGTGATGGTTTTGTAGCACTAAATTATAGTCCTGGGGAGATAGATAGTTATAAAAAACTTAACATTGATATCTCCTCTCAGGTAAAAGCCATTCTTTGTTTAAGAGAAGACGATGTAGAAAATGTCTATACTGCACTTACGGTTCGTGCATTAGATAGTGAAGTTTTTTTACTCTCTTTACTTATGAGTGACTCTAATCATAAAAAGTTAAAATTTGCTGGAATAAATAAACTAGTATATCCTCAAGAGTTAGTAGGTATGATGACAAAAGAACTTGTTGGAAAACCTGTTGCATTTGAAGTCATTCACCAACTTCGTAGTGAGAATAATAGTGTCTACATAGATGAAATAGCTGTAACACAAAGAATTGTAGAAAACTTTTCATGTATCAAAGATTTAGGAAATAAAGAATTTCGTGTTATAGTTTTAGGTCTTTATAAAAGTACTACGGATGAATTTTTATTTAAACCAGAGGGTGATACTAAACTTGAAGTTGGTGATTATATCTTGGCTATTGGTTACACTATGTTTATAAAAGAGTTTGAATTTCATCTTCATGCAAAGGTACTAAATGTCTAAACAAACAGCATTTGTTTTTGGTTATAATCAGTATGCCTTTGAGATACTTGAAAACTTGAAAGATAAATATACGAACATTAAACTCTATTCACAAGAAGAAGATAATTTAACGAGTAGCAACTATGAGGTTTCTTTATTTGATTTAAGTGATGATTGGTCAAGTATTGAAGAAAATATATCAAATAAGGACTCTATTGCATTTTGTACTTTAGAAGATGATGCACAAAATATTTTTTTAACTATATCTTTGCGAGCATATTTTGATGATTTAAAGATTATTGCAATCGCCTCAAATAAAGAAAATGCTAATAAACTCACCATGGCAGGTGCGAATAAAGTTATACCTATTGTTGAGTCAACGGCAGATATTATTACAAATATCTTAGAGTTGCCAATTTCGAATACTGTTTTACATAGTATTTTGTTTGAAGAAAATGATTTGAAAATTGCTCAAATCGTTTTAGGAAAAAACTCTTCCCTTTTAGGAGAAAAAATAGTAAATGTCGAGTGGGAAAGTTATAAGGGCATAAATGTTCTGGCACTAATGAATGAAAACATGAGTCATGACTTTATCTATGCATTAAATTTAAAACAGCATACTCTTAGTGAAAATGACACCCTCATAGTTGTAGGGTATGAAAAAGATATACAAGGGTTTAAAAAACTCATAGGGAGTGAAGTATGAAAGTTGGAGTTATAGGAGCAGGGAAATGGGGAAGTGCATTAGCCTTCGCATTTAGCGAAAAAAATGAGGTCGTAATCACTTCTCGAAGACCTAGGGATTTAAAAAATTTTGTTAGTTTACAAGAGGCACTTTCATGTGAGTACCTTATCATCACAGTACCAGCACAAGAAGTTGCTGCATGGCTAAAGGATAACTTTACTTTTAGTGGACAGAAGATTTTAGTTGCATCTAAGGGTATAGAAGCGAGTAGTGGAAAATTTTTAAATGAGATATACAGTGCATATGTTCCATCAGAGAACATAGCATTTCTCTCAGGTCCATCTTTTGCTATAGAAGTACAAAAGTCACTTCCGACTGCACTCGTTGTAAATTCTCTCAATCAAGTGTTGTCTAAAGAATTTGCAGCACTTTTTCCTTCATTTATTAAAGCATATACTTCTATAGATGTAGTAGGTGCGGAAGTCTCAGGTGCTTATAAAAATGTCATAGCAATTGCTGCTGGAATTTGTAGTGGCTTAGAGTTAGGTAACAATGCAGCAGCAGCATTAATCTCTCGTGGTTTAGTAGAAATGCAGCGGTTTGGTTTAGCTTATGGTGCTAAACCTGAGACCTTTGTAGGTTTAGGAGGGGCAGGAGATCTTTTTTTAACCGCCTCTTCACATTTGAGTAGAAATTTTCGTGTTGGACTAGGACTCGCCGCTGGAAAATCACAAGAAGATATACTTCAAGAGCTAGGAGAAGTAGCTGAAGGAATCGGTACTACATATGCAATAAGCGAGATTCTAAAAACAAGTGATCTGCATCTTCCAATAGCAAAAGAGGTATATGAAATGTTAGAGGGAAAAAACCCTAAAGAGTCTCTTCGAGATTTACTCTCTTCATGAGACACACTTTAGAAGAACTTCATTCAGGTAAACTAGTAGGAATCAAAAAACTTAAAATACAAGAAAATTTAGAGACTTTTCCTGAAGAAATTTTTACTCTTTGTGATTCTTTGGAACTTTTAGACTTAAGTGGAAATAGACTGAAAAATTTACCAGATTTGAGTAGACTTAAAAACCTAAAAATCGCCTTTTTCTCTCAAAATAGATTTATAAAAATACCAGATGCTTTTAGAGAGTGTCATAAGCTCTTTATGCTTGGATTTAAGTCAAATTCTATTGAGTGTTTTGGAGAAGACATCTTACCTCCCAGTATATCTTGGTTGATTTTAACAGATAATAAACTTGAACAACTACCTAAGTCAATTGGAAAACTAACTAAAATGCAAAAATTTCCTTTAGCTGGAAATAGACTTACATCTTTGCCTCAGAGTATGAAAAACTTGAAAAACTTAGAGCTAATTCGTCTCTCTGCAAACTCTTTAACTGAGATACCAGAGTGGTTGTTAAGCTTACCAAAACTTGCATATTTGGCATTTAGTGGAAATCCTTGTTGTGTAAGTAAAGAGTCGACTTTAAAGCTAGTTCAGTATAAAGACTTAGAGGTAGATGAACTCTTGGGTGAGGGTGCTTCTGGAAAGATATATAGAGGTCACTCAAAGGATTTTAACAGAGTGGTCGCTATAAAACTTTTCAAAGGAGCTGTCACAAGTGATGGCTATGCTAAAGATGAAATGAATGCTTCTATGCATGCAGGTGAGCATCCAAACCTTATAAAAGTTTTAGCACGACTTGAGCACAAACACTTAGGTTTAGTCTTAGAGTTTATAAAACCTACTTACAAAAACTTAGGAAATCCTCCAAACTTTGAGACCTGTTCACGTGATACATTTGAAGAGGGGCTGCGTTTAGATGTATGTGAGGTCTTAAAAGTAGCAAAAGCAATAGCTTCTGCGGCTACTCACCTTCATGAGAGAGGTTTAATGCATGGAGACCTTTATGCTCACAACATCTTAGTAGATGGAAACTATAATACTTATCTTGGAGATTTTGGTGCGGCTAGTTTTTATGATGTGAAAGATGACTTATACGAAAAAGTAGAAGTTCTCGCATTTGGAAATTTACTAGAAGATTTGTTAAATTTGGTCGATGTAAAAAAAGGTCTAGAATATCAGTACTTAGTAAGTCTTAAAGAGAGGTGTCAGACAAGTATAGTAACTCTAAGACCTTTTTTCAAAGAACTTCTTTTTTCATTTCATTAATCTCAACTTTTAGCTTTTTAATCTCTTTTTTGAGTTTTAAAACATCAGATTTTTGAGGCTCTTTTTTATACCTAAGTCCATTATATATTTCATTCACTTGACTCAAAGAGATATTGAGTTCCTTTTGAGCTTCTTGTAGAAAACTTTCCATTGTTTGGTTTGGTTGTTTATGTAAACCATATTTACTTAAAAGTTTTAAGAGTTTTCTCATTTCACAAAGTACTCTATCTTCACATGTACTTACTTTTAGTCCAAAGTAGACAACTGCACTTACGAAAATTAGCAGTAAAAATGCAAAAATAAATTTTAAAAGGTATACTGTATCGTTTAATAGTTTATGAAGTATAGCCATCTGCTTTGTTCTATTGTAGTCTAAAATCCAGTTGTTGATGAGATACTTTGTGTACATATAATAGTGGTTTATCTTCTTGAATGTAGAAGTGACTAGAACTGTATCATTTTGTGTCTGTGCTAGTAAACTGAGGTTTTTACTAGCAGTAGTTGTTGGGTCAAACCTCACCCATCCCTTATTTTTAAAGTAAAGTTCTACCCAGGCATGAGCATCTGAGGACTTCACTAAAAGATAGTTTTTTATCATGTTTGTTTTGTCTGCCTTAAATCCAGTGACTATACGAGAAGGAATACCAAGCATCCGAGCAGAACTAGCAAATGCAGAAGCAAAATGAATACAGTACCCATTTTTACTCTCAAAAAGAAAAGAGTCAGTAAAGTCGCTTAAGTCTGTGTTGGTTGGTTTAAGAGTGTATACAAGCTTTTGTTGTCTAAAAAACTTCATGAGTGCTTGTGCTTTTTGTTGTGGTGTAATAGATTGTTTTTTGATTTTCTTTAGAGCTTGAAATATTTTATCATTTTTGCCTATATCGACTATAAGATTATTGGCTAGGTTTTTTGAATAGAGTTTGTAAGAAAGTGCTGAGCGAAGTTGAAATTTTTTTATCTCATATAGAGGTTTGTGTGAACTTAGGGTGTAGTCATTTAAAAGATTTGTTTTATTTGGTGTGCTAGTTGGCATGTCCAAAACATATATCCAGCTCTTTGCATGTGGGTAAATACTGAGAGCATACTCTATGGTGTTTCTTGGTTCAAGCAGTATATCTGTTGCTTTGGAAGCACT
>NZ_JAEMVD010000047.1 GCF_029215975.1 Sulfurimonas sp. SAG-AH-194-C20
TAAACTTCAGTTATCTGTACAAGATAGTGGAATTGGCATAAAGAAAGAATCTTTAGAAAAAATACTAAATCCTTTTGAGCAGTCAAGTGATAGTACTTCTAAAAAATATGGTGGAACGGGTCTTGGTCTAAGTATAGCTAAAAAACTAACAGAAATGATGGATGGTGAATTTCATCTTGAGAGTGAATTTGGGAAAGGAAGCACTTTTGGTGTTACTCTAAAACTACAGTCTATTTATAAAGAATCTTTAGCTCCACAAAAAGAATTGACTGAAGATGAAGAACTTACCTTTAGAGGACATGTTTTAATAGTTGAAGACAATAAAACAAACCAACTACTACTAGGTATGTTACTCGATGACTTAGGCATGACTTTTGACATGGCTGATGATGGAGTTATTGCTGTAAAAATGTTTGAAGAGGGAAAATATAATCTCATTTTGATGGATGAGAATATGCCAAATATGGATGGGATACAAGCTATGCTAAGTATACGAAAGAAGTTTAGTATGGTTCCTCCTATCATAGCAGTAACTGCAAATGCGATGAAGGGAGATAGACAAAGACTTCTTAAAGTTGGAATGGATGACTTCTTGTCCAAGCCTATTGACAATGATTTACTTATTAGTGTAATTAAGTCAAATTTACAGTAGTTCTATAGTTCTAGTATATCTCGTGAAATGGGAATAAGTTCCATCTTTAAAGTTTTTATAAACTTCTCCATTTGTGATGGGCTATCATAATTTGGATCTTCGTATTCTATTTCAATTACAATAGTGTTATCTGAAAACTCCGGAATTGATTTTGAAGAAACTGTATCAAGTGCTATGACTAGGTCAAACTCAACTTCTAGCATTGTAAGCACTGCTTTTGAGTGATACTCATCATTCCAAGAAGCATCTTTTACTAGGGCTGATTTAACAGTAGGTTTGACTGCTTTTGTTTTTTTCACAGCTGCACTTGAAGCATTTACTTCTTTGAGATATTTATTGAGCACTGCCTCGGCCATTATTGAGAGGCTACTATTGTCTTTACATAAAAGAAGTATTTTTTTATTCATAATGCAATTATATCTTAAAATAATATGCAGACTTATTAACTAAGACCGTACAAAGAGCTTTTAGCTATTATTTCATAAATAATAAGTGCCTGACCATAATAAATGTCATATTCAATGAGAAGATAAACTATAAGTTACAAGGCGAAATTCCGTATGAGCTACCAGTAGCTTAAAGGATTTTCAACGAAGGAAATTGTAGTTTATCTTCTCACCCGCAGGGTAACTTTAAAAAGGCTCATCTGCTTCGTTGAACTATCTTCAACGATACTAGTATCGCTAAAAAAAGTTCGCCTTGAATATAAACCTTTTTAAAGTTATTGAATATGACATTTATTATGGTCAGGCACTTAAAGGATAAATATGTTTAAAATAGTAGTAGATAGAGAATGTGGTTGTTTTAGAAGAAGTGACTTACAAAATAACCAAGAAATTGAGTCAAAAGATGTAGCTCTAGAGAAGAGCTTAGAAATGGTAGAAATAATGAATGAAAACTTTTGTGATAAGCATAGTTTTACACTTCAAGAAGTTGGAGACACATTTTTAATTAAAATGGGTTAATACTTCCAAGTAGGTAATCTTGACCTAGCTTTTTACTATATGCTCCAAGCATGGCTGATTCAAAGTCATTGTTTGTTGCATACTGATACCCAAATGTTTTTTCCCACATCTGATGCTCTTCCATGCAGAGATAAAAAAACACTCTATCTTCTCCACTTTGCCAAGCAGAAAAACTCTCATAAGCATGTTTGAACATTTCAACTTTAGTTTTATCAGGATAGGATGTTTTCCCACTTGCATCTACATGATTAATTTGTGTTATTTTTGTTCTAAACTCACGCCCACGTAACTGTTTTATTACGGGTTTAATAAAGGTGAGTGTACCAAAACTCACAAGAGCAACTTCACTTGGAGTAAACATATCGATTAGTTTTTCATAGACCTCTTTATATTCATCTAAATATCCCACATATTCAACGATAGGATGAAAATGAAAACCTACTTTTATCCCTTTGTCTGCTAGTCTTCTTGCTGCGTTTACTCTTTTTTCCAAAGAGGCAGTTAGATGCTCTTCGTTTTGTATAATGGTAGTCGTGTTTAAACTCCAAGTGCAGAGTATGTTAGGCGGTACATCATTTTGCAAAAAGTATTGGATGTTATCACTCTTTGTTTTAAATTCCAAAATTACATTAGGATTTTTAAATGCAAACTCAAAAAGTGCATCCAATACACCCTCCCGGTTGCCAAACATAAGTGAGTCACTTGCTTGACCTGTACCAATATGATATGTTTTTTGAGGGTCAAGTTCAAGTTTGAGAAGTTTATCTTTAAAACTACTGTCAAAGGTAATGGTATTTTGGTTGTAAAAACTCTGAATGGAACAGTAAGAACAATCAAAACCACAAGATTCAACGGCATCAAGAGTCATTAAGTTACAACAACGTGTTTTTTCACTTGCAACTGGGCATAAACCAAGTCCAAAACCTTGTTTATCGGCTACCTTGAAAGTAAATTTTTGCTCTTTTGGAATGTTTTTAAGAGTAAAGTTTTTATATGAATTGGTTTTATTTTGGATTTCTTCGTAAGCTAAACGCAGCCTAGAAAAAACAACCTTCTTCTGATTGTGACTTGGAAAAATTTCTCTAATAGTTTTTTCGTTCCACATTTCTAAGTCACGAGCAATAGTAATGATTTGTTTTAGTTCTTGAACGGAAAAATGTAACTCTAGGGCTTTATCTTTGATAAACACTTGTTCACCAAGTGGAAGATTTGTATAAAAAGTATTTTGGATGGCTGTGTTAAATTTATCTATATAGTTTTGCATAATGAAATTCTATCTAAAATATGTCTATATGCAATATTAATTACAAAGAGCTATTTTTTAGATTATTATTTAGAATATAAAAGGAAGGAGTAGTTATGATACTAGGCAAGTGTCCTTACTGTGAGAGTGGAAAGATTGAAGTTAGAGATAAAGAGGTGAGTGGTAAAAAAGTTAAACTTTATGCTTGTTCAAATGCAAAATGGAAAACAGAAGATGGTGATATTTTTGAGTTGAGAGAAGATGCAATTTGTGATTTTAGGATTTGGCAAAATTCTTTAGCAAGGTATGGAAAATGGTTACAGTATAAAGACGTGCGGAGACTTCTAAATGAAGAAGAACTAGAGGTAGAACTTCTAAGTAAAAAATATGGAAAAAAGGTTTATTACAACAAATTTATTGTACTTAATCGGGAGTATGGTATTAGTGTTTTATGGGAATAAACTTTGGATAAAAGCACCCATAAACACTAGATAGAATTTGCAATTTTCTTTTTTCCTTTCATATGTTTACCAACATAGGCCATCGCAATAATGTCTTCTGTAGCATCTGGACGAAGGTGATCACAAATAGCCACGGTCTTTTTATTTTCAAGAGCAACAAATTTAAACTTAGCATCGACAACTGATTTTAACTCTGAGAGTTCGTTCTCTGTATCTATGCTTCGTATTTTAAAATCTACATTGATTAAAATGGAACTGTATCCAATATGTAGTATTTCAGTATAGATATAAAAAATATCTCCATTACTCACAGGATATTTGAAGTGTAAATCTGTAACAGAGACAGTAACTGCACCGCATTTGATGATTTCATCTACAGCAATTGAGGCCGCTTTATCCATTTTTCCCATAATCCATCCACCAAAAACACCGCCATTGTGGTTTAAGTCAGTTGGATAGACTCTTCCCTTTACCGATAAAGTTCTCATATTTACACCTTTTTATTTGATATGTATTCATCATAACCATATAATATTTAAGGCTTAATAAAAGTTTTAAATATATTTGGGTATAATTCCCATCCGCTTTGCTGTTTTAACAAAATAGTTAGAGTATTTCTATCTTTAGTACACAATACAAAAGATAAAAGTATTGGCAAACAATGAATTGTGCGCCTAAGAGCAGCAAAGATGTATAAACAAAGGACTACTTATGAAAGTAAGAGCTTCAGTTAAGAAGATGTGTGACGATTGTAAAATCGTTAAACGAAAAGGCGTTGTAAGAGTAATCTGCAAAGTTAAAAAACATAAACAAAGACAAGGATAAGCATGGCACGTATATCTGGTGTTGATTTACCTAAAAAGAAAAGAATAGAGTACGGTTTAACGTATGTCTATGGTATTGGTCTTCATGCGTCACGTCTAATTTTAGATGCGACTGGTATTGACTATAACAAAAGAGTTTTCGAATTAAACGAAGCTGATGTTGCTGCAATTACTGCTGAAATCCGCAAAAGCCAAATTATGGTGGAAGGTGATTTACGTAAGAAAGTAGCTATGGATATTAAAGCTCTTATGGATTTAGGTTCATATAGAGGAATTCGTCACCGTCGTGGTCTTCCATGTCGTGGTCAAAAAACAAAGACAAATGCGCGTACTCGTAAGGGTAAACGTAAGACTGTCGGCGCTGCGTAAGGAATAGATTATGGCAAAAAGAAAAGCTGTTAGAAAAAAAGTAGTAAAGAAAAATATTGCACGTGGTATTTGCCACATAGCTGCATCATTTAACAATACACTTGTAACAATTACAGATGAAATGGGTAACATGATTGCTTGGAGTTCTGCTGGTTCACTTGGTTTCAAGGGTTCTAAGAAATCAACTCCATTTGCTGCTCAAGCTGCAACAGAAGATGCAATTGCAAAAGCGCAAGTGCATGGTATTAAAGAACTTGGTATTAAAGTTCAAGGTCCTGGTTCAGGTCGTGAGACTGCAGTTAAAGCTGTTGGTGCAATCGAAGGAATCCGTGTAACATTTATGAAAGATGTTACACCATTACCACACAATGGTTGTCGCGCACCTAAGCGTCGTAGAGTTTAAGGAGATTACTGATGGCAAGATATAGAGGTCCAGTAGAAAAAATCGAAAGAAGATTCGGTGTAAGTCTTAACCTTAAAGGTGAGCGTCGTTTAGCGGGTAAGTCTGCATTAGAAAAAAGACCTTACGGTCCTGGTCAACATGGTCAAAGACGTAAGAAAGTTTCTGAGTATGGTTTACAACTTAATGAAAAGCAAAAAGCTAAATTCATGTATGGTGTTTCTGAAAAAGGCTTTCGTGCTTTATTCGTAGAAGCAAAACGTCGTAGTGGAAATACAGGTACTAACCTTATTACACTTATCGAAAGTAGACTTGATAATGTTGTTTATAGAATGGGATTCGCATCTACTCGTAGATTCGCTCGTCAACTTACAACTCACGGTCACATCTTAGTTGATGGTAAAAAACTTGACATTCCTTCTTACCGTGTTAAACCGGGTCAAAAGATTGAAGTTAAAGAAGCAAGTAAAACAAATGCACAGATTGTTCGTGCAATTGAATTAACTAACCAAACTGGTCTTGCTCCATGGGTTGATATCGATGCTGAAAAAGTATACGGTATATTTACTCGTATACCAGAACGTGATGAAGTTGTTATTCCAGTTGAAGAACGTTTAATCGTTGAGCTTTACTCTAAATAGTAATTAATAATAAAAGGGCGTTAATATATGAAAAAAATTAAAACTACTCCACTTGCTCCACAAGAGTTTGAGGTAGAACAGATTAGTGAAAATGAAGCTAACATAATTGCATACCCATTTGAAACGGGTTATGCTATCTCTTTAGCTCATCCACTTCGCCGTTTTCTATTAAGTAGCTCAGTTGGTTATGCACCAATTGCTATTAAAATCGAGGGTGCTAAGCATGAGTTTGACTCTGTGCGTGGTATGCTTGAAGATATTTCAGATTTTATTTTAAATCTTAAAGAGATTCGTTTTAAACTAAATGATGATGCAGCAGAAGCAGAAGTTAACTATAGCTTCGCAGGTCCTTGTACTATTAAAGGTTCTGATTTAAACAGCGATGAAGTTTCTGTGGTAACACCTGATGCTCCACTCGCGACTTTAAATGAAGATTCTACTCTTAACTTTAGCATTAAAATTGCTCAAGGTATTGGGTATGTTCCTAGCGAAGATACTTACGAAGAGTTAGAAGACGGTTACATCGCTTTAGATGCTTTCTTTACTCCAGTTAGAAGTGCTACTTACAAGATCGAAAATGTTCTTGTAGAAGACAACCCTAACTTTGAAAGAGTAATTTTAAGAATTAAAACTGATGGTCAAATTACTCCAGTAGATGCATTTAGAAATTCTTTAGAAGTTATGTATGCACAACTTGCAGTATTTAACTCTGAGATTAGTATTAAAGCACCTGTAACAGTAGAGAGAGTTGAAGAGTCACCAGATCTTAAAAAACTAACAACTAACATTGATAGTTTAGGTTTAAGTGCTCGTAGTTTTAACTGTCTTGATCGTTCAAACATTAAACTAATAGGTGAAATTACACTTATGAGTATAAATGACTTGAAAAATGTTAAAAATCTTGGAAAAAAATCATATGATGAAATCGTTGAAAAAGTTCAAGAGTTTGGTTTTGCCGTTGGTGCAGACTTAGCAGATGACGTAGTTACTGCGTTAAAAAAGAAAATAGAAGCTTTACAAGCTTAATAGAGGATTAGATATGAGACACCGTCATGGATATCGTAAACTAGGTCGTACAAGTACACATAGAGCTGCACTTCTTATGAACCTTAGTATTTCGTTAATAGAACATGGAAAAATCGAAACTACTGTTATTAAAGCAAAAGAGCTACGTTCATACGTAGAAAAACTTATCACAATTGCTGGTAAGAATGACTCTAATGCTCACAGATCAGTATTCGCTGCGCTTCAAAGTAAAGAAGCTACTAAGAAACTAGTAAATGAAATCGCTCCTAAGTATGTTGAACGTGCTGGTGGATACACAAGAATTACTAGAACTAGAATTCGTCGTGGTGATGCTACTACAATGGCATTTATCGAGCTAGTTTAATTATTACTTTTTAAATCTAAACGCAGCTTTGTCTGCGTTTAACCCCTTTAAACTTCCACCCTCAACCAAAGAGGACTTCCGAATTCTAAAATACTTTTATAAGAGAGAAAAAAAATGAGTAATTTCGCATTTGGAACTTACCGTATTAGTGATGAAAATACTGAACATATACAAGCTATAATTGATGCTGTTGAAGCAGGTGTACGACTCATTGATACATCGACTAACTATATGGATGGTGCCGCGGAGAAGGCTATTGCAAAGGCACTTCGTCATTTTGAAGATGATATTCGTGATGAAGTTGAGATAGTGAGTAAGTTTGGTTATATTCAAGGCTCAAACCTTGTTGCACACAAAGAAGAACCCTTTGAAGACGTTGTAGAGTACTCTGAGACATGTTTTCATTCTATTAGCAAGTCTTTTATGCTCCATCAGTTAGAAGAGTCACTGCTGCGTTTAGAACTGACTCAGATAGACTGTTATTTGTTACACAATCCTGAGTATTATATTTTTAATGCCTTAAATAAAAATATGCCACACGATGAAGCACTTGATAATATGTTTGATAGAATATTTGATGTTTTTGTAGCTCTTGAAGAGCAGGTGAAGAATGGTACTATTAAAAGTTATGGTATTAGTTCAAATAGTTTTTCAAAAGAGCATAATGACATAGAGTTTTTACCCTATGAGGACTTAATCACATTAGCAGATAAGGCATCGGAGATGGCTGGGAATGAAACACATAGTTTTACAACTATTCAACTTCCTATAAATATGCTTGAGACTGAGGGCTTAAAATGTGCAGTTTGGGCTAAAGAAAATGGATTAAGAGTTCTAGTAAACCGTCCTTTAAATGCACAAAAGGGAGAGTTAATGTATAGGCTTGCGGATTATGATGAGAGCAGTGAGTACTATACACAGCTAAATGAACTTCTTGAAGTAAGTGATAATGATGAATTGCGATCGCTATACAACCTGATAGAGCAACTCGATGAGAACAAACATAAATATGGCTGGATAGGGGATTATGACAGTTTTTTATATTCTCAAATTATCCCGCATATTCAAAAAAGTTTAGAAGAGATAGATGGACAAAATTTTAAAACACTTTTTACTTATGTTGATATGTTCTTAAAAGAGTATAGAAAAATGGTGGCTTATGAGTGTTCTAAAAGCACAAGAGTGCAACTAAAAGAGAAATTAGATGTATGTAGTGGATCTTTACAAAAGTGTGCTTTAAAGTTTTTGCTAGAGCGAGAAAGTATTGACTATATTTTAATCGGTATGAGAAAATCTTCATATGTTCAAGGTATAATGGCTTTAAAAGAATAGTTAATATATTATTTTATGACTTGTTAAGCGATATTGTCATATTTTATGATACAAATAAATAAATAGTTAAATCAAGGATATATATGATTCCATTTTCAGATGAAGAGTTAATAAACCCAGTAAAAGTTGTTATAGATAAAGTTAGACCTTCGTTGGCATTAGATGGAGGGGATATAGACTTTGTAACAGTCAAAAATGGTGCAGTTTATGTACAACTTAAAGGTGCATGTGTAGGATGTGGTAGTAGTGGTAATACTTTAAAGTATGGAGTTGAGCGTCAGCTTCGTATGGATATTCATCCAGAAATTACTGTTATCAATGTACCAATCGGTATGGAAAATGATATAGATAATTTGTAAGTTATACATAGATGAGTACAATCAGTAAATACCAAATATTATCACAAGCAAAAGATAGTTTTTCTAAGGCAGATTATAAAAATGCTTTAGAAAAATTTGCAACCGTTTTACAAAATTATCCAAACTCAACAGAAGCTTATAATGGAGTAATCCTTGCCGAGATGGCAATGAGTGGGGAAGGTGGTGCTGAAGCACTATTTGACTACTATGAAATTCTCAAAGAAGATGACAAAGAACAAGCAGATACTATCATGAGCGAAATACTACAAAATATAGATGGAAGTTTAGAAAAATTGAGTCAAGTATTTGCTGATCCTATTCGTGATCGTTTAGAGTTCGAAGATGGCATACTTTATAAAGATTTTAAAAATATTTTAGAAGAGGGTGGAGAGTTTAGAGAAACTTTTGAAAACATCATGTTCTCTACTCGTGTTATTATTACACAAAAAGATGATTTTATTGATTTTCTTGATAGACTAATTGAGCATGATTTTGCTGAGATGGCACTTACTTACTTGGAAAATGCTTTGAGTATTTACCCTAGTGATAAACTTCTGAGAAAACTTTTAAAAAAACTAGCCAAAGGCAAAAATAGTTGAAAATAGAACTACCAAATCAAGCCTATAAATATGTAACAGAAAACTCTAAAGAGTGTAACTCTGAGACAGCTTTTGTTCTCACCACTCAAAATGAAAAATACCTTCAAAATGCACTAGATAATAAAGCACACTCAATTATAAAAATACAAGATATCGCTTCACTCTTTGGCATTGATAAAATAAAAA
This sequence comes from Sulfurimonas sp. SAG-AH-194-C20, assembly GCF_029215975.1. Taxonomy (GTDB): domain Bacteria; phylum Campylobacterota; class Campylobacteria; order Campylobacterales; family Sulfurimonadaceae; genus Sulfurimonas. The sequence continues at coordinate 9,422 of NZ_JAEMVD010000047.1, forward strand.
TAGTTGGTATTACGGGGACAAACGGTAAGACTACGACAGCGAGTGCAATATATTCGTTTTTGCTTGATTTAGGCTATAAAACAGCTATGCAAGGAACACGTGGACTCTTTATGAATGATGAAGTAACAGAGGGTAAAACACTTACAACACCCTCTGTTTTAAACACATACAAGCATATCTATCAAGCAGTTCAAGCTGGATGCGAATACTTCATAATGGAAGTAAGTTCTCATGCTATTGTTCAAAAACGCATAGAAGGGCTTAGTTTTGAGCTTAAAATTCTAACAAATATTACACAAGACCATTTAGACTATCACAAGACTTTGGAAGATTACATTTATGTAAAAAACTCTTTTTTCCAAGATGAGGGTAAAAAACTTATAAATAAAGATGAACCGCGAGCGAACTTTAATTTTAAAAATACTTTTACTTATGGGATAGAGAACCCTTCTACATATAGACTTATGGCATACTCACTTAATGATGGAAGTAGTGGAATTATCCAACACTTTGCTGATATTGTTCCCTTTACTGCTTCTACTCACGGCTTTTTTAATCTTTACAACCTTATGGGAGCTATCGCTGCAGTCGACCTTATAACAGATAAAACACTTGAAGAGATAGCAGATGTAGTTGATAACTTTGCAGGTGTAAGTGGTAGAATGGAGCAGGTTTGTGTCTTACCAAATGTTATTGTAGATTTTGCTCATACTCCTGATGGAATGCAACAAGTGCTTAATGCACTTAAAGAGAAAGAACTTATAGTTGTTTTTGGTGCTGGTGGTGATAGAGACACTTCTAAACGCCCGATTATGGGAAGAGTTGCTGCCTCTTTAGCAAAAAAAGTGTTTATAACTACAGATAATCCACGTCACGAAGATCCACAAAATATTGTAAATGATATCTTGAGTGGTATTGATGATACTACAAATGTTGTAGTTGAGCTTAACAGAAAAAAAGCTATAGAGTTAGCACTTGATGCCCAAGAAGATGAAGA
>NZ_JAEMVD010000048.1 GCF_029215975.1 Sulfurimonas sp. SAG-AH-194-C20
CACATAGAGATAGACTTAAATGCTTTTGCATATAGTAGTAATAACCCTTGGTTATTTAGTGTCTTTATAAAATTTGATGGTTTGGATGAAAGTTTGAATGGTTTTGAAGAGTTTTTAGAGACAAAAGAGTCACTCATCATAGCCTTAGAACATCAAGAAAAAGCGAAGTATGTAGGTACTCGTAATGTAGATGGATGGAGTGAACTTTACTTTTATGCTAAAGACTCTAAAGAGTTAGACAGTGTTGCACAACACATACTAAAAGAGAGTACTTATGTCTATGAAAGTAATGTTGTAAGAGATGCAAAGTGGGATTTCCATCATAAAAACTTAATACCATCAGAGCTTGAGCAGTGTCATATACAAAGTGAAAAGATTATTTTTATGTTAAAAGAAGAAGAGGATGATTTGAGTAAGAAACGCAAGGTTGAACACTATATTTCATTTGAGCTTCCTACTCAAAAAAACAGATTTATAAACTCACTAGACATTAAAGGCTACATACTTAAAGATGAGATAAGTAGTGAAGAGTTTGAACATGGTATAGCACTTCTAAAAGAGCATGATGTGCGCAGTGAAACACTTAAGTCAGAGATTGATACACTTTTTAAAGAGATTAAAAAATGTCAGGGGTATTATGAGGGCTGGAGTACTACCTTAGCCGAGGAAGTTTTAGTTTAGCATGTATAAAATTGTTGGTATTATAAACTATATTGTAGTGATATTTTTAAATGCTTTTACTGACTTAGGTCATAAAATAATTATTCAAAATACTATTTTTAAAGTGTATGATGGTGATATGCTTGTAGTACTAACTGCTGTTATAAATGCTCTTATTCTTCTACCTTTCATCTTGATATTTTCTCCTTCGGGATTTTTAGCAGATAGATTTCCTAAAAATAAGATTATGGAGTACTCCTCTGTTTTTGCCATAGTTATCACACTCGCTATCACTTACTCTTACTATAATGGTCTTTTTGTGGTGGCGTTTATCATGACATTTATGCTTGCACTTCAAAGTGCCATTTATGGACCTGCAAAATATGGATACATCAAAGAACTTGTAGGTGAGAAGTACATAAGTTCAGGAAATGCAGCTATTCAAGCAACTACTACGGTGGCTATTTTGGGTGGTATTATCTTTTATACAGTTCTTTTTGAAGGCAGATACAATGATACACTTGAAAATGAGGGTCAAATACTTAAAGCAATTGCACCTATAGGATGGCTTTTAGTTGCGAGTTCTATCATAGAATGGTTTTATGCTTCAAAACTTCCTAACAAGATGAAAGAGGCGAGTACACGCACATTTAAACTCAAACGCTATCTAAGTGGTGCATATCTTAAGAAAAACATGAAAATGATTACACGAAAGAGAGAGATTTTTGATGCCATTATAGCATTGAGTCTTTTTTGGTCTATCTCTCAAGTAGTTTTAGCAATATTTGGAGAGTATGCAAAAAGTAACTTAGGCGTAACTAACACCATTTATGTGCAAGGTGTTATGGCATTAGCAGGTATTGGAATAGTTGTAGGTTCAGTACTAGCTTCAAAATACTCAAAGTACTATATCAACTTGGGTCTAGTGGGTTTAGGTGCTAGTGGTCTTACTGTGGTTGTTTTCCTCGTTCCCTTTGTAGATTCTATGGTTGTTTTGGCACCTCTTTTTATGCTTTTTGGTGTGTTTTCAGGGTTTTTAATGGTTCCTCTAAATGCTCGTATTCAGCTTCTTTCTCCTCGTGTTCATTTAGGAATTATCTTAGCGGGAAATAACTTTATACAAAATATCTTTATGTTTACATTTCTAGCACTGACAACAGTTTTTGCTTACAATGGTATGGATACAGAAATACTTTTTTATCTTATGGGGATGGTAGGTTTATATCTAAGTTTTATGACACTTAAACATTACTTTGTAGAGACTTTTTGGGCAAAAATGCTCATAATAAGTTCTTTGAGACATAAGTATGTTTATCATGGTTTACAAAATGTACCAACAGATAGTGGAGCATTACTACTGTGTAACCATGTTAGTTGGTTAGACTGGATAATCTTGCAGTTACCGTTTAAACGCCATCTTAATTACATGATGGAGAAAGATATCTATAACTGGCCTTTCTTTCATACTTTTTTTAAAAAAGGTGAGGCTATCCCTATCTCAAGTAGAGCAAGTAAAGATGCCTTTAAAGAGGCACATAAAAGATTACTAGATGAAAAATTAGTAGCGATATTTCCAGAGGGTCAGATAAGTACAGATGGCAAACTAACAAAGTTTCGTAGAGGCTATGAGTTGATACCAAGTGATTATGATGGTAGTATCATTCCTGTGTTTATTGATGGTGTTTTTGGAAGTCTTTTCTCTCGATATAAAAAATCTTCAAAAAAATATTTTTGGAAACGTCGAGTTATACATGTCTACTATGGAACACCTATAAGTAATGGTACAAATGCACAAGAAGTAAGAGAGGTTATACAAATGATGAAGGATAAATATGAAACTAAATAAGCCAAAACATAATCTTTTTAGAAATGGTGGTTACGCAGTAGAAGGTTTTATAGACATAGTAAAAAATGAGACATCTTTTAAGTGGCAACTACTTATGCTTACAGTTATGGGAACACTCTCATGGAACTTGCCTATAGAGTTTGCTTACTCTGCCATTCTTTTTATCTCTCTTTTTATCCCGGTTTTTGCAGAAGTGATAAACTCAGCGATAGAGAGAGTAGTAGATCTTGTTACTCAAGACTATCATATACTTGCAAAACAGGCAAAAGATGTGGGAGCTACTATCGTTTTACTCTCATTGATTGTTACTTCTCTTATCTGGTTAAGTGTTTTAGCTCTCGCTTTTAAGATAGTATAAGAAGATTTATGAAACTTTTTTTACTTATTTTAGTTTTACTGTCATCACTAAGTCATGCAAATGAGAGACCAAAGATTGCACTTGTCCTCTCCGGTGGTGGTGCTCGTGGTGGTGCTCATGTTGGTATATTAAAAGAGCTAGAAAAGAACCGTATTCCTATAGATATGATAGTTGGAACAAGCATGGGCTCTTTTGTTGGTGGTCTTTATGCAAGTGGAATGACTCCTCAAGAGATAGAGATGATGCTTACTACTACCGATTGGCAAGAGTATATTCGTACTAATTATAATCGTCAAGATATGCCAATGCGAAGAAAATCTGTAGATTATATGTATCAAGGAAGACTTGGACTTGGTATAAATGCAGATAGTGAGCTTGTTTTACCAACAGGAGTTTTAAAACGCCAACCTATGCTTCTAAAGTTTGATGAGTTAACTCAAAATGTAAGAAACATTACAGACTTTGATAAACTAAGTATACCTTTTAGAGCAGTGGCTACTGATATAAAAAATGGTGATGGCGTTATTTTAAAGTCAGGTTCTTTAGCAGAGTCTATTTATGCCTCAAGTTCTATTCCTGGTGGTTTTCAGCCTATAAATATTAAGGGGATAGATTTAGTAGATGGTGGAGTGAGTGATAACTTTCCGATTCAAGTAGCCAGAGATATGGGTGCAGATATCATCATTGCCGTAGATGTAAGTGAAAACTTCTCCGATAAACTCGATGTGAACTCATACTTTGTTGTGATGGGGCAACTTATAAATATACTGATGCGAAAAAATGCAAATGAATCTATAAGTACTTTAGATGAGGCAGACATTCTTTTAACACCTGATTTAGATGGTTTTAGTGGTTTAAATACTGACAAATATACAGAAATAATATCTCGTGGTGTTGATGCTGCTAAAAAAGAGAAACAAAAGCTACAAGTTTTATCTATAAGTGAAAAAGAGTATGCGGCATTTACTAGAAAACATCGAAAAAAAATTCTGTTTGATGCTCCTATAGTTGATGAAATCAAGATTGACAATCCAACATATATCTCAGATGACTCTATACGAAGAAGACTTTCTCAACAAGTTGGCACTCCTTTAGACTTAACACAGCTACGTGCAGATTTACTGCACCTTTATAATATGACTATTTTTGATAGTGTTACTTATGAGTTAAAAGATGAGAATGAGAAAAAGATACTTATAATTCATACTACTCCGAGTTGGGATAACCATGGCGAGATTCGTTTCGCAATTGGAATCGAAGATGATTTTGATGGACATTCAGCCTACTCTTTGAAGTTAGGATATACGATGTTTGGATTAAATTCTTTAGGTGGTGAGTGGAAAAATAACTTTGAGATAGGACGTTATAAACGAGCATCTACAGAATGGTTTCAGCCTCTTGACACTAAACAAAGGTACTATATAAGACCTTCTCTGAGCTATGAAAGTGTAACAGATGTTTTTCCCATAGAGAGTTTTGCTAACCAAGAGTTGTACTCAAGTCGTGTAGGAGGAAGTTTTGCTTTTGGAGCACATATTACAACAGATTATGAATTTGAACTCGGTGTATCAATGTTTAAAGATGAAGTACAAGTTGATGCTTTTAATTTTAATGAGAAGTATAATGCAAAACCAATCTATGCACGAATAAATATTGATAATCTTGATAATGTAAACTTTCCTCAAGTAGGAATCAAAACGACCCTTGTATGGACAAAAGAGATGTCTGAATGGGGAAGTGATTATAGTTATGAGCAGATATATTTCGATATTGAAAAACCATTTCGTTTTTATGCGAATAATATCACTTTCTATGCGAAACTTGCAAATACCTATAAGCCAGATGATATTGCTAGACTAGCAGGAACTTATAGTTTAGGTGGTTTGTTTAACCTCTCAGGTTATGCACCATACTCTTTTAATGGTGATAATATGGCTTTAGTTGTTTTAAGATACACTTATGAATTAAAAGATGGTGGTTTTTTTGGAACACTAAATGCCCCTTTATATGCTGGATTTTCTGCTGAGATTGGAAATACTTGGAATGGAAGTAGTGATCTAAACTATGAACTTATGAAAGAATCTGCTACTATGTATGTGGCAGCGGACACTTTACTTGGTCCTCTATACTTAGCATTTGGATATGCTTTAAATGGAAATACAAGTGCATATTTATACTTAGGTGAGAAATTTTAAAATGACAAATAATAGAACAACATTAATAATTGGTGCAGGTGGAGTAGGTCGCGTTGTAGTGCATAAGTGTGTGCAAAATGCAGGAGTATTTGGAAGAATAATTTTAGCGAGTAGAAACATAGAATCTTGTGTAAACATTAAAAAAGAACTTCCAAACGCAGAGATATTTGTAACACAACTCGATGCTGATGTTACAGAGGATATAATCACTCTAATAGAGAAGATAAACGCAGACATCGTTATAAATGTAGCACTTCCTTATCAGGATTTAACTATTATGGATGCCTGTATCGCAACAAAGACACCTTATCTTGATACTGCAAACTATGAACATCCTGATGAGGCTAAGTTTGAGTACAAGTTACAGTGGGAAAGGGATGAGAAGTTTAAAGAAGCTGGGATAATGGGGCTTCTTGGAAGTGGTTTTGACCCTGGTGTTACAAATGTGTTTTGTGCCTTTGCACAGAAACATTACTTTGACACTATTGACACCATAGATATTTATGACTGTAATGACGGTAACAATGGTTATATCTTTGCAACAAACTTTAACCCTGAGATAAACCTCCGCGAAGTCTCTGCTAAGGGGCGTTACTGGGATGGTGGACGTTGGTTTGAGACGGAACCTCTCCAAATGAGAAAAACTTGGGACTATCCTGAGATAGGAGAGAGAGACTCATACTTGATGTATCATGAAGAGATGGAGTCACTGACTAAAAATATCAAAGGACTTAAGCAGATTAAGTTTTATATGACTTTTACAAAAGCTTACCTAGATCATATGCATGTTCTAAAAAATGTTGGGATGCTTGGGATTAAAGAGATAGAACACAAGGGGCAAAAAATTATACCTATAGAGTTACTTAAGACTCTCCTTCCTGACCCCTCTACACTTGGTAAGCGCACTAAAGGTAAGACAAACATCGGTGTTGTAGTAACAGGTGTAAAAAATGGTAAACGCAAGAGAATATATATCTATCAAGTAAGTGATCACCAAAAATGTTACAAAGAGGTGAATTCTCAAGCTATTTCATATACTACAGGAGTTCCCGCAATGATAGGTGCTAAACTTATGCTTGAAGGTGTTTGGGGTGAAAAAGGTGTGTTTAATATGGAAGAGTTTGATCCTGATCCTTTTATGGAAGAGTTAGTAAGTCAAGGTTTACCTTGGAAAGTAAAAGAGTTAGAGGTTTAAGATGAACTTTAGAAGTATAGTAAAGCATATAGAATCATTACCAGCACTAAGTGACACTACACAAGTAGTGCAAAAACTTTATGAAAATGGTGCTGAGAATGTAGATGTTAAAGAATTGGTGCAAGCTATAGAAGAAGATGTTGTACTGACTTTAAACATACTTAAGATGATTAACTCACCTCTTTACGGACTTTCTAATAAAATCACTTCTATCTCTCAAGCAGTAACTCTTTTTGGAACACATATTGTGTACGGTTTAGTAGTACGGTATTCTATTGAGTCAGCAATAATCGCAAATTTAAGACCTTATGGCTTGTCAAACAGTAAATTTAATGATGTTTGCCATATGCAGAGCACACTTATGAGTAAGTGGTACTCAAAAGTTAAGTCTAAGGATGCACAATTCTTAGCACCCCTTGCCTTAGTTATGGAGTCGGGAAAACTAGTCGTTGCACAAGAAGTAACACAACATACAAATATAAAAGAGTTTATAAATGGACTCAAAAATGCACCAAATATATCAGAGTATGAAAATTCTCTTTTTGGAACATCTTCATACTATGTTAGCGGTCTTTTATTTGAGCACTGGAACTTGGACTCGATTTATGTTGATATGCTTAAAGGTTTAGACTTTGAACATGATGGAGCATCAAAAATGGGCTATTATATAGATATACTTGATGTTGTACGTATAGCTGTGAATGTAGTAAGTATTTTTACAGAGGAGTCCATAGCTGATGCAGCTGAAATTGTTTCTGATTTAGGACTTGATGTTGCCGACTTTAAAGCTGTTTGTATAAGTATTAAAGAGACTTACTTGAAGAACAACTCTTAAATTATGAACACTATAGAGACTCCTTATTATATTTGTGAAGAATCACTCTTAGAGAACAACCTTCAAATACTTCAAAATATACAAAAACGAAGTGGTGCTAGAATTCTTGTTGCATTAAAAGGTTTTGCGATGTTTTCTACATTTCCTTTGGTTTCTAAGTATTTATACGGTTGTTGTGCAAGTGGACTTTATGAAGCTCGTCTTGCAAAAGAAGAATTTTTAAAGTACAATAGTGAAGCAGAGATACATACATACTCTCCTGCGTTTAAAGAATCGGACCTAATAGAGATAGCAAAAATCTCAAATCACATAATTTTTAACTCTCCTAATCAATTAGACAAATTTCTTTTAAAAACCAAAGAAATCAATCTTAAAATTCAAGTTTCTCTACGGATTAATCCTGAGGTTTCAAGCTCTCCAAAAGACATATATAACCCTTGTGGACTCTACTCACGTTTAGGTACAACACTCAAAAATATAGATAAAAGTACCTTAGATAGGGTAGATGGATTAAGCTTTCATGCACTTTGTGAGCAAAATGTAGAAGCTTTAGCCGAGGTTCTAGTCGCGTTTGAGAGAGACTTTTCTCCATACTTTAAAAATTTAAAATATATTAACTTTGGTGGTGGACATCACATTACTAAAAAAGGTTACGATATAGAGAGATTAGTTTGTATAATCAAAGAATTTCGTTTGAAATACCAAATAGATGTCTATTTAGAACCAGGTGAAGCTGTCGCTTGGGAAACTGGTTATTTAGTAAGTACAGTTTTAGATGTTTTTCATAACGGCATGAATATTGCCATTTTAGACACTTCAGCAGAAGCACATATGCCAGATACTCTGTCTATGCCATATAGGGCAGAGGTACGAGGTGCAGGAGTTGCAGGAGAAAAAAAATATACCTATCGCTTAGGTGGTAACACTTGTCTTGCCGGCGATATTATGGGGGACTACTCATTTGATGAGCCTTTAAAAGTAGGGGATACACTAATCTTTGAAGATCAGATACATTATACTTTTGTGAAAAACACAACTTTTAATGGCATAAAACTTCCTTCTTTAGTACTAAAGAGATTAGATGGTAGTGTAGAACTTGTTAAAGAGTTTGGATATGAAGAGTATAAAAGTCGCTTGAGTTAACTCTTTGTAAGTAGTGTTCCAAGCTCATACTCGAGTTGTAGATGAAGCAGTTGTAGTTTATAGTAGTAGTGCAGTTGCTTTTGTTTCGCCTTGAGTGTTAAAATTTCACGTTGATTTACAAAAAGAAGTGAGCCAAGCCCCTCTTGATAGCGTCTTCTCTCAGCAAACTCAAGTTGTTTTACTAAAGCTATCTCTTCATCTGCAAGTGTAATGTTTTCTTTTTGTAAAGATATTTTTTGTATGATATTTCTAATGTTTGTTTGAATGTCGTTTTTAATAGTCTGTTGTCTATTTTTTAGTAAAACTTTCTCTTTTTTATAAGTCTCATTTTTCCCTTTGTAGTTACTCCTCTCAAGTGGAAAGTTAAACTCTAAAGCTACTTTATAACCATCTTCTTTGTATGCTAAGTCATAAACTCCATCGAGCTTAATATTAAGTACTGGGTACTTCTCAATGTCATTGTATTTAGTTTGTAGGTCTATTTTATCTAGCATAAACTCTATCTTCTCAAACTCAGGTCTATTGAGCAAGGCTGTCTCTTGTGCATGCTCATAGGAGCTTTTATATTTGTTGTTTTGAGTTTTTATGCTAGGAAGAGTGTACTGTGCATCAAATGTCTCTTCTTTGAGGTTAAGATACTTTAAAAAGATGTTTTTTGAATTTTGATATTTATTTTGTGCACTTAGAAGTCTCTGTTTTCTATTTATTATTTGACTTTTTACATCGATGAGGGCTATCTCTGCTAGTTTTCCACTTTTAACTTCTTTAGAAATAAAGTCATAGTTTAACTCTGCTTTATTGAGTAAGTCTTGCTCTGTTTGGTAAATATTCATACTTAAAAGTAGTTCAAAATAGACTTTTGAACTTATAAAGTAAAGACCTAAAACATTTTTTCTACTTCCCTGACTTAACTCTTTCGTTTTGAGTTGTGCTACCTTATAATCTAACTTGTCTTTACTTGTATTGTTAATCAAAGAGAGGATAGGAATGTTAACACTTGTATATAATTCCCCATCTTGACCGGTTTTGATGTTGTTGTATTCTTGTGTACCTTGCGCATTACGGTAAGCGGCTTTAAACTCCATACCATTGCCAATAGTTTTAGTTATATCTACTTGCTGGTACTCTCCTACAGTTGTAGGATAGCGCTTATCATCATATTTCATATTTAGCTGTGTATCAAACGCAGCCCCAAATACTCTTTCATTTTCTTTACTTACAAGCTCTTTGGCAATAGTTGCATAATAGTAAGGATTATTCTCATTTAAGTACTCTTGTATCGTCTCTTGTAAAAAAAGTGTTTTAGAAAAAGCGAGTAATGGTAAAGCAAGTATCAAAAATATTTTTATCATTATTTCTCATTTAATTTTTCTAGGGTCATATTAGGTGGTAATGCAAACATAAGTCTCCATATTTCATACCAGATAGGAACAGTCGCGAGTCTTACCCATATGCTAGATTGTGTTCCTATCTTAAGATGTTGATTTGATGGCCATTTTGATCTGTTTGCATCTTCTGTGATGATGGCATAGTAAGCACCTTTTTCATAAGT
>NZ_JAEMVD010000049.1 GCF_029215975.1 Sulfurimonas sp. SAG-AH-194-C20
TGTTTCTCTATACAACTAGCACCAAGTGCAACAGCAGCTATATCTACCTCTATGCCTAAAGTATGGTCACTGTAGCCATAAGCCACATCAAACGCAGCACCAATAGTCTTCATTGCGTTTAGATTCACATCTTGCATAGGAGTCGGATACATTGTGTTGGCATGTAAAACTGTAATATTTTTCTTTGGAGTGCCTGCGTTTACTAAAACATCCAGAGCATCTTCTATCTCACCTATATCTGCCATACCTGTTGAGAGTATTACCTCTTTACCTAAGCTTCCTATATGTCTAAGGTATGGTAGATTTGTTATCTCTCCGCTAGGGATTTTAAATATTGGTAAAGCTAAATCATTGAGCATATCAATACTCTCATGGTCAAACGGTGTTGAGAGGAACATAATGTTTTTAGTTTGGCAATATGTTATAAGTTCATTATGAGTCTCTACATCCAACTCTAATTTTTTGAGCATTTTATACTGAGAGTCATCTTCTTCTTGCATATTGTCTTGTTGGTACTGTGCTTTTTTAGCTGTTTTACTCACTAGGTTAGAAGCTTTAAATGTCTGAAACTTTACAGCATCTACTCCAGATTCACTTGCAACATCTATGAGCTTTTTAGCCAACTCTACACTACCATTATGATTTACTCCAGCTTCTGCAATTATAAAAACACTCATTTTACCACACTCCCTGCTTTTACAAAATTTTCTACTGTTACATACTCTTTTGAAGTTGCGTTACTTCCAAAAAAAGTATTTTCTTTTATAATTGTTCCACCATTTATTACAGCACTAGTACTTATATGACAGTTATTTTCTACTATTGCATCATGTTCTACTAAAGCTTTAGTATTTATGATGCAGTTCTTCCCTATGTTTGCATTTGCATTCACAAGTGCTTGATGCATCACAACTGAACCTTCATCAACAAAAGAGTGTTTAGAAACATATGCAAGAGGCGAAATAATAGTTGGAAGTGTATAGCCTATAGACTTAACTAAATGAAAAAGTTTTACTCGTACACTATTTGATTTAATGTGTCCTACCGTAATCATAATATTTTTATACTTTTCGTGTAACTTTTTTAAATCATCATCACACCCTACGACTTCATAGCCAAGTACCTTACTCCCTAAAAGCTCTTTTTTGTCCACTATTCCAGCGATGATAAATCTATCTTCTTGCTCAATGACATCTATAACACTTTTACAATGTCCACCGCCACCTATAAGAAGTATCTCTTCTCTCATTACAGTACCACACTACTAGAGATATTAACCACCCTATCTTCAAGCCACAAAGAGTTTTCAAGGTTTCCTGTCTGAGCATTCTTAAACATCTCTAACTTATTCATTAGTTGCCAAACGCAACGAGTCATGATACCATTTTCATTGGTGTACTTTAAAAATACATCTCTCTCTTCTTTATCTTTTAATATGACTGCGTTTAGCCAGTAGTTTGAAGTAGAATTTTTGGGTTCTTTTATAAATTCCAAGTCACTATTTTTAAAAAAATCATTATATTTAGATGCTAATTCTCTCTGCTTCTCTATAAAAAGTGCTAAGTTTTCCATTTGAGCTACACCAAGAGCTGCTGCAAGATTTGTAAGTCTGTAATTATATCCCACTTCATCATGTATATACTCATATGGGTGTGGTACTTTTGCAGTGGTTGTAATGTGCTTGGCTCGTTTAGCTAACTCTTCATCATCAGTTACTATCATACCACCACCACCTGTTGTAATGATTTTGTTGCCATTAAAACTAAAAATCCCTACTTTTCCAAAGGTTCCTGTGTGCTTGCCTTTGTAGTAACTTCCCAAGCTCTCTGCACTATCTTCTACCACGGCTATGTTATAGCTTTCGCAAATTTTTACTATTTCGTCTATTTTACACGGATGACCAAAAGTATGCATGGGCACACAAGCTTTTATGATTTTGTTTGTAGATTTATTGATGCAGTTTCCACTCTCATCCATAGTTGTAAACTCTTCTAGAAATGCTTTTAGTTTTTGGGGAGAAAGCCCTAAGGTTTCTTTATCTACATCGACAAATATAGGCTCTGCATTGCAGTAGCTAATAGCATTAGCAGTGGCGATAAATGTCAAAGGTTGTGTTATAACCTCACAGTACTCATCTACTCCTACGAGTTTTAGCCCTATATGAAGTGCAGATGTACCATTTGAAGTGGCAACTGCATACTTAGATCCAACATACTCAGCCACCATCTCTTCAAACTGAGTCACAAACTTACCAACACTTGAAACAAATGTAGAGTCAATAGTTTCATTTACATACTTTTTTTCATTTCCAATAAATCGTGGTTCATGCAGTGCTATAAACTCTTTTGTTTTATAAAGTTCTTGTATGAAATCTACTACATTCTTGTACATGATTACATTTTCCCATCTAAATACTTTCCAGTCTCTTTATGTCCAAAATCAGGAAGAAGTCTGAAAAACTCTTTTACAATTTCTTCTTTTTTCCAAGTGAGATTTTCTTTCATAGTTTTCATTTTAGACTCAAAAGAATTAAGTTTCTCTTCATTATAATCAGCTTCATTTTTGATGATGCCTAGGTTCTCAAATCTATCCATATCTAAAGTCTCATTTTGAGTAAAAAATTCTTCAAAATCTTTCTCTCCAGTTGTATCACTTGCAGTAAAGAGACAAGGGTATTTTCCCTCTTTTGGAAGAGTTTTAGCTAAAGCTCGTGCCTCATTTTCATCTTTACAAAGATATGGCTCAAAACCTTTAGCCCTGAGGTACTTCACCGCGATGTCAGCAAAAGAGATGAGATTTAGCTCTGCACTTAACTTTGGAAAAAATATATCTCGGTTCTCACCAAATATACAAGACATCAAACAGAGTTCACCAGACTCTTGAGGGGTAACAAAGTAGCGTTTAATGTCGTTTGGTGCTACTATTGGTTGGTTCTTTTCGAGTCGTTGGTTAAAGCCGTGCAACAGGGAACCATCACTAAATGCCACATTTGCAAAACGAGCCATTGAAACCTTCATCTTAAGAGAATTACGATGCACAAACATCTCCATGATGCGTTTACTCGCACCCATCATATTTACAGGATTAGCTGCTTTATCTGTACTCACACAAAAGTACTTTTTAGTGCCATTTTTTATGGACTGTTTTATGGTTTTGTCAGTATTAAAAATATTTGTATCTATCATCCGCATTAGTGTAAAAGGATCTTTTTCACTTCGTACATGCTTAAGGGCTGAGAGATTTAAAACATAGTCATACTTCCCATCCGCTTTTATAAAAGCATCGTACTCTACACTTCCGATGTCGAGTGCAAAGGTAGCGAACTCACCATCAATGTAGCCAAAAGAGCTTCTAATGTCACGAACAAGTTCGACCATATTATTTTCAGAAATGTCAACAACATGAAGTTTTTTAGGTTGGCGTTTAAATATCTCTTTTACTACTGCCTGACCGATAGAGCCAGCTCCACCGATTACTAGAAATGTTGAAGATGAAACGATTTTTTTCAATTCTTTACTATTATCTAAAATATCATCTATAAATAATTCTTTTGTTCTACCAATTAAGTTTAATATACTCATTTATTCTCTCCATAAAATTCTCTATACCACTTAACAAACTCCCTAATCCCATCAGCCAACTCAGTATCAGGCTTATACCCAAAGTCATTCATAAGCCCACTAACATCAGCATAAGTACTCACTACATCTCCATCTTGCATAGGCATGAAGTTCTTCTCTGCTTTTTTACCAAGTGCATCTTCTATGGTCTCTATGAAAGTCATAAGAGGAAGTGGTGCATTGTTTCCGATATTGTACAGCCTATAGGCTGTAGATGAACTGTCGATCGCTGGATTTTTTGCATCCCACTCTGCGTTTGGTTTGGCTGGGTTGTCTATGACTTTTATGATGCCGTCCACTATGTCATCTATGTAGGTAAAGTCTCTACTCATTTTACCATTGTTAAACACTTTTATAGCTCTGTCGTTGAGTATCGCATCTGTAAAGAGCATCGGTGCCATATCTGGTCTGCCCCATGGTCCATAAACAGTGAAAAATCGTAATCCTGTTGTTTGGATGCCATAGAGGTGAGCATAAGTGTGTGCCATCATCTCATTTGACTTTTTAGTCGCTGCGTAGAGGCTTACTTGATGTTCTGTTGTGTCTGTTGTTTTAAAGGGTTGTGATTCATTGAGTCCGTACACACTTGAGCTACTTGCATAGCTTAGATTTTTGACACCATAGTTTCTACACCCCTCTAGTATGTTTAAAAATCCTACTACATTTGACTGTATGTATGCATGTGGATTTTCTAGGGAGTATCGCACCCCTGCTTGTGCTGCTAGGTTCATTACTGCATCGAACTTTTCTGTTTTGAAGAGTTGGTCCATTGCGTCTTTGTCTGCTAGGTCTAGTTTGTAGAATTTATGTGTTTTGTATTTTGTTGAGTTTATGGGTGAGGCTAAAGCCACACTTCCGAGAGATGGTGCAGCTAAAGGAGCACATCCGAGGACGTTTATGCCTAACTCTTTTAATCTGCCATATTTTAGATTCACATCATAGTAGTCATTTATGTTATCTATTCCTACTACTGTATCACCACGATCTAGTAGTTTTTTTGCTAAGTGAAAGCCTATGAAACCTGCTGTTCCGGTTACTAGGATTTTCATACACTGTACTCTTTAGGTGTTGTTTGAGTTATAGTTCCATCAGGTAGCTGAAAATAAATATTACCATTTTTACTGTATACGTTAGCAACACCATTTTCCAAGCTTCTTTTTTGTGCTTTTTTTACAGCCTTAGAAGCTATTTTCATTATCTCTTTTGCTATATCACTCATTCTCAAATCCTTTTAGAAATAGGGTATATAAATCTTCATCTAGTATATTTTCATCTTCACAAACAAGCTCATAGTTATCATCACCATTAAAGAAAATTAAATATTTGTCTACTATATTTTTATAAAGACTTAGAAACAGTTTACGACTTCTAACATATCTTCTTTTTATATCTATAACAGGTATATTATGCCCACCATTGAGTACTCTATTTTTAACCCGTAAAATATTTTCAGTATCATCATCTAAAAAAAGATATATAAGTACTATTTTAAACTTTTTTTGCTTTGCTTTTACTATTATCTTCTCTAAATACTTACCAGATAAAGTTGTCTCAAGTATAAATGACTCCTCTTTATCTTCAATATATACCCTTACCTGTCTAAAAAACTCTTTACCTGCTCTAATCTTATATTTTTCCAAATCATTAGGATCATACTCTTTGGCTATTTCATCAGCATTTATAAAATATAAGTTCTTTAGTTGAGAGTAAATCATTGCAAAAGTAGTTTTTCCACTACCATTAGCACCAGCAATAATATATAGAGTTTTAGTCATTTCTATTGTCCATACCTATATAGCTTTTTTCGCACAAGTGCAAGCCTATGAAGCCTGCTGTTGCTGTTACTAAGATTTTCATTATTTTTTAACCTTTTTAATACTTCTACTTACTTTAGCAAAACCTAAATTAAATTCAAACTTTGTTGTCGTCTCTATAATTTCGCCATCTTCATCATCTTCTAATATATCAGATTCTATATCGATAATCTCTTCCAAAATTTTATTTGACTTTTGTGCTAGTTCTTTTTGCATTTTTTCATCAGTTGTTTTCATTATACTGTTTATATTTCTCGAGAGTTCTTTCACTTTAGCAAATGTTTCTATAATTTCAATTGTTGTTTGTGTAGCTACTTCACTTTTTATGATAGTAGCCAGCATATACAGACCTTTTTCTGTAAACACTTTAGGAAGATGCGGTGAGTACTTCAGTTTTGAGAGGTGGTCAAATTTTTTGATAACCTCTTGTTTCTCTTCTTTTGTAAGTTCTATTATATATCCATCAGGAAACTTATCAGTATTATTAGATACTGCCTGATTTATTTCTCTTGTGTCAACGCCATATAAACTTGCTATGTCACTATCTATTAAAACTAAGTGGTTTTTATAGTTGATTAACTTACTTTCTAAAGTTGCGAATTTAACTACATTCATCTTAATTCCCCTAATCTTTTCATGTTTTTATCTTTGAGAAGTGTATTCATCTGTTTAATCGCAACTTGATTTAATTTTTCTACTCTTTTTGACTGAGTTATGTTTTCATCTATAAAGTGTGCATTTAAAGATTCTAAATTAGCAAGACATACTAGTTGATTTACATCTGCATAGTCTCTCATATTACCTTTTAGTTTTGGATTTAACTCTTTCCACTCTTTTACACTAAGTTTGTAGTTATTTAAACCTGACTTAGATGTAATTATGGCATATTCGCCATAATTAAAATCTTGATTATGAATTTTCTCCCAAATACCTAAATATTCAATAGTATTCCTATTTCTTAACCAATCAGAAATAAAAAAGTCTCCATCCTTAGACTTAAGCATATCTGTCAATGAAATAAAATCCTCATTATTTACTTTAATAACAGTAATGTCAGAATCAAGTACTTTAATTTTAGCCATTAGTATCTTACTCTCGGATGTGTGGCTTCATCCTCACTTGTTGCTAAGATTTTCATACTATTCATATCTGTTTTTTCTTCTCAAATCATGAATATATTTTGCACTATCTTTTATGTGTGTCAAAGCAACATCATCGCATTCATATTCTATTTCAGGATTATCTATTTTTATTGCTAACATTTCAAACTCCTTATTGTCTATTGTACTTTAACTATCACTATTAAAAATATCACGAGTATAGACTTTATCTTTCACATCTTCAAGTATGCTCTCAAATCTATTAGCGATGATGACATCACTCATGTTTTTAAACTCTTCTAAATCTTTAATGACCTTAGAGTTAAAAAACTCATCTTCTTTCATAACAGGTTCATAGATGATGACTTCTATGCCTTTGGCTTTGATGCGTTTCATAATGCCTTGGATGGCTGATGCTCTGAAGTTGTCTGAGCCTGATTTCATTACTAGTCTGTAGATTCCAACGGTATTTAATGTTGAATGTTGAATGTTGAATTTTGGATGAAAAGAAAGAACCGAATCAGCAATAAAATCCTTACGAGTAGAGTTACTATCTACAATAGCCCCGATGATATTACTAGGTACATCAGCATAGTTAGCACGTAATTGTTTAGTATCTTTAGGAAGACAATACCCACCATACCCAAAACTAGGATTGTTGTAGTGATTCCCAATACGAGGATCAAGCCCAACACCGTTGATGATGTCTTTTGAGTCTAGTCCATGAGTTTGAGCATAAGAGTCAAGCTCATTGAAGTATGAGACTCTCATGGCTAAGTAAGTGTTAGAAAAAAGTTTCACTGCTTCTGCTTCTGTAGAGTCTGTGAGTAAGATGTCTATGTTCTCTTTTATGGCACCCTCTGCTAGTAAGTCGGCAAATACTTTTGCTCTCTCAGACTTCTCTCCTACGATGATTCTGCTAGGGTAGAGATTGTCTTTGAGTGCTAAACCTTCTCTTAGAAACTCTGGGGAAAAGATGATGTTTGTAGTGTTGAACTTTTCATTAATGCTTTTAGTATATCCGACTGGAACAGTAGACTTTATAACCATAGTAGCATTTGGATTTATCTCCAGCACATCTTTGATGACCATTTCAACAAGCTTAGTGTTGAAGTAGTTCGTCTCAGGGTCATAGTCTGTTGGCGTTGAGATGATGACATAAGTTGCACCCTCATAAGCCTCTTTTTTATCAAGTGTCGCTCTGAAGTTTAACTCTTTAGTAGCTAGGTACTCACTTATCTCTTTGTCTTCTATAGGAGATATTTTATTGTTAAGCATCTCTACTTTTTCGGGGATGATGTCTAGTGCTACTACTTCGTTGTGTTGTGCTAAAAGTACACCATTACTTATACCAACATATCCTGTCCCTGCTACTGCTATTTTCATGCTATATTTCCCCATTTTTGTCTGTCTTGTTCTAGTTCTTTTTGTAACTCTTCATACTCTTTTCTTTTTCTCTCTATGAACTTCTGAGTAAGTTGCATCTTCTCTTTTATACCATCATCTGTAAGTAGGTATCGATACTTTCGTCGATTGTTTGAGGCGATGAAGTTTTCTGCTTTTATAAAACCTTTTTCTATAAGTTCTTTTAGTATAAAGTTGACCTTACCAAGGCTAAAGCCTATTTCCTTAGCCATAGAAGGCTGAGAGACATCTTCTCTTATAGCTCTTAGGATTTGTAAGTCGTGGTATTCGTTTGTCAAGTTTTGTTGCCTTCTGTTTTTTATAGATTGGTTTCAATTTTTGAAAGTATAGTGTGGATTTGCTTTTTTGTTGCTGAAACTGTTTAAGAATTGAGGTGAAATTTAAATTTTTTGCATATGTTTCACTTGGGATTTTTGACTTGCATTGTTTATGTCTACTAGGACACAAAGAAGACTTTCATCTTAGTCTCGGTAACGCTCAAACACTTTTTTAAAGTCTAATGCTATTTTACATGTAGTGTTTTTAAACTCATACTTTTCATCACAAAAGTCACCTTGTTTTGTGAACTTTCCATCATTGTTTTTATATATTTTAGCTACTAGGTCATCAGGATAGATGATAATGTAGTAGTTTACAAGTTCAGCTGCATAGATGTCAAACTTATAGTTTTCATCTCTTTTAGCAGTAGACTTACTGATGATTTCTACTATGATTTGAGGTGCTTTAGTGAGGTATGTGTCATTTGTCTCGTTACATGTAAGGGCTATATCTGGTCGTAAGATGGTGTCATTAGCTACCTTATAATCTACTTCACCAAGAACTTCACACTTTTTGCAGTCATCCAGTTGGCTTCTCAAATGAAATATAATCTCACTAGCTAGACTTTGATGTTTACGCATCGGGGCAGGGGACATTGCAACTGCTATTCCGTTCATCAACTCCCAGCTTCCTTCCCACTCTTTATAGTCATCGTAAGTGTAGTTCATATCTTCTCATTTTTATATATCATTATAACATTATTTAAAGTTTTATCTTCACATCGGCAATGGCTAGGATGGCATCATCACCACTGCTATCTCCATAGGTATATATCTTATCGTAGTCATCTAGGTTTAGGTGGGCTTGTACTCTCTTTAGCTTTTCTTCTCCGTGGCAGTTTTTGGTTTTAAAGTGTCCTGTGAATTTCTTATCTTTAAACGCAAGTTCAGTACAGAGTAGGTCGACTTTGTGCTTTTGTGCCCATGGTGAGAGCCAACATTTTATGGAGGCTGAGACTATGAGAACTTTGTCGCCATTTTTTATGTGTTGTAAAAACTTCTCATATGTGTTTTGTCTTAGTATGTCGTTGATTTTTGTCTCACCGTACTCGTTTGCTACTACTCTAAACGCATCTTCGTTTATCTTGTAAAAGTAGAGTCTAAAGAGTAGCTCTTTGGCATAAGAGTTGTCCATAAGTTTTGCTTTATAAAGGAAAAAAACAGGAGAAAAAAGGACAAGTTTAAAGTAGTAAGTCGGTTTTCCAACTGCGAACTTTATAAACTCACCAAGAGAGTCCTTTGTTGTGAGTGTCCCATCAAAGTCAAAGAGTGCTAGAGTCATTTAGTCTTTTCTTCGTAGTATCTGTCGTTAAAG
>NZ_JAEMVD010000005.1 GCF_029215975.1 Sulfurimonas sp. SAG-AH-194-C20
TATTTGTTCCTGTATTACTACTGCTAAGTAAAGAACAAGCAAAATTAGCTATTAAAGTATTACTAATTAGTTTTACAGCCTATGCACTTTTTAGCCTTTTAATTCATGTAGGTTTAGTATCTATTCCTGGTAGTACAAGCGATAATCCTAGTGGAATATTGCGCTACTCTATTTCTACCCAATACATGGTAATAACTTCATTCTCAGCATTATTTATTTTTTTATATAAAGCAGAAAAAAGTACAAAACTATTTTATCTTGGAATGTCGATAGTATCTGTTTATGCTTTATCTGTTAATTATAGCAGAACATCACAGTTATCATTTCTTTTGACAGCACTAATCTTTACAGCTATTTTTTTAAAGAATAAACAAAGTCTGAAGTTGTATGTTATCAGTTTTATTATTATTGGTGTAAGTATAATTACTTTTTCTCAAAATGATAAAATAATGCAAAAATTTAATAATGTAATACCTGAGATTGAAAAAGCATATAATATCGAAGTTTATGAGGGAAACTTTGGAGTCAGGCTTTATTTTAACAAAATAGGTCTTGAGATAATAAAAAATAATTTTTTCTTTGGAATGGGGCCGGTTGATAATAGAAATGAGTTAATCAAAAGAGAAGCTGAAGATAAACATTATAAAGAAAGAATAATCAAACACTTCCATAGTGAACACATGGAAATCTTAACGGCCTATGGTTTTATAGGCTATTCTTTGATATTCTCAGCAATAGTCCTTTTATTATATAAGCTGAGGGACGATAAACTTTATTTTAACATAGGTTTAAGTGTCTATTTAACACTCTTTTTTGTCTCTTTTGCAAATAAAACACTTGCATTAAAACCATTAAATTATGTATATATAATCTTTTTTGTACTTTTAAGTATTATTGCATATAACAATGAGCAAAAGAAGTCTTTAACTGAAGGTGTAAAGTGAAAATAACTGCAAATATAATTACCCTTAACGAAGAAAAAAACATAGCTGAAGTAATTAAGTCAGTACAAGAAGTTTGTGATGAAGTTTTAGTCGTAGATTCATTCAGTAGTGATAAAACTTGTGAAATAGCAGAATCTATGGGTGCTAAAGTTATAAAGCAAGAGTATCTAGGCGATGGAGGACAAAAGGCTTTTGGTGCACCTTTGGCAAAATATGATTGGGTCCTAAGTATAGATGCAGATGAGAGACTTGATGTTAATGCACTGGAATCTATAAAATCTTTAGACCTTGAAAATAGTAAGTATGATGCATATAGTTTCGCTAGAAAAACATTTGTAGGAAAAAACTTTATAAAACTTTGGTACCCAGATAGAGTGACTAGACTTTATAATCGTCAAGTATGTGCTTATACTACTGAGGGCGGACATGCAAAGGTTGATACTCAAAATATAAAAGATTTAGAAGCAGATATGTTGCATTACTCTTATGAAAATTATTCTCACATGATAAAAACTTCGCATAAGTTTATTACACGTGGGGCAAGACTTGCTTATGAAGATGGTAAAAGAGCCTCATGTATCGACCCATTTATTCATGGAATAGGTGCTTTGTTTAAAACTTTAGTTTTAAAAGGTGGTGCTTTTCATGGAGTAAATGGCTGGAATGTTGCAGTTATATCAGCATTTAGCTCTTACATGAAGTATGCACTCTTAATAGAATTAGAAGAAAATGATAAATAAAAATATTTTAGAAATATGTATGTCTCCTGATTTGGGTGGGCTTGAGCTTTATATGGCTAAGTCATCCCTTTTTTTAAATGACTGCTTTAATGTTACCACTGTTATAAATGAAGGCTCTAAATTAGAGGATTACTTTAAATCTAAGGTTGAGTATAAAATTCTTCAAAAGAAATCTAATATTTTTATGTTCTTAAGTGCAAGAAAGCTGGCTAAAATCATCGATACAAAAGAGATAGAACTAATCCATCTGCATTGGACAAAAGATATACCATTTGTAGTTTTAGCAAAACTTATTTCACATAAAAAACCAAAAATAATACAGAGTCGGCATATGACTATGACTCGCTATAAAG
Source organism: Sulfurimonas sp. SAG-AH-194-C20 (assembly GCF_029215975.1). Classification (GTDB taxonomy): domain Bacteria; phylum Campylobacterota; class Campylobacteria; order Campylobacterales; family Sulfurimonadaceae; genus Sulfurimonas. The sequence goes on from NZ_JAEMVD010000005.1 coordinate 2,038, forward strand.
ATGATTTTTACCATAACTTTTTGTATAAAAACATAGAGCTAATGCTTCCTGTTACAAAGCAGGTAAAAGAACAACTCATAAAGTTTATTCCTGAGTCTGTGAGACCAAAGCTCGAAGTGCTTTATGTAGGAAGTGATGAGTTAAAAAAGCAAGAACTATTGAAGCTTCAAAATAGTGGATTTCACATAGGAATGGTAGGAAGAATAAACAGGGAAAAAGGGCAACATTTACTTATAGAAGCAGTGTCTATACTTAAAAGTAAGGGTGTGACTGTTAATGCTCACATAGTTGGAAACCCTATGCAAGAAAGTTATCTTGAAGAGCTCAAAGCATTAGTGAAAGATAAAAAGCTTGAAGATAGAGTTTTTTTTCTCGGTTTTGTTAAAGAACCACAAGCTTTTTATGAAGCTTGTGATGTTGTTGTTTTAGCTTCTAAGAAAGAGACATTTGGTTTGGTCTTAGTTGAAGCGATGAAAGTAGGTGTTGCTGTGATTGGCTCAAATAGTGGAGGTGTTGTTGAAATAATAGATAACAAAAAAACAGGACTACTTTTTGAGTCACAAAATGCCAAAAGTTTGGCCGATAGTATAGAAGTTTTGTATAAAGATGAAACCTTGAAAAAGAGTTTAGCACAAGAAGGACAAAAAAAGAGTAATGTGCTTTTTTCAAATAAGGTGCAATTTCCTAAACTAGTAGAGATTATTACTAATCTCTAAGAAGAGACTCTCTATCTGCATGTATCCATTTGCCTTTTGGTTTATCTATGTACTGAAAATACTCATTTGTAAAACTACCTTGAATCGCAGTGTATTTATAGAGTCGATTATTAACGGGTGTGTCTGCTATGGCTTGATTAAGAACAGTAGGTCCTGTTAGGCTAAAAACACCATCTTCTATTCTCTTGTTTTGTATGTTGTCTACTATGATTTTTAGAGCTTTATCTAAGATGAGACTGTTTGGAGCACTTGCTATAAAATAGTTGTTCATAGTCCCGTGTTTTGTACGGATAAAGAGTTCTTTATCATCTTTTTTTATGATTTTCGAGAGAGGCCAAACTACATGAGCATCTATATCTAAATAGATTCCTCCATTATGGTTTAGTGTAAAAAGTCTCCAAAAGTCTGCCTGAGTTGCACCGTTTGTTAATTTCATAAATGCTTCATAAGCCTCTTTTGAAGCGTTCTCCTTTAAAAAAAGCTCTCTATCTTCTGTGCTTACATAGTTATACTCATAGTCAAGACAAAAAAGTCTATTGCACAAATAGTTAAGGTAAACAGGCAGTGTAACTACATTTGTGTAGTTTGTCTGCCAGATGATTTTAGGAATTGTATGCTCCTGTTTAGTTACAAAAAATGGTTCTACATGAAGAGGAATTATAAAGCGTTTTTTTGGAAAAATAAAATGAAAAATATAACTAAAAGCTTTTAAAATGTTTGCAAAAACCTTGATAAATCGGTTTGAAAATAAAACAAGTATATTCATGGAAATCCTTAATTAAATGAAACTATATCTTATCAAAAATTTACTAAAAAAAAAGTTATGTAGTTTTGTTGACATTCTATCAGCTAAATTATTATAGAATTACATTATAGAATTACATTATAGAATTAATAAAAGAGAATATGTGAAAAAAATTTTAAAACGTTACTTGCCTTATCTTAAAGAGTACAAGCTACAGTACTTCTTTGTTTTTATTGGTATTATTTTGACTGTGAGTGCTACTATAGCTACTGCTCAGATTATGAAACCACTTATGGATGATCTGTTTATCTCAAAGAAAGAGGAGATGCTTGCTTTTATTCCTCTTGGGCTTATTGGTATCTATTTTATAAAAGCCATTGGGCGTTATATTCAGTCTGTATATATGCTCTATATTGGTTTGCATGTTGTAACACGATTTAGAGAGATACTTTTAGCGAAAATTATCTCGCTTGATATGGAGTTTTTATACATTAATCGTAGTGGAGAACTTATCTCTCGTATTACAAATGATATTAACCGGATTCAGTACTTTGTATCAAACATGCTTCCTGAGCTATTTCGAGAGTCTCTAACTGTTGTTGCCCTGATTTCATATGTCACATACTTAAACCCGCATCTTGCATTTTATGCACTTGTTGTTATGCCACTTATCATCTATCCACTTGTTCTCATCGCAAAAAAACTTAAAAAATACTCACACCGTTCTCAAGCAAAAAATGCAGATGTAGTAACTCGTTTAACAGAAGTTTTTAACAACTCTGAGATTATTAAAGCAAATGCAACTGAGAAGTATGAAGTTGAGCGTTTTAGTGTTCAAAACTGGCAGTTTTTTAAGATAAATATGAAATCAGTTTATGTAGGTGAGATAGTTTCCCCATTTATGGAAATCATTGGGGCTTTAGGTTTAGCTGCTGTTATCTTCATAGGTGGTCGTGAGGTTTACGATGGCAAGATGAGTGTGGGTGAGTTTACTGCATTTTTAACAGCAGTTGGGCTTGTTTTTCAACCTATTCGCCGTATAGGCTCTATCTACTCTAAAGTTCAAGATGCAGTTGCAGCAAGTGAGCGTGTCTTTGACATACTTGATACAAAAAGTAAAATAGTTGATGGGGATAAAGAACTCAAAGAAGATATTAAAAAGATTTGTTTTAATGAGGTAATGCTTAGTTATGAAGATGCTTACGCACTTAATAATATAAACATCACTATTAAAAGTGGTGAGAATATCGCTTTAGTTGGGGATAGTGGAGGTGGAAAATCTACTTTTATAAATATGCTTCTACGTTTTTACGACCCTGATAGTGGATATATCTCTGTAAACGGAACTGATATAAAAGAGTTTAGAGGGGAGTCACTCAAGCATCATATTTCATTAGTATCTCAACGTATCTACATCTTTCAAGACACTTTAGCTTCTAATGTTGCTTATGGTCAAGAGATAGATGAGGAAAAAGTATATGATGCTCTGCGTTTAGCTGATGCAAGTGTCTTTGTGGACTCACTAGAAAATGGTATACATACACTTATGAGTGAAGCTGGAAGTAATCTTTCAGGTGGACAGCGTCAACGTGTTGCAATAGCTCGTGCGATTTATAAACACTCTTCTCTTATTCTCTTTGATGAGGCAACATCGGCTCTTGATAACGAGAGTGAAAAGCGTATTCAGATGGCGTTAGATGAGTACACAAAAGATAAAATAACAATAACAATTGCCCATAGACTTAGTACTATTGAGCATGCAGATAAGATACTTGTTATGCAAAAAGGTGCCATTGTCGCAAGTGGAACACATAAAGAACTACTGAAAAGTTCAGAAGTTTATCAGCGTTTAGCTGGAGAATTTGATGCATAAAATATCAGTAGCACAAGAAAATATGGAACTAGATTATGCGAAATATTTAAAATACTCAAAACCGGGGTCGAGATATACTTCTTACCCAGGCTGTAGTGTTGTGTTTACCTTTAAAGAGGATAATGTGCTGTATTATATGGAGTATCTTAAACGTGAAGTGATTCAGATGCACTTTAGTGGTAGAGCCCTGTTCTCTATCATGCAGTACACTATAGACTCTTTAACAAAAATGGCTATAAAATGATAGGAATGGATCACTTTGCAAAACCTGAATATGAGCTTTTTACAGCGATAGAAAAAGGCGAATTTCAGAGAAACTTTCAAGGATACACTACTAAAGATGGTGCAGCCTTAAAAAGATATGCTTTCGAATGAAGCTTATGAGTAATTTTAAGTTAGATATTAAAAGATTTGATAAGCAATTTGGGGTAGAATTCAGTAGATACTTTGCAGATGCGATTATAACTTTAAAACCGTTCGTAGAAAATGGTTTGATAATTATGGATGAGAGTAAAATAGAGTGTTCTCAAACAGGAACACTTTTAGTTAAAAATATTGCGATGGTGTTTGATACTTATAAGTATCAACACAGTGTTAGTAAAAAAACTTTTTCAAAAACGGTGTAAATATGAGCAAAATGATAGAAGATATATTTAGTTTTGAGACAATTCAAGATGATTGTGTAAAGTGTGGAAAGTGTATACCTGTCTGTACCATTCATAATGTAAACGCAGATGAGGTAACGAGTCCTCGTGGTTTTATTGATTTGCTTGGTGCTTACAAGCGTGGGTATTTAGAACTAGATAAAAATGCAAAAGATATTTTTGAGTCATGTTTTTTATGTACTAACTGTGTTGAGGTTTGTCCAAAAGACCTTCCGGTGGACATGATAATAGAACAAGTTCGCTCAGACATAGCACAAAAGTTTGGTATCGCTTGGTATAAGAGAGCTTTCTTTTTACTGCTTCGTCATCGTTGGTTAAATGACATTGCGTTTAAACTCGGTTGGGCATTTCAGACTTGTGGATTTAAGATAAAAGGTGACATAGACTCTATGCACTCGCGTTTTAATCTACCTATCATTAAAACAGATAGACTAATGCCAAGTTTACGAAAGACTTCATTTTTAAATGCACACCCTGAAAATATTGACAACGGGTCTAAACGCAAGGTCGCGATATTTATAGGTTGTTTAGCGAACTATAACTTTAGAGATGTAGGTGATTCACTTTTAGAGATACTCGAAGCTCTTGAGATAGATGCCTTCTTAGCGAAAAGTCAAAAGTGTTGTTCTGCTCCTGCTTACTTTACTGGAGATTTTGATACTGTTGATTCAAATGCGAAGTTTAACATTGAGTACTTTGAGTCTTTTAGCAAGGATGTTGAGGCTATTATCGTACCAGAAGCCACTTGTTCTGCGATGTTGAAAATAGACTATGAACACTATTTTCATGACCAACCAGAGTGGAAAGCTCGTGCAAAAGCTATCATGACAAAAGTACATATGGCAACTGAATGGTTACAGCACAACACTCAACTTGAAGCACTACTTTCTTCAAAAAAACAGATACCTAAAATAGTAACATATCATGATCCCTGTCATGCAAGAAAAATGCAGGGTATTTATGAAGAGCCTCGTAATTTAGTAAGAAAAAATTATAACATCGTAGAGATGAGTGATCCAAATGCTTGTTGTGGATTTGGTGGGATTACTATGCAGACTGAAAAGTATCACTTCGCAAAAGCTGCGGGAATTCCCAAAGCTGCTATGATAAAGCAAACGGGAGCAGAGATTGTCTCTGCTGAGTGTTCAGCTTGTCGTATGCAGATAAACAACTCTATGGGAGTAGAGAGTAAGACAGTCTTTAAAAACCCTATAGAGCTAATCGCAGAGGCTCTTAAAGCATAATGGAGTACTTTGTATGGAGTGCTAGTCCGATAGCTTTCTCTCTTGGTCCTTTTACTGTTTTTTGGTATGGGATTTTATTTGCTGCTTCTATCCTTTTAGGTTTAGAGTTTATGAAATGGGCTTTTAAACTTGAAGGAAAAGATGAAGCTGTATTAGAGCCACTTTTTCTTTACACTGTTGTAGGTATTGTAGTGGGTGCTAGACTTGGACATTGTCTCTTTTATGACCCTGCATTTTATCTTGCACACCCTTTGAAAATATTCGCTGTATGGGAGGGTGGTCTTGCTTCTCATGGCGGAGGGCTTGGTGCTATTTTAGCCTTGTACTTTGGTTCTAAAAAGTATAAGATGGATTTTTTATGGCTTGTAGACAGACTCATCGTTCCTACGGCACTTTTTGGATTTTTGGTACGTATGGGTAACTTTATGAACTCTGAGATTGTAGGACTACCTAGCGATGTTTCATGGGCAGTAGTTTTTACTAAAGTAGACAGCTTACCTCGTCATCCTGCACAGCTTTATGAAGCTTTTTCTTACCTAGCTATTTTTATATTACTTTTTAGTATTTACAAGTTTTCAAAGGCAAAGGTGAAGCCGGGTATGATGTTTGGAATTTTCCTAACACTTGTCTTTTTTGCACGTTTCCTTGTAGAGTTTGTGAAGGTAAAACAGGCTGACTATGATACTTCTTTTTTGATGATGAGTACAGGTCAAGCTTTAAGCATACCATTTTTTCTTGTAGGTCTTGGATTTATCATTTGGAGTTTGAAAAAAGCATAAAGACTTCTCTAACGATGATGCCTATGCTTCTTCTTGTCTTTGTTAACAGACTTTTTCCAAAAATGATTTACTGCCCAAAAAGCACTTAAAGAACCAATAACAGAGAAGAAAAAAGTTCCTAGATAAAGAGGAATAAAAATATCATCAAGATTCTCTTTAAACCACTCTATACTCATCGCAACATCACTAATCTCACTTCCTATAAAAAATGAACCTGTTAAGTACTCCATATAGTACATAGGAGGCATAGTAAAAGGATTGCTTAACCAACACATAGCAAGAGCGATGGGGACATTAAACCTAAAGACTGGCATGAAAGCCAAGACTAATGCCATCTGCATAGGCATAGGAATAAAAGCTATAAAAATCCCTAGGAATACACCCCGACTTATCATTTTTCGGTTAGCTTGTAAAAATTCTGGAGGTATTTTTGATTTTTTTATAAAAGCTTTGAGTTTATCGCTTTGTGTGGTTTTTTTAAGGGCTTTTCTTAGCATAATTATAATTCTTAATGTAGTTTTTTAGAATTATAGCTCTTTTTTCTCTAAAAAAGGCTGAGGTTTGTCAAAGTAATAGCCTTGAGATTTGTTTACTCCGAGTTTTATGAGTTTGTCATTTATTTCTTTAGTCTCAACAAACTCAGCAATAGTCTCAATATTCATCTCTTTCGCAAAAGCAACTATTACTGAAGTTATGAGTTCTGAGCGTTTGTTTGTAGTAATCTCTTTTATGATACTTCCATCTATTTTGATATAGTCAGCCTGTAAACGCATTAAGTGTTCAAAGTTAGAATACCCTGTACCAAAATCATCAATAGAAATTCGACAGCCATATTTTTTAACCATAGTAATGAAGTCCTCAACAGCATCAAAGTTATCTATACTTTCACTCTCAACGATTTCAAAAATAACACGTTGTGAAATATCATACTTCTCTAGTGTATATATAATATGCTTATTTATCTCTTCATCTAGTATATCATCAATAGTGATGTTAAAAGAGAAATCATAATCATTATCTTTAAAATCTTCAAACACTTTGTTTATTACAATTTTTGTGAGTTGCTTATAGAGTTTTGCTTTTTTAGAGATTTCTAAGAAAAAATGCGGGGTAATAATATTTCCCTTTTTATCTATAAGGCGAATAAGAGCTTCATATTTTCTCTGTTTTGGGTCATTGTTATCAATGATTTTCTGATAAAACATTGTGATTCTATCATCTGAAATAGCATCTTTAATCTCTTTTATCCACTTAATATTATTTTCATACTCATTATTTAAAGAGAGCTTTTCAGTATATATTTTAATGGACAGTGCTTCTTTTCTTGCTGCAATGATTGCCATATGTGTAGTAGTGATAAGTTGCTTATTGTTTTCAAAAGAGATTCCAATCGTAATATTTAAAGAAATTTCTTGTTCATCAATCATTATGCTTGTGTTTGTACATTTATCAAGAAGGTCTTGGGCATATGCATAAGATTGTGTTAGAGTGTTACTTGAAGATATAAGGATAAACTCATCACCACTTAAGCGATAGAGGCTCATCTGTGTGTCCAATGAAAAGTTACTGTATATAAAAGTGCTAAATTCAAGTAGTACTGTATCTCCAAAATTTTCACCATATAGATTATTTATATGACTAAAGTTATCTATATTTATTAAAATTGCTGATAACTTTGTGTCTGTTTTAATATCTTTAATAAGTGCATTTCTGTTTTTAAGACCAGTACCTGTGTCAATGTAAAGAAGGTTAGTTAACTCATCTTGGTGTTGCATAAGTTTAGTTATATCGTGACGAATGGCGATAAACTCTACTATTTCATTATCTTTATTTAAAATAGGAGAGATAGTTGTGTCTACCCAATATGCGGATCCATCTTTTCTTGTATTTTGAAGTCTTCCATGCCATGTTTTTTTACTGAGAATTTTTTGCCAAAGCTCTTCAAATAGTTCACTGGGCGTATGGGGGTTTCTTACGATATTATGGTTGTTCCCAATAATTTCTTCAGCACTGAAACCTGTTATGTTGTAAAAATTGTCATTTGCAAATGTGATTGTTCCATCAATATCGGTTTTCGTAACTATTAAGTTGTTATCAATATTCGCTTTATAACTTTGAAGATATGAGATGTTGTCATCAAGTTCTTGTATCTTGCTTAAAAGAGCATCATGTTTCATCTGTAGTTGTGTATCAGCATTTTTATCTTTTACTTGGATAAAATAGCGAATCAGAAAGTATATTCCTGATAAAGCTACACTAATATTTAAAATAAAAAAAATTTCCACCGCAAAGTGAGACATTTCAAAATGAGTGATTTGCATAAACCAACTATCTAAAATAGCGGATAAAACCACAAGAGAGACAAAAGAGTAAAGCCAGTAGAGAGATTTAGCTCCTTTGTCATGAATAAGAGCAGTAATTGGTGCATAAAATGCCCATATAAAAATATAACTACTCTGTGTAAACCCACCCAAAGACCACATCAAAAGAAATGGAAGAATTAAAATAAGTGACATTTGTGACTTCTGAACAAAGTGTATGTTTTTCGTTCTTTTAAAGTAAATAAGAGTTAAAGCTGATACTAGTGCATAAAACATTGGTATGGATGCAGAGAGAAGTTGACCCAGTCCAAAGTATATGAAAGACCAAATAAACCCAATAGGAGCGATAATCAGGGGAACCATTGTAATGGAAGTTTTTTTCAGTTGTAATGCTTTAGAGTCTGTTGAACTGACTCCAATTCTTAGAAGTTTATGTAGCTGTTTAGTGAGAAAATTCAAATTTATAATATACCTAGAAAATGTTTTTCGGAATTATATCACAAAAGTATCACAATATAATAATTGGAGAGAGTTTAAAGCTTGAAAACTATGGTAAAATTCCATATATAAAAAGAAGGTAGATTATGTCATTTGAAAAACTAGGAATTATTAAGCCACTGCTCAGTGCAATCAAGGATATGGGATATGAAAATCCCACTATGGTGCAAACACGAGCCATTCCATTAGTTTTAGCTAAAAGTGACATTTTTGCAACGGCTCAAACAGGTACTGGAAAGACTGCAGCATTTGGACTACCTATACTTCAGCGTTTGCGTAAACCACTTGAAGGAAAGGGTGTTCGTGTTGTGATTCTCTCTCCTACTCGTGAGCTAAGTATTCAAATTTTTGAAGACTTAGAAAAATATGCTAAAAATATGAAGATTAAAATCATGATTTTAGTTGGTGGTAAAGATTTAGAGAAACAAAAAGTACAACTTAAAGAGGGTGTAGATATAGTCATTGCTACACCAGGGCGTTTGATGGAGCATACTGAGAGTGGTCTTAGTCTTAAAGATGTTGAAACATTTGTTCTTGATGAAGCAGATAGAATGTTAGATATGGGTTTTACAAAAGATATACGAAAAATTCACCCACTGTTACCTAAACGCCATCAGTCTTTACTCTTTTCTGCAACATATAGTGAAAAGGTGCGTAAACTCTCTAAACTTATCCTCACAAAACCTGCATTTATAGAAACTGCAAAGAAAAACACAACAGTTGATACTATTAACCAAATAGCATACTTAGTAGATACAGCTCGTAAGGCTGAACTTTTAGCCTACATCATTGGCTCAAGAAATTATCCTCAAGTTCTTGTCTTTACTCGTACAAAAAAGAGTGCAGATGATCTTTTTATAGAGCTAAAAAAAGATGGACTTAAATGTGGAGTTCTTCATGGGGATAAAACAAAAGCAAATCGTTTAAAAACTCTTACTCAGTTCAAAGAGGGTGCGTTTAGAGTTCTTGTCGCAACTGACATCGCTTCTCGTGGACTAGACATTGAACACTTGCCTTATGTTATAAACTACGAACTGCCTTCTGTTCCTGAAGATTATGTGCATCGTGTTGGTCGAACTGGTCGTGCTGGTCGCAAAGGTGAGGCTATCTCACTCATAGATATTTATGAAAAGTATGACATTAGAGATATAGAAAAACTTATCGGGCAAAAGATACCTCAAGAAACAGTAGAAGGCTTTGAGCCTGATCCTACCATCAGACGTAAAGATGTACAAGAAGTAAAACTCAAAGCAGAGCATAAACGTCCTACTGGTAAAAAAGAACGCCAGTATAATAAAAACACATCAAGTGTTCCAACAACAAGAAAACAAATAAAAGTTACTAAGAAGAAAAGAAAAACGACTAAACGTGATGGGTAGAGTTTACCTTACAGGTGCCGGTCCTGGTGACTTAGACCTGCTTACTGTTAAAGCACTTCGTATGATTCAAAAAGCAGATATTATCATCTATGATAGACTTGCAAACGCAGAAATACTTAAAGAAGTAAAAGATGGCTGTGAGTTTTTGTATGTAGGAAAAGAAGATGCAAAACATACCATCCCTCAAAATGAGATAAATGAGATACTTTTTAAAGCTTCACTCAAGCATGATAATATAGTTCGGCTCAAAGGTGGTGACCCTTTTGTCTTTGGTCGGGGTGGCGAAGAAGCACTTTTTCTAAAAGATAAAAATGTAGCATTTGAAATTATCCCAGGTATAAGTTCTGCTATCAGTGTTCCAGCTTATGCAGGTATACCTGTTACACATCGCGGTATATCTACTGCGTTTAAAGTCGTAACGGGGCATATATCTGCGGATAAAGATAGCTCAAACATAAACTGGAATGATTTAAAAAGTGATGATACTATTGTCTTTTTGATGGGACTTAAAAACATAGACATCATTTGTGAAAAACTACTTTCACTTGGTAAACCAAAAGAGTATCCCGTTGCTGTCATATCAAGAGGTACAACTCCTGAACAAAAAGTAGTTGTGGGTACACTTGAAGATATCACTCAAAAGTCAAAAGGTTTAGCAACTCCGGCCCTTATAGTTATAGGTGAAGTTGTGAAACTACGAGAAAAATTACAATGGTTTGAGAGTCGTTAATGAATCAAAAATTATATATGGTCTCTTTAGGACCCGGTGATGTAGAACTACTAACACTCAAAGCATTGAATGCTTTTAAATCATGTGATACTATCTGTGTCCCTACAAAAAGTGAAGATAAAAGTTTTACTAAATCTATCACATATAAGATAGTTTCTGAGGCCTTAGAGATACTTGGCATAGAGAAAAACATAGTTCCTGTGTACTCCCCAATGCGATTTAACCCTCAAGACTGGGAAGATGAAGCTGACATCGTTTTGAGAGCTTGTGGTGAAGACTCTACTGTTTGTTTTGTAACCCTTGGAGATGCTGGGATTTATTCGAGTATTTATTATCTTCTTGACATTATAAAAGAGAAAAATATTTCTGTGTATGAGTCTTGTGAGGTAATAGCAGGAGTTACCTCTTTTAGTGCTGCTAGTGCCGAGGTGAAAAAGGCTCTGTGTTTAGGGGATGAAGCACTTGTTATCAAACCTATTAACCCTAGAGGTGAAGTAAAAACTACTGAGATTTTAATGCGTCCTAAAATTGGGATGGATACTAGTAGTTTAGGTGAAGGTGATTTTTATACATTTGAAAACATGTACTTAAAAGATGCAAAAATAACACCTTCTAAGATAGGAAAAGTAAAACGATATATGACACTTTTTATAAACTTTGTGCAAAGAAGATAAAGTTGTCTTTCATATATGTTTATAATTACTAGGAGAATATCTACTTTGATAATGGTTTTTTATATGTGAATCATGAAGACTAAAGGCTTTTTCTCTTGTACATATATTTCCCCAAAACACTTAATATCTTAGAAGTAATAATTTCCCAATTACTTTTAGGGTATAAAATAAAAGTGTTCTTTTCATTGTGTGATGTCCTTATAAACTTATGTTTAAATCTTCATTTGAGATGAATTTTTTTTCAAAAAGTCTAGCGTTTGATAATAAATTTATTATATTCTTGAACTACATATGTCGGTGAATATTCTTCTAAATGTTTTTCAAAGTTTATTTTTTTTTGTGAGGCCAATACTTCTATAATTTTTTTAGCAAATTCTTGTGTATTAAAACTTGTTAGGTTATTGAGTAAGTCTCCACTCATTATATCGATTGTCCCACCTCTACCTCGAGTAGAGACTATATTTGTTTTACAAGCTAATGATTCAAGAAGTACATTTGGTAAGCCTTCATTTTTGGAGCTGAAGACAAAAAGGTCTGCACATCTTAACCATGGATAGGGGTTAGAAAGAGACCCTGTAAAGTGTACAAATTCTGAAATATTTAATAACATAGCTTGCTTTTGTAAAGCACTTCTAAGGTTACCACTTCCAACGATAACAAGTTTATGTGTTAGGGACAAATTGTATCTAGCATATGCATATGCGTCTAAAAGAAAAGAGAGATTCTTTACCGGTACTAGTCTACCGATATTAATGATATATTTTTCATTTATATCAGGCTTATACTCTTCACTTTTTGAGATAATAGAGATAGGATGTATTGGACTGGGAATCACTTTGAGACTTTTTTGTCTAACACCACTAATTTTAAAATCCTTGACTAGTTCTTTGAAAACACTTGGTGCATTGCATACAATATGTTTACCTGAAAAAATTGTTCTTTGAAAAAAATCATTTAAAAGTGAATGTGATGTTCTGAGAATATTTACTTGTTGTAGAATAAGATTATCATTATTATAAGCCCAAATCATTTCAAAAGTACCTTGTCCTCTAACTATAACCAAGTCAAATTTCCCATACTCTTCTTCTAGTTTTTTGAGCTTATGCTTGAAAATAGGAGTAAGTAGGTGACCTTGAAAATAAAAATAACTATGACGGACTAAAGCATTCATAATTTTTGCAAAAATATTTAAAATAGCACCAATAACTGTAAGTTTAAGAATATACTCTAATTTAAAATGATGAACTTTCACGAGCTCGCTTGGAGAAAGAACTTGCTTCTTTGTTTTGAAATATATTAAATGAGTTTCGTGACCTTCATTTAGGAAAGTATTGGCTAGATTAATAGCTGCTCTTTCCATACCACCGATTTGAAGACTTTTTACAATTACTGCTACTCTCATTATTTTCCTAAGGTTTAAGTTAATCTATTAATTAGAGTATAACATATAGATCTATCAAGACTAGTAAAATATTGCTTCTTATTACACTTTTTATTATGCTATCTATAGTAACTATTTTACTCCTGTTTTAGCTCCAAGTGAGTTTGAAAAAGGTATAATTTTACTTGGTTCGTAATTATCTCATTTTGAGAATATTTAAGACTAGAAGAGGATTAAAATGAGTGATTTGAAAGTAAGTTTAGTAGTTGCAGTTTATAAAGACATCGAGGCACTAAAGCTAATTGTAGAAAACTTAAAGCTACAAACATATAAAAATTTTGAATTAATAGTTGCAGAAGATGGTGAAAGCAGTGATATGAGAGAATATATAGAGAGTTTAAAAGAGATTTCTTTTCACATTATTCATGCTACACAAGAAGATAATGGTATTAGAAAATCTATGTCCCAAAACAATGCAATACGAGTTTCAACAGGAAAGTATTTAATCTTCATTGATGGTGATTGTATTCCTTACTCAACATTTATTGAGTACCATGTTAAACTAGCTGAGAATAAATATTTTCTCGGTGGAAAAAGAGTTAATCTTGGACCGAAGTACTCTGCAATGTTAAGAAGTAACAAATTACTTGCTTTGGATTTGGAGAAGAACTTTTTTATAAAGTATTTTAATATAAAAAAAGATGCTCTAGAAAAACATTCCGAAGAAGGATTTAGTTTTGCACCTAACTCTTTAATATATAATTTATTTCTAAAAAATAGAAAGAAGAAGTTGGCTTTAGTTGGATGTAATTTTTCTTGCTTTAAAGAAGACATGTTAAAAATAAACGGCTTTAATGAAGAGCTTGGAGATGCTGCTGTGGCGAGTGATACAGATATTCAATGGCGTTTAGAAGCGATAGGACTAAAAGTTAAATCTTGTAAGTTTGTTGCCAATGAATTTCATCTTTACCATAAGCGCTCATCTTCACAGGCCAGAGGCAATACGGAGTTGTATATGTACAATAAAAATCATAATAATTATGTTGCCACACATGGAATAGTTAAAAAAGTATAGTCTACGATAGTGACTTAATTTACCTTCGTCCACTCTCCTTTTTGTTTTCCATCTAACTCATACTTATTAAGGTACCCACGAGGTGTTAAAACACGACCATCTTTTGTAAGTTTTGTAGTTGAGTTTCCTATGAGCAGTGTTGTAGACATATTTACATCTGTGTTTGCTGTTCCTGCTTTTATAAGTTCCTCTGCAGTTGTGATTTTTATCATCTGATCAGGTCTTCCTAAATCACGAGCGATGATTACAACACGGCTTTTTTCTACACCTTTAAGTTGGTCTAGCATACCTTGGTAAGGTGCTAAACGACTCTTACTCTTAGGATTATATATAGAGATAACAAAATCTGCCTCAATTGCAAAACGAATACGCTTTTGAATAAGCTCAGCGGCTGTAAGTCTATCTGAGAGTGATATTAGACAGAAGTCTTGGCTTAAAGGTGCTCCAACTTCAGACGCAAGTGCTAAAACAGAACTAATCCCTGGTAGAGCAGAGTACTCTATCTTATCCCACATATCGTATGTATCTAAAAGCTCTACAACGAGTGAACCCATGGCATAAACATTTGCATCACCATTGCTAAGCAAGGCTACTGTACGACCCTTTTCAGCCTCATCAATGGCATGCTGTACTCTCTCTATCTCTTTTGTCATAGGAGTAGTAAAAACCTCTTTGTCTGCAACTAACTCAGGTAAATCTTTTGCATACTTTGTATAGGCTACGATTAAGTCAGCTTCTCTTATCGCGTTTATAGCTTCATTTGTTAGGTAACGATTACCACCTGCACCTGTTGATACTAAAGTTAATTTTCCCATAAGTTCTAATTCCTTAAATGTTATTTTTTAAAACGAAGCAGCTACTGTTACTGCACCATAAATTCTTTTACTTAAAAAGAGAGTTTTGTTTTTACTTGCTAAAAGTGATGCTGGTTCACTCACACCTTTAATGTTAAAAAACTTTGTTGCTTGAGATGGAGAGAAGTCCTGAGTCAGTGCATTTATAGCTTCTTCGTCAAAGAACTCTAAGTCAATTCCCGTTTGTTGCGCATACTCTAAAAGTCCTACTTCATCAGATTTGGCAGTAAAACTAGCAAGTTTTGTCACTTGTGACATATCTAGCCCATGCTCATAACAAAACCTCTTCACTGCGTTTGTAATCTCATGCACTGGAGTATCACGGTTCATGCCAAGCCCTAGAGTTATCTCATCTGGATGGATTTGTAAGTCTGAGTTTGGCAGTTTTTGTGGAGTGATGTAAACACTAGGTATATCCTCTCTAAAATTCTCAAAATCATCAGGAGAGATAAAGACAAAATTTTCTTCTTTGTAACCCTCAAAAGATTTAACAAGTTCAACCATACAAGGGTAAGTAACAACTTGCACCTGCTTCTTGTTGATGATGGCGTTTGATACTACTGCGAGTGATTTTAAGTGGGAGATACTAAATCCACTTTTCTTAGCGAACATATCAAACGCAAGTACTTTTATCTGATCACTTGCCGTTGTTACAAAGTTTACACAATCTTTTATCTTCGATGTTATCTCTACTGCAAGCTCATTTGCTCCACCTAAATGACCTGATAGTAGAGGAATGATTCTCTTTAAATCAAGTGTCATGATGATAACAGCAGGATCAGTAGCTTTGTCTTTTAAATGCGGTGCGATTTTTCGTATAACTGCACCTGTCGCCATAATGAAGATAATAGCATCAAACTCAGCCCAAGCTGTTGGCATAATGTCATCTACTTTTTTGTAGATGTAAAACTTAGCTCCCATCTCTTCATGGTCTTGAGACTTATTGAAAACATGACACTCATGAGATGATAAGTGTGGAAGGAGCTTTTTTGCTGCGTTTAAACTAGGGTCATTGATTGTTGCTATCGCTATTTTCATTTTTTTCCTTAAAGTGCTTTGGATTTTCTCTCGCCCTCTTTTTTATACTTATTTGCATAAAGGTGAGACTCAACAGTTGCTTGTTGGTTGAGGTATTCTCCAAACATTATGAGGGCTACACCTTTTATGTGAGAGACCTGCTTTTGTATGTCCGAAATAGTACCTTTATAAATCTTTTCTTCTGCCCAAGTAGCACGCTCAACTACCCAACAAGGGGTATCTTTAAGGTACCCAAGTGCAAAAGCCGTTGTTTTTAACTTTTCTATAAGACTGATAGAGAGATAAAAAGCAAAAGATGAGTTCTTGTTTGAGAGTAGTTGTTCTAGACTCTCAGGATTTGGTGTTCTCCCTTCAACTCTAGAGATTATAAGCGTTTGAGAAACACCAGGAATAGTATACTCAATTCCGACAGCTGCAGCTGCTCCAAACGCAGCAGTAACACCAGGAATAACTTGAAACTCTATACCTTCATTTCTTAAAAACTCAACTTGTTTTGCTGTAGTAGAGTAAAGAGAACTATCTCCAGTGTGTAAACGCACAAACTTTTTATCACTATACTTCTTGATAAACGAAAATATATCCTCATAACTCATATCTGCAGAGTTATCGATGATACACTCGTCTGTGCACCAAGTAAGAAGTTCTTGAGGCACTAATGAACCTGTGTATAAAACAACTTCAGCCTCCTGCAAGGCTTTCATACCTTTAACCGTTATAAGTTCAGGATCCCCAGGACCTGCTCCGACAAATTTAACCATTAGTACTCTCTTTTTTTACTATTATTTGATGCATAACTCTCTCTGGTTCTGGCATAAGTAGGCTCATTTTATAAGTAGTAAGACTTACACTTTTTATATCAAAGGCAATTTTTGCTTTTTTAAGAGTGTTTATCGCAGTTGTGAGGTGTTGTAGCGTGACAAAGTTCGCAACCATGAGTCCACCTTCTGCTAAACGCTCATAAAGATAATCGATTTCACTTATAACCTTATCTCCACCACCACCAACAAATATTCGCTCAGGTGTACTTGTCTCAGTTTTATAGTCTATACTCGCTTCACCTATGTAGAGTTTTGCATCGATTATTTTATGAGTTTTAAGGGAATTTAGCACCATTTTGGCTCGTTTCTCATTTTTCTCAAACATGATACTACGAATCTTGTAACGTTTGTATCCATCTATACTGATACTACCGCTTCCAGCACCAACATCCCAAAGAAGCATATTTGGCTGTAAGTCTAAGTTTTGAAGGCTTACATGGCGTTTATAGCTTTTTGTAATCATCCCATTTTCATGCTCAATAGAATCTTCACTAGAGATATTTGGCAGAGGCTTGAAGTTTCTCTTTATGAGTAGAGAGTAGGGCATCTTTGGTGGTCTTGCTTGAAGTTCTTTGAGTGTAACAGTTTTAAATGACTCTGACTCATATCTAAACTGTTCACCTAAGGTGATAGTCACATCATTCTCATCTAAATGAGCCATCGCATCCTCTAAAACAGCAGGAGTTTCATCATCACAGATGATAAATGTATGCTCTTTTACTAAAAAATTCTCTAAATCTACACCACTTTTTCCATGAAGAGTAACTATGCCAGTTTTGACTAGACTGACTCCCTCATGAGCTAGCATATAGTTAAGCGAAGAGGTGTTATCTATGATTTTAAATGCTATATTTTCGCATTTAAGTACATTGAGGATTAAAATTGCCCCTGAGAAAAAAGTAGGAGAACCACTCACTATGTAGAGCATCTCTTTATCTAAGTTTGCTAAAATAGCCTCTTTTACGACTTTAAAATTGCCTTTTGTGACATTAGTTAAACTTGTCTCATAATTTTGATCGCAAAAAATCATCTCATACTTTGAAAAATCGAGATTTACATTATCAAAGTTGTATGCACCCATTCCTGAACCTGCAATTGTTACCATTTTAACTCCTCTATTATTATGTTTTTACCATGTATTGTTGCTATTTCTAACTCTTTTGTATCTATATCCAACTCTTTAAACCATTTTTGAAACATTAGCGCTGATTTTTGTCCAAGTAGTTTTACAAAAGGTTCTGTTTGCTCTTCTTTTATGGTCTGAAGTACAGCTTTTAGAGTTAAAAACTCTTCATCAAGAAGAGTAAATCCTAAGTCTTTTTCTAGCCATTCTCTTACCATCACAAAGTCAATCGTTCCAAATTTATTATGAGTGTTTTTAAAACCCTGTGCGACCTTACACATTTTGGCAACACTTGTGACAAATATGACTTTTTTAAATGAGTGTTTTTTAAGTCTCTCACTCGCGTCATATACAAAGTTCCCTATCTCTACTATGCTTGTCTCATCATACAAATCTTTGGCATAATCAAGGGCTGTATTTCCAAGGGTAAAAACAATATACTCTTGTGTTTGTGCAGCACTGACATCTATCTCAGTCTCCACAGAGTCTATGTAAGCACTAGCTGAGACAGGTTTTACTATGCCCCGAGTTCCTAGTATACTGATGCCACCAATCACACCAACTTTTGAGTTTGCAGTATCACGAGCTATTATCTCTCCATCTTGTACACAAAAAACTGCATGAAGATGTCTCTTTTTTGAAGTCACTATATTTGTGATGTTTTCTTGCATCATAGAGAGGGGAACTGGATTTATAGCTGGATGGTTTGGAGTGATTTTAAGACCTTTTTTTGTCACAACTCCCACACCATCACCAGCCCATACACTCAGACTAAACTCACCAACTTCTAAAAGAGATGGTGTCTGCTCTTTTAAACCTCTTGGTTCTTCTTCTTGTACTTCAACTGATATCTTTGCACCCTTCGTAACATCTATGTCATCATTATCAACTTTTATAGTGCTAAAAAAAGAGAAACTCTCTCGTGTCACTTCAATAGTTGCTTTTACATCTTTAGGAAGTGTTACCTCCAAAGTATCAACTATATTTTGCTCAAAGTACTCAGTTAAACTCGCTACTAAAATCGCAGTTGCATGTGTCCCTGTTGTGTATCCTGAGCGAAGTTTTTCTGACATATTATTTGGCTATTCATACACTTTCATAGGTATAAAAACTTCACTATCAAGTTCCTCTGTAAGAACTGTATCTTCACTTAGTTTAGTAAAGATGTCTTTCCACTGATCATCGCTAAACTGATGTGTGTGTTTTAGCCATATAGCATTGTTTTTTTCATTTCCATTTGCTTGAGTGTTTTCTGTTACTTGGCACACTTGACGAAATCTACATGCACCATAACAGCCTGTTCTACTTATCTTTATACGATTTTCACCCTTGTTGAGACCCATATCTTTGATGATCTCTCTTAGGTGTGCGGCACGGTTATCTTTACCTGCTTTACCACAGCGTTCATCATCACAAAGAAGTAAAAGAGTTTTGTAGTGCATTATGGCACGGTTGGGGTCGTAGTCTTTTGGTTTACACGTGTAACCCTCAACAACTTCACTGCCCATTTCGTTGAGACGGACTTCACCTTTTTTTACGGGGTTTTCTCCATACTGAGAACTTGCATGAGAGTTTATTAGGCTACTTGCCATTGTACTTTCCAAACTCGCTATCGTAATCTTTTATGAGTCTATATGCGGCATGAAGTGCTGCTACAACCATAGTTGAAGCACCATATCGACCCTCTAAAATGACACCTTCACATCCGAAGTGTTCCATAAACTCACGGCCATATTTCTTAGACTCAACTACATTTACAAAACCAACAGGAAAGAGTAAAAGGATGACATTATCTAGGTTAATGTTATGTTTTATAAGAGCATTTATCGCGGCATAGATGTATGTTGGAGCATTTCCACATGCTAAAACCATAGGCTCATCTTTGAACTTTTCTATGGCTAATTCTACTGCGGCATATGAACGTGTTGTTTTGTTAACTTTAGCCATCTCAAAAACTTTAGGCTCATTTACATAACAGATTACTTCATTTTCATACTTGTCAAGGTAGAACTGAGAAAGTCCAGAACGAATCATATTCGTATCTACTATTAGCTTTGCTTTTCGCTCAAGGAGGTCTTTTAGTTTGAGCATAGCATTGTCACTAAAGTAGATGTTGTCTATAACTTGGTCAAAACAAGTTGTCGTGTGGATAAGACGCTCAACTAAAGCTCTCTCATTATCATCAAAACGAGCAAAACCTTCGTATGTAACTGCTTCTGCATGAATCATTTCAAATGATCTCAGACTTATTTCATCGCCTATGTTTATCGGTGGTTCAAGTTGTTTAAATTCCATAAATATTCCAGATTAATTGTTAAGTTTTTATAGATTAGATTATATCATAGTATAATTTCGTATGAACTTTACAATTAGCGATGCCCATAAACTCTTAAACATTATAAAAGCTAGACGCGATGTCCGTGGCAATAGATTTATAAGCACGAAAATCGAAGATGAAAAGTTAGATATGATTTTAGAAGCGGGTATATCAGCTCCTTCTGTTGGCTACTCTCAACCTTGGAAATTTGTCATTATTAAAGATGAGGCTACAAAAGAGATTATCAGTCAAAATTTTACAGGCGAAAATGAAAAAGCAAAAGTTATTTTTAAAGACAGAAGTTTGTATGAACAGCTCAAACTCGAAGGTATAAAAGAAGCACCTATTAACTTAGCAGTTTTATATGAGCCTAATGAGGAAGAAGTTTTAGGTATGACGAGTATGCAAAAAATGGGTGAGTACTCTGTTGTTTGTGCTGTGCAAAACATGTGGCTTATGGCTAGAGCCTTAAACATTGGAGTAGGTTGGGTGAGTATACTTAATGAGACAAAAGTTTTAGAGACTATAAACGCGAAAAAGCATACTCGACTTATCGCTTATCTTTGTGTAGGTTATGTTGATGAGTTTTACGATGAGAGTGAGTTAAAAACTCTTGGTTGGGAGAGCGAAAAACTACTTAAAGAGTGTGTTTCTAGTTTATAAATCCACCTAGACGCCACATGCTATGTAGGTAAGTTCCAAAAACTTTATCTTGTTTATATCCACCATCTTTAGCCATTTTTTTACTGACTTTATAGAGTTTTATTTCGGTTTTAGGTGCTTCTTTTATTCGTGAGTAGTGAAAAGCATGTCCTTTTTTTATCTCACCATCTATCTCACACTTATAGTAACCAAGTCGCTCGCGTTTAGTCGTCAACTCAAAACTTATAGGTAAGATTCCACTCATCTTTTTTTCATCGCAGGATTCTCCAAGGTAGATTAGTCCTGCACACTCCGCATAGACTTCTTTTTCCTTGGCATGATTTATTAAAGAGTCTCTAAAACTAGAACTATTCTTTACTCTCTCGTAAGCATCCTGCGTTTCTACATAACCACCAGGGATGATTACTATATCTGCATTTATTGGGATACTTTCATCTTTAGTAGAGTCTATCAAAATGACTTCTGTATAGAGTTCACGGAGGTACTCTAAGTTGTCATGATAGACAAAAGAGAAGTTTTTATCTTTGACTAGAATGCAGACTTCATCTTTTTTTTCTATAGTTTCAAAAGGATAGGTATTAGTTTTTTTTGTATTAGAGAGACTCATAACAGACTCTATTAGTTCTAAGTTTATATGCTCTAAGACATCTTTTGTGACTTCTTCTATCCTTTCCCCCTCTAACTCTTTTAAGTCAAGTCCTAGGTGTGTGCTACTAAGAGCTTTTAAGCCTTTTTGTATCCATCCACATACTTTTATCTCTGGGCATTCAGCTTGAAGGTGCTTTTTTACTAAGTCGTAGTGCATTTGTGAGGAGACTTTATTTAGCACCACTGCTTTAATGGTATTGTCACTTCTAAATTCTTTCATACCTTTGAGGACTGCCGCTATGGTTATGTAACTCCCCCCTGCATCTAAGATAAGAAGGGATGCTACATCTAAAGTACGAGCGACATCATAAGCTGATGCTCCCTTATCCATACCATCATAGTAGCCCATAACACCCTCTAAAATAGCCACCTCTTTGTCCATATACATATTGAAAATCCATGTAAGTTGTTCCTGATTCATCATGTAGCCATCTAAGTTAACTGATGGAATACCTGCTGTTTTTTCATGAAACTGTGGGTCTATGAAGTCAGGACCACATTTAAAAGGTCTTACTCGTTCTTTGTAGTGATGTAAAAGTGCCATCGTTAGGAGTGTTTTTCCTTGGTTAGATGCGATTGCTGAGATGACTAATGCTTTTTTCATGATACTTGGCCTATAATTAGATAATTTAATTTTTATGGATAATTTATGAAACGATACAGACATTATAACAAAGAGACTGCAATAATTCTCTCGTGCTTTGGTTCAGTGATAGAACAAGATAAATACTTTGACTTTGAAGCGTATGTAAAAGAGTCATTTCCCGAGATTCCTGTTTTTACTGCGTTTAGCTCAAAAATGGTTATAAAAGGACTCGCTAAAGAGGGTAAGGTCTATAAAAACTTACCACAAGTGATGGCTGATGTCGATATGGAAGGGTATAAACGCTACATCGTTGTAAGTGTAAACATCTTTCCGACTGATGAGCATGAAGTTCTCATTCGAATGGTAAAAGGATTCCGTCAGTTCTCACTTGCAAACATTCGCTACACAAATGCACTCCTTACAAAAACAAAAGAGACTTCAAACTACTTAAATACTTTAGATGTAAAAATCAGAGAAAATACTCCAGAGTCCATAAACCTCTACATCATTCATGGTGTACCTGTTTTAAACCTAGCAGGTTTAGAGTCAGTTCGCTACACAGCGAAGTTTTTAGAGCTTATAAATGAGAGAAACCTTACTTGTTCACTTGAAGGTGAATTTCCATTTTTTGCTATAAATGATGCCATCAAACGCCAGATTTTAAAAATCACAAAAGGAAGTATGGATATAAAAGTCAACATTATCCCAGTACTCCTTGTAAGTGGAAACCATTACGATAAAGATATGCGAGAGATTGCTGATGAGGTTGCAGAGTATGCAAACGCAGACATCGTTGCAGCTGTAAACACAGATGCTAAGTTTAACTTCTTAGGTCAAACAGAAGTAAGAGAGATATTTAAAGATGCAATAGCTGTAGAGATAAAAAAACTAGGAATGTAATATGGCTCACGAACACCAGCATCATGTCTCAACAGATATAAAGTCTTCAAGGCTTATATGGGCGATAGTTATAAATATCGCCTTAACATTTGCTCAAATCATTGGTGGCGTTATCTCTGGTAGTCTCGCTCTTATCGCAGATGCCCTTCACAACCTTAGTGATGCTATCTCTTTAGTTATCGCACTTATCGCACAAAAGATAAGTGTTAAAGAACATGATGCTTATATGACCTTTGGATACAAGCGTGCAGAAGTCATCGCTGCGTTTACAAACCTTATAACTCTTGTTCTTGTTGGTTTGTATCTTATTTATGAAGCATTTTGGCGTTTAAATGAGCCTCAAGTCATAGAGGGGTGGATGGTTATTATAGTCGCGAGTGTCGCTTTAGTTATAGATGTTGTAACTGCATTCTTAACATACTCTGTCTCTAAGGGTAGTATGAATTTACGAGTCGCATTTTTACACAATGTCTCTGATGCCCTTGCTTCTTTAGCTGTAATAATAGCAGGTATCCTTATTTTAAAGTATCAGTGGTATTTTGTAGACACTTTTCTTACCTTACTCATTGCATCGTATGTACTGTATCAAGCCTACACAATGCTACCAAGTGTGATAAACATACTTATGCAAGGTGCACCAAAAGATATAAACTCAGAAGATGTATTAAAAATTATGCAAGAGACTCAAGGGGTGGTAAACGTACATCATTTACACCTGTGGCAACTCGACGAGCATCATAATGCACTAGAAGCACATGTGGTTTTAGAAAATGTAAATAACTTAGAGAGTGTAAAAAAAGAGTTAAAGAGTAAGTTAAAAGCAACTTACTCAATCAAGCACTCATCTATAGAGTTTGAGGATTCACACTGTGAGGTAGAGCACTGTTAAGCGGAAGCTTTACAGAGTCTTTTGTCAAATAAAATAGTTGTACATTCATCTGTTTTGTGAAATGCTTTTACAGCTGTTAAAACTGCCATGTCTACAAGTGGTTCAAGTAAAACTACACCCATGTAAGCACCGCCAAAAGTAGCTACATTTTCTATATTCGTTACACTAAATCCTTGACCGTAAAATGCCCAAAATGCAACCCATGAAACAACTGCACCTTCCCATACTAGTGACATCTTTAACATCTGAGAATATGTGATATCTTTATAAGCTGTTTTAGCAGGAACTATTTTTTTCATAGCCATATCCAAAATCATCATACTTGCAAGAAGTGTTGTAACATTTATACCGTACTGTGGCAGGTCAAACTGTGCAAAAAATAATCCTTGAATAGCTAAACCAAGTGCTAATCCAATAGCTGCTGGAGCAAGTCCAAATACTAAAAATATAGTTGTACCTAAAATAAGGTGAACTTCACTTACACCAATAGGATAATGGGGTAAAACCTCAAAACAAAAGAATACTACGATAGTTGCGATAATACTTTTTAAAAGAAGTGAAATGATTCCATTTTCTCTCATGTTGTCAAACGCCACCTTTGCAGTAGCACCAAATACAGCTGCTGCTGTTCCATAACTAAGGAGCATTTTTGCTCCATCTACTACACCTGCTTCTATATGCATATGTTTATCCTTTTAATTAATTTAAATATACTGTGGTGCGAACTTCTTATAAAAAGATGCACTGATAGCTCCTAAAGAGAGCCAAAAAATAGCATTTATAACAAAACTAGTCTGTACAAATGTCTCAAAAAGTTCAAGAGGAGCTGTTCCTGCATGAAACTCTGGATGTGGCGCACCCACTATATGTGGTGCAAGTATCACGACTACTGCTAAGGCTTTATAGAGAATATTTTTACTAAAATACAAAACTCCAAAGCCTACTAGAGAAGCAAGAACTGTTGAGACCCACCATATTTGACGAGACTCTAAACTTGCGGCTAATGTTCCAGGTAGTTCAGGTGTAAGACCGATACTTGGTAGGAAAAAAAAGCTCATGTATCCTACCGCACCTACAAGCATGCCTTTAAATACAGTAAGTTCTTGGAGATAAAGGTAAACGCCACAGAGTAAAAATGTAAAACCCATAGCTAGAACAAAGTTTGTAACAAATGTAAAAAAGAGTCTTTGTGCTCCATCTGCTGGTGCCCAGGCCTCTTCTTCCTCTGCTTCATGTGTATCACTAATTTTTACTTCATTGTTGTTTACATAGTTTATAAGTTTGCCGTCTTCAAACTGTTCTGCATGTAAAATAAGAGGAATACTACTAAAAGATTGAAGCAGTGTAAAAATCCCACTCCCTATAAAACCTGTTAAAAGTACTGTATAAAAAATCTGTTTTAGTGACATGGAAAAGCCGAAGTGTGTCTTACATCATGTGCGGCATTGTGAAGTTGCATTGGTGAAGAGAGTGCTACTAAATAAACTAGTACAATTCCTACTGATACAGTTACAAAAGCCATTGTCGTTTTTGAGAGTGTTTGTGTTGTGCTTTTGGCACCTATTGTTTGATTCATCATATTCTCCTTAATTGTAAGAAGCAATACTCTATTTACTTATGTCAATCTAGCAAATAACCCGTTGCTTAGTTAATGTTTTATACTTTAATCGATCTGGCTTGACTACACAAATGTAGCTTACAGTTCCGGGAGAGCTAAGGATTTTCACCTTGATTCTTTTAAAGTTTAAGTAAAATTATAACACAATAAATTTTCTCACGCTATAATTGCGAAAAAATTCGAGAGAGACTATGCATATTCCTAAAGGTTTTGGAAAAAACTACTTTTCATTAGCAGCGATACAAGCCTATGTATCTCTGCAAAAGATATATGCCGATGTCTCTTCAGTTTGTACTTTAAGTGGAAAACCACTTAGACTACAGATAAACTCTCCTCCCTCATCATAATTTAGACTTAATAAACCCCATATAAATATAACAGGATAGATTATGACAAGAACAATAAAAAGTGCACTTTTTTTGGCACTTCTAACAACAAATATATATGCTCACATATCGATAGATAACAACGATACAAAAAGAGAGAGAATACACTCTCCAAGAAAGGCGATAGATAACCTAACACAGTTTGAAGATAAAGCAGTGACAAATGTAAACAGTTTTAAAAAGATGTTTTTAGAAACAAAAGTAAGTGGACAATTAAAGGCTTTGTATGCTCCTTATGACTACAAAAATAAACAAGATACTTACACAACTGCTGTAGGTGCTATTATTAAGTATGAACTTGGTGAATTTAATGGCTTTAATGCAGCAGTATCAGTGTTTACTTCTCATGATGTAGGCATCGCTACGGG
The DNA here is from genome assembly GCF_029215975.1 of Sulfurimonas sp. SAG-AH-194-C20. Taxonomy (GTDB): domain Bacteria; phylum Campylobacterota; class Campylobacteria; order Campylobacterales; family Sulfurimonadaceae; genus Sulfurimonas. The sequence goes on from NZ_JAEMVD010000005.1 coordinate 28,326, forward strand.
AAGTGGTAGTGTGCAAAATCCTGAAATATCCTCTTCAAATGGCTCTTACACAGAACTCGGTGAGGCTTATTTAAATTATGTTTATGAAGATTTTAACATTCGCTTAGGAAGACAAGTTATAGACACTCCTCTTGCAGATAGTGATGAAATACGAATGAATAAAAATAGTTTTGAAGCTTATCTTTTAACATATAACTTAAATGGATTTGAGTTTATGACTGGATATTTAAACTCTTGGCAGGGTTATGATGCAGGTCTTGATGATGGATGGGTAAGTGCAGGTACAAATGGTACTAAGCTAATCGGGGTAAGTTATGATGAAACGTTAGAGTTTAATGCTTGGTTTTATAACATAACGGGGGAGACAGACTCTCTCTACATCGATGGAGGTTTCGCTTATGACTTTAACGAAGATTTTGCGATTCATACTATGGTACAATACTTAGATCAAAAAGAGCTTGAAAATAGTGGTGTTGAGACATTAATCTATGGTGGCTTGTTTGAGTTTATAGCTTATGGTGTCGGTTTAAATATAGCTTATGATAAAGCCTTGACTCAGCAAGGAAAACATAGTTTTAGTGGTCTCGGTGGCGGGACACTTTTTACAAGTATGGACACTATGATACTTGATGACATTATCCAAGATGAAGATACTGATGCTTTGGTATATGGACTCACATATGAAACACAAAATTTTAGTTTTTTATATGCAAATGGAGACTTTAAAAACACTACATACCATGTAAAAGAGCAAGATATTACTTTGGAGTATCATGTCGATAAAGATTTTTTGATTGCTTGTATATATGCAACGCAAGAAGATGCTAAAAGCATAAGTAAAACAGACTTTGATTGGGATAGAATACAGCTAATTCTTAACTATACTTTTTAGAGTATATGCTTCATCTATCTATAGATGTTAAGAAAGACTAAAAGGTGCAAAATGTTTGAAAACTATGAACTAGAGATACTTTATAAAGATGAGTATTTAGTAGCCATAAATAAACCGACAGGATTACTTGTACATAAGTCTATGATAGACAAACATGAGATATATTTTGCTATGAAAATACTGAGTAAGCAGATAGGGAAATGGGTCTATCCCATTCATAGACTCGATAAACCAACATCAGGGGTTTTACTCTTTGCACTTGATTCTCACACTGCAAAACTTATGAGTGAGCAGTTCTCTTCTCATGCAATTGAGAAGACATATATTGCCATTGGGCGAGGGTATGTAGCAGAAGAAGGTGTGATAGAACATGCACTCCTTGAAAAACTTGACAAGATAAGCGACAGAGATAAAAGTAAGACACAAGAAGCTAAAGAGGCAAGTACTGCGTTTAGATGTTTAGGACAAGTTGAGATAGATGCTAAAGTAGGCAGATATGACACAGTACGTTACTCACTAGTTGAGTTAAAACCTCGAACAGGACGGAAACATCAGCTTCGTCGACATATGAAACATATAAACCATCATCTTTTAGGTGACACTAAATATGGAAGAGGGGAGCATAATAAGTTTGTTAGAGAGAGGTATGAGATGCATAGACTAATGCTTCATGCTCTGCGTTTAGAAGTTAAACACCTGTATACAGAGGAGAGTCTTGTAATCCAAGCTCCTCTTGATGAGGTGTTTTTGAGAGTTCTAAAAGAGTTTAAGTTTAGTATGTAAAGTAGTTGTTTTGATTTTGTTATAATGTACTATAATTGAAAAAAATAATATAAAGAGAATACATGAGTGAAATAAAAGAGATATACCTACACAACTACACAAAACCAGCCTTTAGTATTGAGAATATAAACTTAGAGTTTGACTTGTTTGAAGAGTATGCAGTGGTTACTTCTAGCATGAAGATACAAAAGAGTGATGAAGCTGAGAAGCACTTAAGACTTGATAGTATAGATCTTGAGTTAGTCTCTCTTTATATCAACGGTTTAGAGTTAGATGATAGTCGTTATATCATAGAGAGCGAGAGCTTAACTATACTTAATGTTCCCGCTGCGTTTAGCATAAAAATAATCAATAAAATTTACCCACAAAACAATACAGAACTAGAAGGACTTTACAAGTCAGGTGATATTTTCTGTACTCAAAACGAACCTGAAGGTTTTCGCCGTATAACTCCATACTTAGACCGTCCTGATGTTATGAGTGTTTTTACGACAACAGTTATAGCAGATAAGAGTAAGTACCCTGTACTTTTAAGTAATGGTAATAAAAAAGAGAGTACTAACTTAGATGATGGACGACACTCTGTTACTTGGCTTGACCCACATAAAAAACCATCATACCTTTTTGCTTTAGTAGCAGGAGATTTGGGAAGCATAAGTGATGCGTTTACGACAGCTTCTGGTGAGAACGTAGAGTTAAATATCTACTGCGACAAAGGGAATGAGTCTAAATGTCACCATGCCATGAAGTCCCTCAAAGAGGCTATGACTTGGGATGAAGAAAAATATGGTCGTGAGTATGACTTAGAGATTTATAATATAGTAGCCGTAGATAGTTTTAACATGGGAGCGATGGAAAACAAAGGTCTAAACATCTTTAACTCCGCTTATGTTTTAGCAGATGCAGATACGGCTAGTGATGTAAACTTTATGGGTATACAGTCAGTTATAGCACATGAGTATTTCCATAACTGGACAGGAAACCGTATCACTTGTAGAGATTGGTTTCAGCTTACACTAAAAGAAGGACTAACAGTCTTTCGTGACCAATGTTTTAGCGCGGATTTAAACTCTAAAGAAGTACAACGAATAGAAGATGTCAAGTCACTTCGCGAACGCCAGTTTGTTGAAGATGCTTCACCTACCTCTCACCCAATCCAGCCAAAGTCTTACATAAGCATGAACAACTTTTACACAGCAACTGTGTATGAAAAAGGTGCAGAAGTTATACGAATGATTCACACACTTTTAGGTGATGAGAACTATAGAAAAGCGACAGACTTATACTTTGAGAGTTTTGATGGACAGGCAGTAACTACGGATGATTTTCTTTGGGCAATGTCTAAGACTTCTGGAGTGGACTTGACCGCATTTAAAAACTGGTATCACCAGAGTGGAACACCAAAACTTTCTGTAACTGAGCATTTTTCTAATGAAACTTACTCTTTAACACTTACTCAGACTGTACCAAATACAGTAGATGGAACTGCTCAAAAACCTTTTTACTACCCTTTAAAGATAGCTCTTCTTGATGTTCAAGGTAAAGAAGTTGTAAATGAGATGCTCATTATCTCTAAAGACACAGAGACTTTTGTTTATAAAGACTTGGATGAAAAACCAGTGCTTTCTATCAACAGAGATTTTACAGCTCCTATCATAATAGAACAAGAGAATGTAGAGTTTGCATTTTTGATAGAGCATGATACAAACAGTTTTATCAAGTATGAGGCAACACAAGCATTTGCTATAGAGACAATAGAGTCTATGATGAAAGGTTCTCCTATAAACCCTGCGTTTACAGAGTCATTTGGCAAACTCTTGAGTTTAGATACAGACCTCTCGTATAAGGCACTCCTTTTAGAACTACCATCCGTTTCTACTCTTATGCAGAGACAAAAAGAAGTGGATTTTGAACCGATATATGAAGCTAAAGAGAAACTAGCAAAACATTTAGCTCTTACATACGAAGAAGAACTTCTTGCACTATATAAAGCACATCATCAAACAGATGCTGAGTTAGATAGCTTAAATATGGGTAAACGCAGCCTGAAAAATAGACTACTTCGTATATTGAGTGCAAATGAAACAGAAAAAAATGCACTTTTAGCAAAAAAACAATATGAAGAATCACAAAGTATGAGTGACAGAGTTGTAGCACTAGATATACTTGAAAATACTCATCCTGAGTTCGCGTCAGTAGCTCATGCCGACTTTTACTCTAAGTATAAAGACCAGACACTTGTTATGAACAAGTACTTCGCAATTTTAGCATCATCACATAGAGAGGGAACACTTGACCGTGTTCAAGCCCTCCAAAATGATGAGGTTTACGATGAAAAAGTACCAAACCTTGTTCGCTCACTCATAGGTGTTTTCGCAAGAAACTATAAACACTTTCATGCAAAAGATGGATATGGTTACTCTTTTGTGTGTGATAAAATTATAGAGATAGACAAGATAAATGCACAGATGGCTTCAGGCTTGGCAGGTGCATTTAAAATCTACACTAAAATGAACAGAGTAAATAAAGAGCTGATGAAAAAAGAGTTAGAACGAGTTCTCTCAACAAAGGACCTTTCTAAAAACAGTTTTGAGATAATCAGTAAAATTCTTAAATAAAGAGTAAAAATGAAAGAAAAACTCACATCTTTAACTGCATCACATAGTACTTTTGTTGAGGCAAAAGATAGTATTTTGTTGCAGTGGGTCTCCTACCGTGTGCCAAAAGAGATACTAGTTTTACATGACATAGATAGAGACTACTTTTTAAACAAGTATGCTAGTGGTGTCTTTGACTATTTTATGGGTGTTATCTCAGGTGAGGTTGAGGTTGGAAACTGTCCTGTAATGCAAGAACTGCTAACTTACTTTAAAAAACGTGAGATAAGTGCAGATGAACTTTTTGCGATATGTTCGCATTTTCGCCGTTCCATGGTTGACTTCTCTTATGATGCGAAACTTAACTCTAAAGAACTTTTTGATGAAATATCTTATATTTTTGATGAAAATTTTAAAGGTATTCTCAAGTTTTACACCGACACTATTTTTCAAAAACTTATAGATGCAAAACAAGAGGCACTCCAAGCGGGTCAGGCAAAAGAGTACTTTTTCTCCAATATGTCTCATGAAATAAGAACACCACTCAATGCAATTTTAGGATTTGTAAATCTACTTTTGGATGATGACCTTAGTAAAAAACATCGTAATTATCTTGATATTATTCATATTAGTGGGAAAAATCTTTTAAGTTTAATTAGTGATATACTTGACTTTTCAAAACTTCGTAGTGGTGAGTTTAGCATAGAAGAAAAAGTATTTTCTTTACATGAAGAGTTAAGTCATACTATGGAACTTTTTGTAGCAAATGCTAATGCAAAAAACATTACTATAAGTTCTTTTATAAATCCAAAAATACCAGTAGAACTTTATGGAGATGCTTTGAGAATCAAGCAAATTCTTTCAAACCTCTTAAGTAATGCTATAAAATTTACACCACAAGACGGGCTAATAGAAGTTGAAGGCTCATATGTAGATGAGATATTGAAAATCAGTGTCAAAGATAGTGGAATAGGAATTAATAAAGCAGACTTGAGTAAAATATTTTCTGCTTTTTCACAGGCTGAGTCAAGGCATCACGAGCATACTAAGGGTACAGGTTTAGGACTCTCTATCTGTAGTCAGCTAGTAGAAAAAATGGGAGGTACTATCGAGGCAACTTCATCTTTAGAGCTTGGAAGTAGGTTCATTGTAAAAATACCTGTTAAAACACAGAGTGACTATTGTGTATATATTGAAAACATAGAAGAATTCCAAAAACTTAAAATACATATGTTAGTAAAAGATGCGAAACTTACTGTTAAGCATGAATCATTTCTTCGTTATTCACAAATGTTTAATATGAATATTAGCATAGTAGAAAACTTTGATGGTGTCTTTGACCTTGGTGTATTAGTCCACGATGAAAATAATCATAGTATGCAAGAATTTATAGCCAATAGTCAAGATAAATTTATAGTTTTGATGAGTAAAGAGTATGACACTTATGAGAAACACTTAAATGTTAGTACTATGTGTTTTCCTCTGTACTGTGCAAAAATCCATACAAAATTTAACGAAATACTAAAACCTTTAGAGAGCATAGAGTATGCAAAAAGTGTTTCCATTAAGTTCAAAGGACATATTCTCGTAGCAGAGGATAATGAAGCAAATCAAGAACTCATAAAAATACTTTTACAAAAATATGGGCTTACATTTGATATGGTAACTAATGGACTCGAGGCACTTTCTCTGTATAAAATTAAAAAGTATGATTTAGTGCTACTAGATGAACAGATGCCAGTTATGAATGGAAATGAGACATTAGAAAAGATTTTACTCTATGAAGAGAGTGAAGGTATCCCTCACACACCTATATCTGCACTTACTGCTAATGTACTTAAAGGTGCAAAAGAGAGGGGGCTTTTGAGTGGTTTTGATGAGTTTTTAGTCAAACCTTTAGTTCTTAAAGAGTTAGAAAGAGTTTTTACTTCTTACTTAAAAACTGATACTAAACATTATTCCATACCGATACAAGCACAAAAGCTTGTTAAAGAAAAAATCATAGGTTTGGATAGTAAAGCTCTAATGGAAACTTTGATGTTAAGTGAAGATGAAGTACTTACCCTCTTAAAGCTTTACCTCAAGAAAATGAAAAAAGTAATGCCAGAGCTTTTAAAACTGATACAGATAAAGGACTATGAGAAGATAGCACTTAGTGCACACTCTATCAAAGGTTCAAGTGCAAACTTTAGAATAGAACTAATGCAAAACTGTGCAAGTGAAATAGAAATAATGGCGGAAAATAAAGATACCAGTTATGATTATGAAGCATCTTTTATACAAATGAGTAGTTTTTTAACAGGCATAAGAGTAGAATAAGTTACTCTTCTATGCAGTAGCCAATACCAGAGGCATTTTGAATAATATCAGTCGGTAGTTTGTTTCTCAAACGCCATACTAGGGTTCTGACACTATTTTCAGTAGCCCCATTTTCTTCCCAAACATAGTTCATCGCCTGCTCAAAACTTACTATTTTTCCAAGCTGTGCTACTAAAAGTCTTAAAAAAGCATTTTCTTTTTTTGTAAGTTTAATCTTGACATCTTTATAATAAGTCTGAGAGAGACTGATGTCTAAGTGGTACTCTTGGGCAAATATTACTATGGGTTTATCTGAAGAACGTTTTGCATAAAGGAGCTTTTCGAGGTTAAGGTTATCTACTTTAAGTAAGTGAATGTCTTCTTTATGCTTATTTTCTTGAGAAAACTTAAACAGTGCCATCTGAATAGATGCATGGAGAGCATTTGGCTCAAAAGGCTTGAGGATATAGCCATAAGGCTCTGTCTCTTTAGCTTGGTCAATAATGTTGTCATCACTATATGAAGTGAGGTATATGAAAGGCAAGTTATACTTATCTCTGATAACTCTTGCAAGTTCTATACCATCGTTACTCTTATCAAGGGAAATATCAACAATAACTAAATCGGGATTAGTAACACTTATTTTATGCTTTGCTTGAAGTGCATTATCACACACTCCAACGACACTATAACCCTGTTTTTGAAGAGACATATTTAAGTTTAGTGATGTTATATCATCATCTTCAACTATCACAATTCTTGGCTTATCCATTACTTACCTTTGATGCTTTAGTTTTGAGTGTGAGGGGTATAAAACTTTTCCAGATGGTACCACTAAAGATGAGTTTTTGAGATGCACGTCTTGGTCATCAAAGAAAATATGTGCTCTAAAAGATTTTAGAATTTTACTTTTCTCTAAACCGCCTAGAAAAAATGCTTCATCAACATAAACACCCCAATGTCTTAGTGTTTTTATAACTCGTAAATCAGAGGGGGCATTGCGTGCAGTGACAATTGCAATGCGCACAGGTGAAAATTCTATTTTCATAGGTAATCTCTCTTGGAGTTTAGCTAACTTTATGAGAAACGAAGCAAATGGTCCCTCTTTCATAGGGGTGTTTTGTGCTGCGTTTTCTTTTTTATGAAAAGCTTCTATACCTTCTTCTTTATAAACAAGTTCACTACTTTCATCAAACAGCACAGCATCCCCATCAAACGCGATGCGAACTTGCTCATCATCAGTGTCACATTTGTACTCTGGTGGTATGTTTAAAACAGCAGAAGCACAAACACCACGGTCTATGACTTTTTGAGCATCACTCTCATTTGTTGTGAGAAAAAGATCAACATCAAAGGCTTCAAGATAATCAGCACTAGATTCTCCCGCAGTAAACGCAGAACGAGTAACATTAAGTCTGAGTTCACGGATAGTATTTAAAACTTGAATGCCTGTCTCAGGGGAGTTCCTTGACATAATGACAACTTCAACAAGGGGTGGCTCTCCCTTTTTTTGGTATCTATTTAAGTTAAGAAGAACTTTTACAAGAGGAAATCCAATGCCTTCATCAAGTACGACATCTTCATTTTTAAGCATAAAAGCACGATACATTTCAATAGCAGTATCGGGATGTTTAATATACTCATCTTTATAAAGTTTATCTGCCTCACTCAAATCAAAAAGAGCAGTAGCTGAGATACCAATAACGAGTGTTTTATCGAGTGTAAATGCCAAAATATATCCTTATATAATGGATATTATAGTAAAATTTTATTAAAAAGAATAAAGGGTACCTCTAAAAACCCTAAAGGTAGTTATGGATTATTTTGTTTATATACTTAAATGCAGTGACAATACCTTGTATACAGGGATTACTACAGATTTAAAACGCCGCCTTAATGAACATAATAACTCAGATAAGGGAGCGAAGTATACAAAACTTCGTCGTCCCGTTGAGTTAGTATATAGTGAAGATAGCGAGGACAGAAGTTCAGCTTCTAAACGCGAGTATGCCATAAAAAAACTCTCAAGAAAAGCCAAACTGGAGCTTATAAATGTTTAAAATATATGTAGATGGTGATGCTTTTCCAAACCTTCTAAAGCCGATACTCCTCAAACAGATCGAGCGTTTAGGTATAGAAACAATAGCTGTCGCCAACAAAAAAATAAACCTTGGTAAAAGTCAATATGTCTCATATCTGATAGTAGAAGCTGGAGCAGATGAGGCAGACCATAAGATAGTAGAGATGGTGGAGGAGGGTGACTTAGTTATAACCGCAGACATACCACTAGCTGACCGTGTGATAAGTAAAAATGCTCATGCTATAGATCATCGGGGTGAACTGTATAGTGTGGATAATATAAAACAGTATTTAGCGATGCGAAACTTAATGGAAAAAATTCGTGAGAGTGGAGAGATGACTAAAGGACCTAAGGCTTTTGGACAAAAAGATGCAGCATCTTTTGCAAATCAGCTCAACGCTTTTTTAGGCCGAAAGGTCTAGGCTAGGAGTCTTCTGTTCTTCATCTTGATTAGTTTCATTTGAAGAAGCTTCATCTGCATATGTCTTTTGTCCAGCTTCTTGTTCTTGAGATTTTTTTGTTATCTCTTGAAGGGCTTGCATCTCCATAACTCTAGCACTTGAAGCAACTGAAAAGTCTTGTGGAGAAGGATTACCTGCGGCTAGTGCAGCTGAAGCAAGTGTTCTTGCATTTTTAAGTTTTTCTTCGGGAGTAGAACCAGATGGTGTGGAGATAGAGACTTCACCACCTATGGCATACATCTTTCCGTCGGGACCTTGTTGGTATGTGTACGAAGCTGCACCCGCTAAACCACCACCTGCACCTTGATGTGCAGCCTCATGGGCTTTAACTTCACTGTCTCGAGAGGAAAGGTCTTTTACTAAACGCTCTTCATCAGTGCTTAACTCTTGGGGAGAAGAACTCTTTTTAGCTTCCTCAGCTTTTTTTTCTTCTTGCTTTTTTACATTAGAAGCCTCTTTAGCTTTAGCTCTATCTTTGGCTACTGGGTCATCCTCAACAACAAGAGTCTGCCTATTGTTAAGTTTGATTGTGTAGTTTGAACCGATGTTATATAAAGAGTTTGAACCTATCTGCATAATCTCTATTATAGCACCAAAATGCTATAATTTCTTTAATAAAATAATTAGGACATTAATATAATGATGCAATTTGAACTCAAAGATGAATATATAGAACTTTTTAAACTTATAAAAGTGTTAGACTTAGTAGATAGTGGCGCACAAGCAAAAATGATAGTTTCAGATGGTTATGTTCTGAGAAATGGCGAACCAGAGTTGCGAAAACGTGCCAAAATTGTTGTAGGAGATCATCTAGTTATAGGTGGTGATGTAGAGATAGATGTCATCGCAGGAAAAGAATAATCAAAGCAATACGACTTATAGCAAATGAGAAACGACTCGGCTTAATAGAGAAATTTGCTGGAGAGGAAACTATACAAGAGTTAGACAAAGCTCTCCGTGAAGTTTTGTCTAATGGCTCAGACTCTTTGAAGTTGATAACAGAGTTCTTTGCACTACTAGATGAGCCAAAATCAGAGGACGACTATCTTCTATCTGAATACACAACAGGAAATAGAAAAATAGTCATAGTCCAAACTGTACAAGAGTTAGAATTAGCTATAAAATCTTTGAAAAAAACAAAACTTATAGGTTTTGACAGTGAGCAAAAACCTACCTTTAAAAAAGGTGAAAAAGCAAATAAAATATCACTTATTCAGATAGCAAACGCAGATGAGTGCTACCTCATACAAGTACTAAAAATCAAAGATATAACGCCACTTTTAGACTTTATAAGAGATAGAAACTATGTCAAAATCGGGATAAATTTAGTAGGTGATAAAAAAGCGCTTTATGATGAGTTTAAAATCCATATGAAAGGTACACTTGACCTTGATGGTATTTTGACTAAACTTACATCTAAAAATAGCATAGGTGCAAAAAAAGTAGCCAAAGTGTTTCTCAATAAAAATATACAAAAATCTAAAAAAGTAAGTGTGTCAAACTGGGAAGCAGATGTCCTTTCGGATAAACAGATTAAGTATGCTTCAGAAGATGCTACTGTTGTTTATGACACTATCTTTCACCTAATAAAAGAGTATCCATTTGTACTAAAAGCGATGCCTCAGTGGTTTGAAGAGAATTTTGAGAATGGAGGGTACAGTAGTTAAAGTTTACCCTTAGATGAAAAAAGAACTTATAAGTCCTATAAGCCCACCAAAAACACCACCCCAAACAACTAACCAGTCAAGATGCTCTTTTATGAGCTTTTGTACCATCTCTTTTACGAGTTCTGGTGTGAGCTCATTTAAACGCGAGTCTATTACTGTTTCTATTGAGTTAAGCATGTCTTCATTGAGGCTTGAACTTTGAAGGTGCTTTTGCATAGTAGTGTTAAAAGTATTTGAGTTTACTATTTTTATAACAGCGGCTCTCATCTTACTCGCAAATGGTTCTCTTAAGTTTTCTAGTGCAGCTTCTCCCCCAAACATCCCGAGCATTCCACCAAAAGATGACTCCATAACTGTTTTACTCAGTGCATCAAATGCAGGGGTGAAGTCTGTCTCTTCTATGATAGGCTCAAGGTTGATTTTTTGTTCTTCGTTTGCAAAAAAGTTCTCTAACTGCTCTTGAGTAAAAAACTCAGTCATCATAAGGTTTTTTATGGACTCTTTAAAGGCTTCAAAACGCAGAGGAATAACTCCACTTCCATAAAGAAGAGGGACTTTTTCAAACAACATATGAATAGCGAGTTGGTTTGTTAATGCACCGGAGAGGGCAAAAAGTCCTGTAAAGAGTAGGGCATTATGGAGTTGTAAAAAGACAAAAGAGAGTCCTGTTAGTGCAAGTGCGATGATATTTGTTGTGATGCTTTTATTTAAATTCATGCGAGATTATATCAAAAGTTATCGGTACATCTTTTTAATGTACAATATTAAATGATAAACTTTTTACAGTACTTTATAAACAACTCCCGCTTAAACTATGCACTTTTAGCCTTTTTACTTTTTATGGGAGTCAATGCTTACATCAACATCCCAAAAGAGATGTTTCCCGTAGTTGAACTTGATAAGATAAGTGTTCGTGGGACTTACGCTGGGGCTAGTGCTGCAAATATGGACAAAATGGCGGTTCGAGATATCGAAGATGCTATGAGTAACATCAGCGGGATAGATAAAACAGAGGCTACTATTGCCCCGGGTGCATTTACTATCATACTTACTCTAAATGAAAATGAAAATAAGATAAATACTCTAAATAATGTAAAAGATGCTGTGAGTCTCTCCAAGCAGTACTTACCCGCTGATATGCTCGAACCTACAGCGACACTTATAGATAAAAACAAACCTCTCATTCGAGTTGCTATCTCTTCAAAAACTCTTTCTCAGGGTGCTTTAACTGAGATAGCACAAGACGTAAAAAGTAAACTTTCTAAGATAAAACATATCGCTGAGGTAGCTATTCGTGGGGATTCTGATGAAGAGGTTTCCATAAAAGTAAACTCTGAAGCTATTTTGGCTTATGGTTTAAAACCCTCAAGTGTAGTAAACGCCATAAGAAATCTCTCTTACATATTTCCAATCGGGAACATCGAAGAGAAAGGAAGTTTCGCGTTTATATCAACGGTTAATGGGAAAACAGATGCGGCTGAGTGGGAGGAGAGTATCTTAAACATAGATGATAAGTATGTGCGTTTAGGAGACTTGGCAAAGGTTGAGATACTCTACCCTCAGACTTCAACACTAGCCACTTTTAACAACAATGATACCCTAACCTTAGTTATCTCAAAAGGCGAAGAGGGTGATGCTTTAAAACTCTCAAAAATTGTTATAGCCGAAGTTGAGAAGTTACAAAAAAGTTATGATGATGTAATTTTTAACACCTATAAAGATAGTTCTATTCCTATAAAAAAACGTTTAGATACTGTCATCTCAAACCTTATGTTTGGACTAGTACTTGTGTTTCTTTCTATGTATATTCTTATAAACCTTCGTATTGCATTTATCGTGGCGTTAGGGATTCCTTTTTCTTTTATTATCGGTCTTTTATTTGTCTATTATCTCGGCTATTCTATCAATATAGTCTCTTTATTAGGGGCTTTGATAGTCATCGGGATTGTTGTGGATGATGCCATCGTTGTGAGTGAGAACATACAGAGGCATATAGATGAGGGGATGGATGCTAAAGAGGCTTCCATCGTGGGAGTAAAAGAGATGATGCTTCCTGTTTCACTCGCAACTCTGACTACTGCGGCTGCATTTTTACCAATGTTTTTGATGCATGGAGAGATAGCTCTGTTTTTGATACTCGTTCCCATCGTTGTAGTACTTATACTTCTAGGCTCACTTTTAGAGAGTTTTTTCTTTTTACCTCTTCATGCAAGAGAACTACTCAAAAAGAGTAACAACTTTGTAGACTGGACTAAAGCTCAAAATTTTTATGAAAAACTACTCTCTTTTAACATACACTATAAAAAAACCTTTCTGCTTACATTTTTAGTTTTAGTCCCTCTTTTAACAGTCGTAACTGCAAAGTCTATGAAGTTTCAGTTCTTCCCAAACTTTGATGGCAACAACCTCTATGTCTCCGCAAAGATAGATATAAACACTCCCATAGAAGAGACTTTTGCATTAAGCAAAAAAATAGAAGCAGAGATAATGAAACATGGTGAAGAGTTCTCGCTTAAGTCTATCTCGGCGACAACAGGATATAGACGAAGTCTTTCAGGTGAGACAGAGTTTAACAACAATGTTTTTTATATCACCCTAGAGCTTTATGATAGAAAAGATACGAATTTTATAGCTGAGTATATAAACCCCATTCTCAACTTCAGTTTTGTATTTAATGACCCTGATAAACGCAGGGATAAAAAGACATATGAACTCTCCCCTAGACTCAAAGAGATCATAGAACCTTTTCGTGAGAAGTACAGTATGCTTGAACTTGGAGTGACAGAAGATAAACCAGGACTCATAAGAAGTGACATTCAGATAAACCTCTCAGGCAGTCAAGATGTCATCTTAGAAAAGAGTATAAAAGAGTTAGAATCAGCCCTTGCAAAGATACAAGGTGTTGCAAACTTTAGTGACAACATTAAGTACGGAAAGATGGAGTACAAAATAAAAATCAACTCGTATGGAGAGAGTTTGGGGCTTAGTGAAGCTTCTGTCTCAAAAGTTTTAAGTGACTTCTTTTTAGAGAAACGCCAATCGACAACTTTTAATAACCGTGGCGTTATGGAGATAAAAACAGAGGATATAAACAAAGATAAAACAGCGACACTTTTTAACTTTAACATAAGTCTTAATGATGGTCGTTATGTAAAACTAACAGATGTTGCCACCATTACAACCATACGAGACTATGAGAGCATCAACAAACTTAACGGTGCTATCGTGAAGACAGTTTTTGCTAACTTAGACAAGAGAGTGATAACGCCCCAAGAAGTTATAGAACAACTCCAACCGATGTTAGACTCTATCGCAAATATGGGAATAGATGTAAACCTACTAGGAGAAAAAGAGAAGTCAAAACAACTAAAATCAGATATGAAATCTTCTCTACTCTTAGCGATGTTTCTCATCTTCATAACACTACTTTTCATCTTCTCAAAAGTGAAGTATGTTCTGATGGTTATGAGTGTTATACCTTTTTCAGTTTTAGGAGCACTTCTAGGACATAAACTACTGGGCATCCCTCTAACAATGCCCTCTATCATAGGAATACTCGGTCTTGCAGGAGTTGTAATAAATGACGGAATTATTATGCTGGACTTCCTGCACGGAACAAGAAATAGCGAAGAGTTTTTCACTCGTGCAAAACATAGACTTAGACCTATTCTCATCACAAGTATCACAACATTTTTAGGACTTTTTACTCTTATCTTTTATGCAACAGGTCAAGCTGTTATTTTGCAACCTATCGCTATCTCTATTGGGTTTGGATTATTGTGGGGAACTGTTTTGAACTTACTTTATCTACCAACACTTTATGCAATGGTAAATAAGATTAAGCCGGTTTAAGTGACTTTGTAAAAAGCATTAAAACAACACCTATAAAAACTATAAACGCAGTGAGATAAAGTGTGGTGTGAAAGTCACCATACTTAGCTACTAATGCTACACTATAAAGAGGTGCCACTACTTGACCTATGCCGTAAGCGGCTGTCATGGAGCCCATTAGGATGACTGGATTGTGTTTGGAGATTTGTCCGGCAAGGTTCATGAAAAGTGCTACTAGACCTATGAAAGTACTGCCATAAAGAGCTGCACTTAAGAGGTTTATGTATATGTTTGAGCTAAGTGTTGGTAAGAGTATGCCTATGACTTGAAGTGAGAGGGCAAAGATGATGACATCTACACTGTTAAATCTATGGGCTAAACGCATCCAGAGTATGGAAGAGGGGATTCCTGCTACTCCAACAATGAGCCATGCTAGGTTTCCTCTTCCCTCTAAACCTTCAAGTGAGTTTACTATCTCGGGTAAAAAAGTACCTTGAACTACAAAGCCAACACCTTCTGTTAAGTAAGCAAGTATGAGTAAAACTACATAGAGAGAAAAAACAGACTTTGTGCTTTCTTTGTGCAGAGCCTCTTTGTGTGTCTCTTTGTCAAAGGAGAGAATATGAAAGATATAAAATGAAAATATAAATGCCATAAAAGAGAGAACTAACCAAGCATCACTCCAAGAGTTGTTCTCTAAAACTTCTTGGGATACTAACTCACTTATAACGATGGCAAAACCGATACCAGAAAAGTGGATTCCCATCGCTTTTGTTTTATTTTCTAAGTCGAGTTTGAGCATCACTAAAGATGCACCGACTAAAAGTATCATAGCAGAGCCAAAACCTGCAAAAATACGCGAGATAATCCACATGATTTCGTTTTGAGTCGTTCCAAGTATCAGTGAGGTCACAATACTTAGAACTATTCCTAGACGAAAGTAAAAGACTTTTTTTTGTATGTTTTTGAGTGAGACTGAAAAAAGTGCACCTGATAAATAACCGACAAAATTTAGTGAAGCCAAAACACCTGCTTGCGTTACAGTGAGATAATCTTCAAGCATAGATGGAAGAAGTGAGGTAAAAGCAAAGCGTGCAACACCAACACCGATGATGATAGCTAAAATCCCTGCTAAAAGGATGTTCGCATTTGAGTTTTTATTTAATAAAGAGAAGATAGAGTGCACCCCAGAGTAAAAATATTAAAAACCCCAAAATAGCAAAGACTATAATAACTCTCACTGTAAAATAGTATAAAAATTTTACAAATGGAGGAATTTTCATAACTACTTTTTGTAAGGGTAGACTTTCATCTTGAGACCCTTCGTTGCATACTCCATACCGCCTAGAATATTTATGACTTTATAGTTTAACTTTTGTGACATCCACGGTGCTATCATAGATGTTCTACTGCCTGTGTGGCAGATGATGGCAAAGGGTTTTGTAGTATCTACCTTTGCGTTTAGTTCTTTTAAAAATACATTTATGTTGTACTTCCCTTTTTCATTAAAAAACTCTATGGGGATAGCATCTTTTAGAAGACCTTCACTCTTCCACTCACCAACAGTTCTTATGTCAACGATAGGAAGGCTAGAAGTTAGCATATCTTGTGTTATGTATGCATTTTTAAGCTCTGCAAAAAGTGAAGCAGATAGTAGCAGTAGTAGTAAAATAATTTTTTTCAATTTGTTCTCCAAAAGTGTTAGAGTTTAGGTACTTATAGTCTATAAGTTCTAACCTAAGAAATCTCATGTATAATTATAACTATAATATCTAAATAGGAATACAATGGCAGCATCTGCAAAAGCGATAAACAATGCAAATCGACTTCGTTACATTAGAGCACTCGAGCGTTTTCATAAAGGAATGATCTCTTTTTTGATGAATACACCTGAACTTACACATAAAAGTATGAACAAAAAGATAGACAACTCTGTAAAACTTCTCAAGCGAATAGATGAGATAGACTTATACAAGGGTGAGTTAAAAGACCTTCAAATCTTAGTCAAAAAGATGATAGGCTATAAAGACTCTGAGGAAGACATAGAGAACATTAAAGAAGCGATTTTGTATGCTTCAAACCAACTCGATAAGAGTAAAAATGCTAAACGCTACAAAAAAGACAAACATGCAAACTCTATGTTTGATGACTGGGAATAGCACAAGATAATGGCTAGAATACTTCTCTTAGAAGATGATGTCACACTGGGTGATACTCTATATGAGCTTTTAGAGTCAGAAGGCTACGAAGTTACTTTAGCTACTCGTGGTGAAGTTGTTTTAGATGTGACTTCGAGCCAAAATTTTGAACTGATGCTGTTTGATGTAAATGTTCCAGACTTTAACGGCTTTGAGCTTTTAAAACTACTTAGAGATGCAGATAACACTACTCCATGTATCTTTTTAACTTCTCTTAGTGACATCGCTTCACTCTCTAAAGGTTTTGAAGTGGGTGCAGATGATTACCTTAAAAAACCTTTTGATTTTGATGAGCTTCTTGTTCGCATAAAGGCGGTGCTAAGAAAATATTTTCATACACAGGAAAATGAAGTAAAGTATAAAGACTTACTTTACAAGATAACTACAAATGAACTTTTTGAGGGTGTAAAACTTCTCTCTTTCGCCCCACAAGAGAAAAAACTCATAGCACTTTTTTTTAAAAACATAAACACGACGATAAATAAAGAAGATTTACTTTTTGAGTTGAGTCGTGAACAAGAAGCAAGTGAGGGAGCACTTCGTGTCTACATCACCAAACTACGTAAAGTTGGCTTAGAGATACAGACTATAAAAGGCACAGGATACAGACTTGTTAGAGCATGAAAAAACTGCCTTTTGGAAGTTCTTTAGTATCTATTTTGGTAGTGTTGCACTCCTTATCTTAGCTGCTGGGTATTTTTACTTTGGTGAGCAGAGAAAAATTCTGTTAAAAAATGAACACTTTGCTATGATAGAACATGTTAGAAAAATAAAAATGAACCAGTATGAGTTAGAGACTAAAGGTATAACACACACAGTTACATACGAGAAAATTCCTGGATTTACTATAAATAACTTTAGCATAGGGGAAAAATATTTTGAGTCCTATCTTCCTTATAGTTGGGAGGGTGGGTATTATATTGTTCATAAAGATAAAACTGCTTTTCATCTAAAACTCTCAAGTATGAAGAAAAAAATCATTGTAGTACAAGTTCTCCTTTTGATTTTGTTTGGAGTTATTAGTTTTTTACTCTCAAGACGAGCATTAAAACCGATGCAAGAAGCGATAACAACATTAGATAACTTCTCAAAAGATTTGATTCACGACTTAAACACACCCGTTACATCCATACTTTTAAACACAAAAATTTTAGAAAAAAACCTAGATGAAGATTCAAAACCACTGATGAGAATAAAAACAAGTGCAAAAGAGATAGGAGAACTTCATAATAACCTTACAATACTCCTTCAAGAAGAGACAATGATAATGAAAGAGGAGAGACTTTTTGACTTAGTACAAGATGTAGTATCCAGACAAGAAGGACTCTATCCTGAGGTGAAAATAGAGTTACAAAAAAGTGAACTACTTGTAAAAGTACATGCAGATGCACTCAAACAAGTTCTCTCAAATATTTTATCTAATGCATGTAAATATAATAAAAAAGAGGGACATGTAAAAATATATACAAAAAATCATACTCTTTATATCCAAGATAGTGGTTTAGGTATAGCAAAACCAGAAAATATTTTTGATAGAAACTATAAAGAGCAAAAAAATGGGCATGGGATAGGACTAGATATTGTAAAAAGATTATGCGATGTGATGGAGATAGAGATTTGGGCTACTTCGGTAGTGGATGAGGGAACACTTATAGGTTTAAAGTTTAAAAACTATAAGTGATATCCGCGAAGATTTTGTCATTATTACTTGTTGCATTTATAAAAGGTTTTTCACTCTTTATACTAGTATCGAGATAATCAATAACTCCAGCATTTACAACAAGAGCATCCATTACATCATACTCTAAAGAAGCTCTGAAAAATCCACCATACTGCCAGTTATGACCAAACATACTTAGTAGTAAAGTTGCGTTTAGTGTGTCATTTTGCATTGAACGAGTAACACGAATGGCAGTTTGTAACTCATCTTCTTGTACATAGTCAGGAACTACCCCAAGAGTAACGCTAGACATCTGTGTTTCATAGTCAAATATATGTCTATTTGCTAACTCTAAAGACAAAGTTGTATCTTTTATGCCCATATAGTCGATGCCAAGTAGTGCATCGAGTCTGCGTTTAGCATCAAGTGTTGAGTTGTATTTTATGCCATCTATGAGAGCTACTTCACTCTTAAAAAGCCAACTCCCTTGCACAATGTTAAAAGCACTACCAATCATCTGAATTTTAGAGACTGCTCTTGAAGCATTTGGTAGTGTTCCTTCTAAATGCCATTTTGAGTTGAGTACATCTGCGGCGTAAAAAGATAAGTCCCATCCAGAAAAGACACCGTTGGCTGCAAAAGCATACTGCATATCTTCAAAAGAGTTATTGGGCTGATTTAGTGGGACAAAAGGATCAGGGGCGATAGGAAAAATACTATCAACAGGAAAGTACTCACTTCTAGGAGCAGCTTCAAGAAAAATTCTGCTCTCAATAATAGCCATAGCAGAAAAACTCCAATCACCTAAGTAGTAGTCAAACTTTGCCATCGTCGTACTTAAACGCAGGTCTTGTATGTCTGTTAAACCGGGGAGTCTATTGTCAAGAGGATTGATAACATCGGTGATTCTTATGCTGTCTGATTTTCCCCAGACTACAATTTGGCGACCGATTTTTGCATCTAAGTCCTTTGTGATACTTCCTTGAATGTAGGTATCATCAAAACGCAGCTGCGTTTGGTAGGTGTCAAGAATATCACTGTTGTAATTATTTTGAGAATTTATGTCATAGATTCCATCATAAAAAGCGTCGCCACTTATACGAATTTTCCAAGTATCTGAGAGCTTTGCATCAAACTGAAGATAAGTACTTACTTGTGCCTGGTTAAATCCTGAGTACTCTACACCTTGGGCATCAGACTTGTTTGCTTTTACTTTATGGTCTCTATATCCATAGTTCATTTTAAAAGCCATATTTCCTAAGAGTGTATAAGCACTGGGTTTCTCTTGTACTTGTGCTACATCAGGTACATCTAAACTTTCATCATCTCCAAAACCATTTAGGTCTTCACCAAAGCCATCTAAGTCACTTCCCCCACTCTGCTCAGTATCAAAACCACCAAGGTCTTCTTCAAATGCATCTTGTGCATGAAGTGAAGAGAGTACAAAAAGGCAAGCCAAAGAGAGTTTAATGATTTTCTTTTGCATTTTTATAGTCCGCGTTGGAGTGTTCTTGTCGTAAAAAGAGACTCATCTAAGTCTTGGTTATACTTAATGTTAGAGAATTTAAACACAGACTTATGCAGTGTCTTTTTTCCTTTTTTTGTAACCATTTGCATCTCTTTTACAGTCCAAACACCATCTATAAGTTCTAAGTCTTTTACCATCATGTATTTTAGTTTATTACCCGCTTTGATGTAGTTGAGTGCTTGAATAACAACAAAATTGTCTTGTCTAACAAACATAATGCTTTTTGTATAACCTGTCTCCTCTACAGTTTTTTGTGTTTTTGGAGTAACAAGGAGTTGCCATACTTTATGCCCTTGTGCCTTTGTCTCTTTCATGATTTTGTAGTTATAATCTTCTACATTACGAGAAGTCATATCAGAATAAGTAAAGTCACTTCCCATAAACGCAGAACTCTTATCACTCGAAGCGATACGTTTCACTTTTTGAAGGGCTGGGAGATATAACCATTGGTCATCATCTGCATTTGAGTCTTCATAGTCATAAGTTAAAAAGGCAGTATCTTTTACATCTGCTGGAGTTAAAAAGAACATGAGTTTAAGTGTATCAGTTCCTCTGTCTTTTGTGTAGACTTTGAGGTCACGAACTCTTTTTTTTCCAGACTTATCTATCAAAATCATTTTCATATTTGAAGTGATGTTATCACCCTCATCTCTATCGCTTACATTTTGAGCTATCTCTTGTGCAGTTATTGCCACAAGAGAAGAGACTAGAAGTGTTGTTGTAAGTAGTGTTTTGAGTATCATTTTATGTCCTTTATTTTGTATCTTTAGTTATAAGTGTTAGTAGTGCAGGGCCAAGTATAATGTTAGAAAGTAGGGCAATTACAATCGCTCCACCTGCTAAAATACCAAAGTTTACAAGGTTACTTAAACTAGCAAACATGTAAACAAAAAAGCCTAAACTCAGAACCACAGATGTCGCAACAAGTGCACGACCTGTTCCAACCATAGTCATTTCAACTGACTCTTTTGTAGAGTAACCTTGATGGTGAAACTTTGAGAAGTTATGAAAAAAGTGTACCGTATCATCAACACTTAACCCGATAACAATAGCACCAACAAGCATAGTAAAGAGGTCAAGTGGCATATCAACTAGAGCCATAAATCCAAGTGCAATGATGATAGGCAGAACATTTGGTATCATGCTTGTAAGCCCAATTTTCACACTTCCTAAAAGTATCATCATCATAATAGCGATAAGAATAAACGCCATCACATAAGATGTAGACATAGAGTCCATCGCTGCTACGAGAGTGCGTTGAAAGAGTGGAACCATTCCCGTTATTGTTATCTCTACATCATCTCCCAGTTTTTCATGTAAAATATTTTGAATTTCATCACTTATTTGCGTGTACTCACTCGCTTCCATCCATGGAAGTTTAAAGGTAAGTCTTGCCTTGCTCATACTTGCATCTACAAAATCTTCTAGGTCATCACTTCCTGAGTTTTCAAAAAGTAAAAACTCTTGTGGTATGAGTGCATCGTTGGTTGTTACACGGTAGTACTCAGGGTCATTTTCATGAAGTGCTCTGTGAATCTCTTTAAGCACATCGCTCACTCCCCATCCTTTTCCTATAAAGTGCTTGTCTGTGTGAAACTTTTCTATCTGATGCACTGTATCATCTAGTGTTTGAAGTAGTTTGGCATTGTAAAGACCATTTTCTTTTTTTGTATCTACGATAACTTCCATAGTGACTGAACCACGAAGTGCTTCATCTACTTTATATGTAGAGATTTTGATTGGTGAGTCATCTGGCTGCCATGAGAGTGTGTCATGTTTAAACGCAACCTGAGTTGCTAGGTAGATAAACACAGCCGCAATGACTCCACTGAGTCCTACTATTTTTTTGGCATGAGTAAAACTAAAGTCCGCTACACCTAAAAGGAGTTTGTCCATCTTTGCAGACTTATGGACTGCTGCTTCTTTTGGTTTGAGTGGTAAAACAGCTAAGAGTGCAGGAAGTAAAACAATAGTATTTACAAGTGCGACAAGAACCCCAAGCGCTCCAAAAATTCCAAGTGCAGCGATGGGCTCAATAGCTGCGCTAGAGAAAGAAAAGAGTCCAGCTGCTGTTGTAAGTGAAGTCATAATGATAGCAAGACCTGAGTGACCTAAAGAGTAGCTAATAGCCTTGTCTTTATCACCGTGTTCATTAAAATGTTTAAAAAACATAGAGAGGAGGTGCACAACTGCCCCAATACCAACGGCTAAAAGAAATGAAGGTAAAATCTGAGTAGGGATAGTGATAGGAGTACCAACTATTGCCATAAAACCGATGGTAGTAAGTAGAGAGATAAGAACGATAAAGATTGGTAAAAAGATAGCACTAATACGACGAAAAACAACAAAAAGAAAAATCATCATCATAAGGAGTACAAGTTTTACAAACTTTTGCATATCTTTTTGAACAGATTGCTTGTTGTAGTCATTTACAGCTAAAGAACCTGCTACAAAAACATTAAAGTCTTCACTATCAAACGCAGCGGCTATTTTATCAGCGGAACGAACCATTTCACTTTTAGATGGGTCACTTAAAAACTCAGCATCACCAGCACTCTCTTCACCAAAACCGTCTAAATCATCAGCACCCTCAACACTCTCATAAGCACTAGGCTCTAAAATGATAGTAGTAAAAGTATGTGCTTCATTATAAAGTAGATTTTTATACATAGTATTGTTAAGGGCTGTTTTTTTGATCTCTTCTAATGCAGCTTTAGTTGTAGGGAAGTTCTCAAAGAGATCTTCTACTATAAGTCTATCTCCCTCTCCACGAGTGTTTCTCGCATTTATAAGAGAAGTGATGTCGTTTAAGTGAGGGACATTATTTTCTAATTCATGGTGTAGTTTTTGGAGTTTAGTCACAGTAGCCATAGAGAAAATATCTTTAGCTTCGACTATCACCATAATCTTTTCATCTTGACCAAACTGTTCTTTAAATGCTTCATAACGAATGAGGGCAGGATCGTTAGCTTTTAAAAAGCCTTCAGTAGAAGTGTCTATGGTGATAAATCTAAGGTTTGAGATTATAAGTATGCTTACTAAAAGCACAAGTAAAATGATTTTTTTGGGGTGTTTTGTGATGGTTTCACCCATCATCTCTAAACGGTGTTCACTTTTGGCTCGCCAGTTCATGTATAGACCTTTATATATTGATAGTGATATATTACACTATCAATATTAGGCTAATGTTAAGGGTTGAAGTGCTTTTTATAAAGTATACTCTTCTTCAAGCATTGTATCCATAAGTATGAAAAGTTCCTCAGAAGCTTCTTCCATTTTTTCAAAGTTTTTTACAATAACATCAGAGTTTTCGAGGGTGTCACTATGGGCATCGTTATGTAGGAATGCAAGGTTATTGTTTGCATTATCATGTACACATTTGTGAGGAGCTGCAATTTTAGAGTATGAATTTGAAGTAGAGAATCTAGTCTTTCCTTCTCCATCGTACCACATTCCAAGGTTACACTGATGAGAGTTAACCTCTTTAAGAATTGGAGAAAGTGACATAATAGAGTTATATGTACGTGCTTTGTAGAGGATATGGTCAATTTTTGCAAGTACTATAAAGATACTGTTTTCCATATGGTAAGAACGGTTTACTATATGAGTAGAGCCATCACTTAGTTCTACTAAAGTATGTTCGAACTCTTCTATCTTTTGCGTTGTCATATCCACTGTCTCTTTCATAGTCTCAGATGAGCCTTGAATTTCGTTCATCCCTTGCTGGAGTGATTTTATACTCACTGAAATCTCACTTGTTGCCTTGTGTGTTCTCTCTGCAAGTTTACGAACTTCATCAGCAACCACGGCGAAACCACGACCATGCTCACCCGCACGTGCCGCTTCGATAGCTGCATTTAATGCGAGTAAGTTTGTCTGGTCTGCAATGTCGGTGATGAGTTCTATAACAGAAGTAATGCTATTTGTTTGATTTGCTAACTCTTCAACACTTGCATTGTTCATGCTTACTTGCTCATTGAGGTTGTGAAGTTCTTCTACTGCTTGAATGATGTTTTCACGAGAGTTTGTAGATAATTCTGCAGCTGATTTAGTAGCTGATGTAACATCTTTAAGATTTTCAATGTTAGTTTTTAGGTTTGTTTGAATAACCGTTAAGGATTCTGAAACGTTTCTACTACTTTCACTAAGGCGTGAGTTAAAAGTGTCTCGTAGTACTTTTTCATGTTGTTCTTGCATAAAGTTAATACTACCCATAACACTATCAACAGCAAGAACAAACTCTCCGTCCATACCATCAGATGAAATAGGATTTGAGAACTCACCATGTGAAGCATCTGTAATAGCACGGTTAATCTCTTTGATTAAAGTACTGGTATGCTCAATTAAAATATTTAAGTTTATACCCATTTGACCTAGTTCAGTATCTTGACAGTTTT
>NZ_JAEMVD010000050.1 GCF_029215975.1 Sulfurimonas sp. SAG-AH-194-C20
AGAGAAATGCTGTGCAAATTTTTTGAGAGAATTTTCTGCTAAGATATTATAAATATAAAAGCCTATGTCCGTATGTTTTGTGTGGAGAAGCTCTTGAATGTCACTATATTTGTAAAAGGAAAGTACTTGAGTTCCATCTTCAAGATGGCGTTTATAAAGTGAAGGTGTGAGATAGGAAACTTGACAGTTCTGACAGATGTGTTTGAGCGATAAGCTCTCACACATCAAACAGCGCATAGGGTGGCTTTAGTCCATCTTAAGGACTGACATAAAGGCCTCTTGTGGAAGTTGAACTCTACCGATAGATTTCATACGTTTCTTACCAGCTTTTTGTTTTTCTAAAAGCTTGCGTTTACGAGTGATATCTCCACCGTAACATTTTGCCGTAACATTTTTACCCATGGACTTTACAGTTTCTCTAGCAATAATCTGGCTTCCTAAAGAAGCTTGAACAGCGACTTCAAAGAGTTGTCTAGGGATTTGCTCTTTCATGTTTTTAACAAGTATACGTCCACGAGATAAAGCTTGGTTGCGAGGAACTACGATACTTAAAGCATCAACAGCTTCTCCAGCTACTTTAATGTCAAGTTTAACAAGGTCACCCACTTTAAACTCAATAGGCTCATAATCAAAAGAAGCATAACCTTTTGAGATACTTTTAAGAGTATCGTAAAAATCCATCACGATTTCATTCATAGGTACTTCATACTCAAGCATAACTCGATCTTCATTTAAGTAAGTCATCTTTGTTTGAGTGCCGCGTTTGTTTATAAGTAGTGTTATGATATTCCCAAGATACTCAGCCGGAGTGATAACAGTAGCTCGAACATAAGGCTCTTCGATTCTATCTATTCTGTTTACTTCTGGTAGTTGAGAAGGATTTTGCACATTTATAAAATCACCATTGCTCAGGTAAACATTATAGATAACCGATGGAGCAGAAGCGATGAGGTCAAGGTTAAACTCTCTCTCTAAACGCTCTTTAATTACTTCCATATGTAGCATTCCAAGAAAACCAACACGAAAACCAAAACCAAGTGCTACTGATGTTTCAGGTTCGTAAGATAAAGAACTATCATTGAGTTTGAGTTTATCAAGTGCATCACGAAGATCTTCAAATTTGTCAGTATCTATTGGGAAAATTCCTGCAAATACAAAGGGTTTTGCTGGTTCGTACTTTCCAACAGGTTCGGCAGTTGGGTTTCTAACATCAGTAATAGTATCACCAACGTTAATAACGCTAACCTCTTTAAGACCAAGAACAACTATACCAATTTCACCACATTCTATAGTTTTAGTCTTGATTTTCTTCATAGGGTGTGGATACATTAAGTCTAGTATCTGGTGTTCTTCACCATTAGACATAAGTTTGATATTTTGACCTTTTTTGACTTGACCGTCAAATACACGTACAAGTGCTAGTGCACCTAAATACTGGTCAAACCAAGAGTCATAAATAATGGCTTTTGTAGTTGCCTCAGGGTCACCAACGGGAGCCGGAACTCTATCTACAATAGCATCAATAAGTTCACGAATTCCAACACCCGTTTTAGCAGATACTAAACAAGCATCAGTAGCATCGATTCCGATAGAAGTCTCTATCTCTTCAGCAACTTTATCAGGGTCAGCAGCAGGTAAGTCTATCTTGTTAATAACTGGAATGAGTTCAAGGTCATTGTCCAGTGCTAGGTAAACATTTGCAATAGTTTGAGCCTCAACACCTTGTGCTGCATCTACAATAAGTAAAGCACCATCAGAAGAGGCGAGTGATTTTGCTACTTCATAAGAGAAGTCAACATGTCCCGGTGTGTCTATAAGGTTAAGAATGTAGTGCTCACCATTTTTGACATAGTCTAAACGCACAGATTGTGCCTTGATAGTGATACCACGTTCTTGTTCTATCTCCATCGTGTCCATCATCTGTGTTGACATTTCGCGTTCACTCACCGAACCACACTCTTGAATGATGCGGTCAGCTAAGGTACTTTTACCATGGTCGATATGAGCGATTATAGAGAAATTTCTAATATTTTTCAATGAATTACCTATTCAAACAGACCGTTAACGCTTTCGTTATGGTAAACGCGGCGAATAACTTCTGCAAAAAGTGGAGCAACTGTTAAGACTTTTATCTTAGAGTGCTCTTTTGTATCAAGTGTGTTAGTGATGATTAACTCATCTAGTTCACCATTTTCTAAGTTTTGGTACGCTTTTCCACTAAGAACACCATGTGTTGCACATGCCATAACAGAAGTTGCACCTTTGTTTTTAAGGGCTGTTGCCGCTTTTACCATAGTTCCTGCAGTATCAACCATATCATCTATCATGATTACATCGTAACCCTCGACATCACCAATTATTCCCATAACTTCAGACTCATTAGCTTTTTCACGGCGTTTATCAACGATAACCATCTCTAAACCCATGCGTTTAGCAAAGTATCTAGCACGAGCAACACCACCGATATCTGGAGAAGCAATAATCGGGTTTTTAAGGTTTTTAGACTTTATGTAGTGCTCAAATGTAACACTTCCATAAAGGTTGTCAACTGGAATGTCAAAGAAACCTTGAATCTGCCCAGCATGTAAATCCATAGTAACAACACGGTCAATTCCCGCTGTTTCATAAAGATTTGCTACAAGCTTCGCTGTAATTGGCACACGAGGAGCAGCTTTACGATCTTGTCTCGCATAACCATAGTAAGGAACAACAGCTGTAATACTCGAAGCAGATGAGCGTTTAAGTGCATCTGTCATAATGAGTAGTTCCATTAAGTTGTCGTTTGATGGAGCACCTGTACTTTGAACGATAAATACATCGCGACCACGAACAGACTCAGCAATTTGCACTGAAATCTCACCATCACTAAACTTTTTAATATCTGCATTTCCTAATGGTACATCAAGAACCTGACAAATCTCTTTAGCGAACTCTACACTTGCAGAACCTGCAAAAATCTTATAACCGCGCATGGCAATTCCTTATGGAGTAATAATATTGCGATTATATACTAAGAGTGCTGAGTAGTTGTTAAAAGTACTAAATTAATTTAGAGTAATTTTTGTAAACGAATAAGGGTTGAGAGTAAAATAGCACCTTTATCTATGTGAGAACTTTTCATCTTGAGCTCACTTGTTAGAAGAAGTTCATGAAGTTTTGAGTACTGATGGGGTTTTATTTTTATAGACTGTGTTGCTTTTTCATCTACAACAAATTTCGGAGCAGGGTAGCCTAAAATCTCAAGAGCATTTGGTGCACCATTTACACGAATGTAAATGTTAAACATATAAAGTTGTGTGAGGTAAGAAGTTATGGCTGTTAGAACTCGTATTTCATCCTCTCCATGCTCTGTAATGTTTTTTAGGTCATCTTTGAAGTCTTTTTTTAGGAGTATCTTTTTTATAAAATCATCTAAATTTACTTCTGCTAAACCAAAAACAAGAGAGTCTACATCTTTTGTGGTAATAGCTCTATCAAAAACACGGAACTTCTCTATCTCGTTACAAGAGAGGGCTACATCGTTATTGTGGATTTGTAAAAGGTGAGCGACTGTAAATTTATCTATGTTTACATTTTTTTCTGTCGCTACTTGAAGGACGATATTTTGTGCTTCATAGTCTTTAGGATTAAAAAAACGAACAGCCATTGCTTTTGTTTTTGCAAAGGCTTTTTTATTATTGTAAGTTTTGTGGTCACTTCCATAGTATGCATACACGAAAATATTATCAGGATTTTTCTCACAAAATCCTAGAAGTATGTCTAACTCTTTTTTAGGTACTTTCTTTTCAGATTTGATAACAAGTATATTTCGATCACCAAAGAGAGAGCCTTGAGAGAGATGTGCTTTTGCAGAACTAAAGTTATACTCATCATGATAGAAGTTTATGAGGTTTGCATCTTCTATGTTTGTGAGCATTTTTGTGTACATGTCTATGAGAAAGTTACTCTCACCAAAAAAGACAAAACAGTTACTAACACTGCCATTACGAATGGCAGAGTCTAACTCATTTTTATACATACTTACACATCAACTTTACCAACAACAATGGCAGTGATCTTAGCACGGGCAATATCTACCGTTTCTAGTCGTATGATGACATCTTCAAAAAGAGCGATGTCTTCGTTTGAAGTTATAAGCACACGAGCACCTGAAATAGTGTCATGAATCTCTGCTTTAACTTCAACTTCTGTGGCAGTTATGCGAGCTTTAAACTCTTTTGTGAGGTTTTCATTTGCCCATCTTGCATATTTTCTAGCCATAAACTCATTTTCTATCTTACTTGATTCTCGCTCTTTTTCACTGATGGTCATTGAAAGTGCTTCTATGTTTCTTAGAACATAAGAACCTTCTTCAGTATCGCCTGCGTTTATAGCTTTTAAAAGACGGTGTACGATAAGGTCAGAGTATCTACGAATAGGCGAAGTAAAGTGAGTGTACTGCTCAAAGCCTAAACCAAAATGCCCAGAGTTAAGGGGTGCATATCTCGCTTGCATCTGTGACTGGATGATAAGAGTATCTACTTCTGACTCAAGACCCATATCACGAGCCTGCATTTGAATGTTTGTAATAGTCTCTTTAGTAGAGTTTTTAATCTCTATGTTCATACCAATTCCCGCCAACTCTTGATACAGAGTTTGGAGCTTGTTTTGTGAAGGAGGCTCATGGATTCTAAATATACCGCGTTCAAACTGTGCTGCAGCTTCTTTGTTGGCAAGTAACATACAGTCTTCTATAAGTGCATGTGATGGTGTTTCTTCTGCTTCATGGGTAGAAACTAAGTTGGATTTTTCATCAATAGTCATATCTATCTCAGTAGAACGAAAGTCATAACCGACTTTTAAGCGTTTTATCTTTAAACTATCTGTTATATAACGAAGTTTAGTAAGTGAGTCAAAGATTCGCTCTTCATCTGCGTTTACTGCGTTTAACTTACCCTCAAAGTAAGCATCTATCTCTTCATAGTTAAACCTTCGTTTAGAGTGGATAAGTGCTTCATAAACTTTAGAGCTTTGGACTTCTAAAGTTTTAAGGTTTAACTTCATCTCAAATACAAACGCGAGTCTATCAACATGAGGTTGGAGTGAACATAGTGTTTCAGAGAGTTGGCGTGGAAGCATAGGGATAGAGCGATGTGGTAAGTAGATAGAAAAACTTCTATATATAGCTTCGTTATCTAATGCACCAAAAGGTTTTATGTAGGCACTCACATCTGCTATGGCTACATAAAGTGTAGACTTCTCATCATCCCAGCAGATGGCGTCATCATAATCTTTTGCAGTAACAGGATCGATGGTAGCAAAGTCTAAATCTCTTAAATCTTTTCTATCTTTGTGTTCGCTTGCGTTTACAGGTTTGAATGACTTAGCAATTTTGAGAACTTCATCTTCAAACTCATCATGTTTGTTAAACTGTGCTAAAACAATTTTTTCATCTACTAAAGGATCTGAGATATTACCAAGACACTCTAAAACTTTGTTTTCTTGGTTATCCACTTTAAAAACATCACCTGTTTTATATGTTTGTAATTCTTCAGGTGTAAGTTCTGCTCCAATAGGAAAGTCAGTTTTTAAATCAACAAGTGCTTTGTGATTATCTTTAAAAATAATGTAAGCAATACTATAACTCTGTTCGCGTCCGACTATCTCAGCTATAGTCGCCGAGGGAGTACCGCGTTTACCAAGTAGTCGTTTAGCGATGATGAGGTCACCTGCAGTTGCCACTCCTAACTCTTCTATAAAAAGGTCACGAATATTTTCACCGATGACATTAAGATAGGCTGTCTCTTTTTGAACAAGTCCTAAAGTACCTGCACGGAATTTGGAGTTGAATTTGTACTGATTGTCTTTTTTTGTGAGGTATTTTTTGGCGAGCCATTTTTGGATATGCTGTGCTTCATCAGGAGTGATGTCTAACTCGCTCACACCAAGTGTGAGCCGTATAAGTAGAGATTTCAATATGTATTAAAGAGCAGCGTTTTCTATTGCAGTTTCAAAGCTCTCTAAATCTAGAGAATACTTTGCGATGAGCTCTTTAGCAAGTTTAGTACTTTCATCAGTGATAACACCATTTATAGGTACAGCAACACGAACTACATGAAGAATTTGAGCAGGGCGAACATCATTTTCATCTGCTTTATCTGGATTTTGACAGTTTCTGATAACATCAACTAATCCCTCTTCGAATTTCCACTGAGCAAAGATAGTAGCAGATACTTCAGGAGTATCAACTCCAACAACCTGTCTCTCAGCTGCTTCGACATCTCCTAACTCTTTAAGAGCTTGGGCAAATTCTTCTTGTTTAGAATCAGTCATAATTTGTTGAGCGATAAGTACTTTTCCAATCTCTACAAGAAATGCAGCAGGAGAAAGAACTCCAAGAAGTTTATTCTCTTTGCGTATACACCATGAAGTCATCAGACCGTGTTGTTTTTTAGAAAGTGCTGAAAACATGTCGTTGTTAATACCATAAGGTGATAAGTCAAGACTAAAACTCTTTTTAACAATACTTGCAAGTGCAAAACCACGTACAGTACCCATACCAAAAAGACCAACCGCTTGAGAAATTGCATTTATCTCACGAGAAAAACCATAAAGTGGTGAATTCGCAGCTTTTAAAATGTCAGCAGTAAGTAGAGGATCTTTTTCAAGTATCTTAACCATGTCATTAAAACTACTATCTGGATCTTGGTAAACGGCTTCTATTTGCATTGCTGATTCTGGAAGTGGTGGGAGTTGTTTAATTTTTTTTAGTATCTCTTCAGTCATTATCTCTCTCTTTTTATTAACGTATTGTACAATTATAGTCATTAGATATAAATTCATACTGAATATTTACAAAAAACTGATATTATTTTTACAAATATAATAAAAGGAAATATGACATGCAAAGAGATGCGATGTTAAAACAACTTGGTTATGCACCAAATGATGCTTTGGTAAAACAGTTGGAAAATATAGAGAACAATACAAAAGGGTACGAAAAGATACAAAAACACATTATGGACTTACATGATCATTTAAAAGTTAATAGTTCTTATGTGGCACTCTCAAATTCAAAAGACTATTTTAAAATCAAGGTTGAATCGCAAACTCCAGAACTCGTAGTCGAGGCACATGAAAAAGTACAGCACTTTTGTACTAAGTTTAAAATTAAGGTGGAAAAGTTACCTAAGAAAGAGACATACTATATTATTGGCTTTGAGCGTTAGAGGGTTTTGATGATTGAACCTATGAGTATAGAGGGCTATGATGTTTTAGTCGAAGAATTTAAGTACCTGTTAGAAGAAGAAAAATCAAAAGTGGCACAGGAAAAACTTGTAGCAGCAGCGCAGGGAGATAGAAGTGAAAATGCTGATTATCATGCGGCAAAAGAGAAGTTGCGTTTTATCGACAAACGACTCTTCTACCTAAATAAAATGATACAAAACTCTAAGATAATAGACCCATCTTTGCATGCTCATAAAAAAGTGAGTTTTGGAAGTACTGTTCAAATCCTAAATATAGATACTGATGAAGAAGAGACATACACGATATGTGGTGTTTTAGAAAGTGAGCCTGAAAATGGACTTATCTCTGTACATTCACCTTTAGCAAAAGCGATGATTGGTAAAGAGTTAGATGATGAGTTTAAACTCAAACTTCCCAATGGCTCTAAAGAGTATGAGATTCAAATAATAGAGTATAAAAACATCTTTTCTTTAAAGAAAAATATTCGTACGAGAAAAGAGTTTGCTTTTCACTAGAAGAGCAGCTCTTAAAATAACTTTTACCCACATTTAGCTATAATCCTTTTTTAAAACCAAAAATTTAATTTTTAGGATTCCATAGTGAGCCAACAACTAGAAAATATTCAAGAACAACTTTCAAACCATAAGTTAAGTCAAGATGACTATACACATATAAAAGAGATACTTAAACGCGAGCCTAATTTGGTTGAGCTTGGTATTTTCTCTGCTATGTGGTCTGAGCACTGCTCTTACAAATCTTCAAAAGTACACTTGAAAGGTTTCCCAACTAAAGCACCTTGGGTTATTCAAGGTCCTGGTGAAAATGCTGGTGTTATTGACATCGGTGATGGTTATGCGGCTGTATTTAAGATGGAATCACACAATCATCCTTCATTTATAGAGCCTTATCAAGGTGCTGCTACTGGTGTTGGTGGAATTATGCGTGATGTATTTACTATGGGTGCTCGTCCTGTTGCTTCACTCAATTCTCTTCGTTTTGGTAATGTCTTAAACGATGATGACATCTCAAAACATCAACGCTATCTTGTGCGTGGTGTAACTGAGGGTATCGGTGGTTATGGTAACTGTATGGGTGTGCCAACTATTGGTGGAGAAGTAAGTTTTGATGAGTGTTACAATGGTAATATTCTTGTAAATGCTTTTAACCTTGGTATCGCAAAGTCTGATGAGATTTTTCTCGGGGTGGCTGAGGGTGTTGGTAATCCTGTAATGTATGTTGGTGCAAAAACTGGACGTGATGGTCTTGGTGGTGCAGTAATGTCGTCTGATAGTTTTACAGAAGAGTCAAAATCACTTCGTCCTACTGTTCAAGTTGGAGATCCATTTACTGAAAAACTTCTTTTAGAAGCTTGTATGGAACTTTTCAAAACAGATCATGTTGTTGGTATCCAAGATATGGGTGCTGCTGGACTTACTTCATCTTCATTTGAGATGGCTGGACGTTCTGGAAGTGGAATGATTATGCATCTTGACAAGATTCCTGCTCGTGAAGAAAACATGACTCCTTATGACTTTATGCTTTCAGAATCTCAAGAACGTATGCTTCTATGTGCTAAAAAAGGTTCAGAACAAGCGATTATTGATATTTTTGAGAAGTGGGATTTAGATGCTGCTGTTGTTGGTGAAGTAACTGCTACTGGAAATATGGAACTATTTTGGCACGGAGAGTTATGTGGTGAAGTTCCTGTTAACCCTGTAAGTGAAGAAGCACCTGAGCTGAATCGCCCAATGACTAAACCTAAATACCTGGATGGTTTAGCTTCTGTTACTATAAATGACTTCGACAAAGTTTCTAACCAAGTGGCATTTGAGACACTAACGAAGTCTATGGAAGTAGTAGATAAGTCATGGATTTACACACAGTATGACTCAATGGTACAAACTAACACTATCAAAAAAGGCGGGATGCTTGATGCTTCTGTTATTCGTGTAAAAGAGAATGGAAAAGCATTAGCAATGTCTGCTGATTGTAATGTTCGTTTTTGTTATATCGACCCTAAGGGTGGTGGTGCTGCAGCTACTGTTGAGGCTGGACGTAATGTTGCTATGAGTGGTGCTCGTCCTTTAGCAATTACAGATTGTCTTAACTTCGGTAATCCTGAAAACCCAGAAGTTATGTGGCAGTTTGGACAAGCTTGTGAGGGAATCAAAGAAGCATGTGCTGAGCTTACTACTCCTGTTATCGGTGGAAATGTTTCACTTTATAATGAAACAAATGGTGTAAGTGTTTTTCCAACACCATCTATTGCTACTGTTGGTGTAAATGATGACCAAAACAATGTTTTGATGTCAAGTTTTCAAGCTGAGG
>NZ_JAEMVD010000051.1 GCF_029215975.1 Sulfurimonas sp. SAG-AH-194-C20
TTTAACTAAAATTTATTTATATTTTTATATGAATTTAGAGTATATTATTATCAATTTCCCATTTATTTGCTAATATCTCATTTGAGACTTTATTTAAACGCATTAAAAAATATTCTCTATGGACTTCATGTGCACCTAAACTTTGTAAATGAGCTGTTGGAACCTGGCAGTCTATAAAATCATACCCCCATTCTTTTAAGTGCTTTATGAGTACTCCATATGCCGATTTTGAAGCATCACTTACATGTGCAAACATTGATTCTCCACAGAATACTTTTCCTACTACTATACCATATAAACCACCTACAAGTTTACCATCCAAATAGCTTTCAACTGAATGAGCAATCCCTTTATCATGAAGAACTTTAAAAGATTGCTTTAAAGCACTATGTAGCCATGTTCCATCTTGATTGTTTCTAAGTGTACTAGAGCATTGATTAAGTACTTCTACAAAACAAGTATCAAATTTATATGTAAATTTTTTCATACTTTTTTTTAGTGATTTACTTATTTTAAAATTATCAAGTTCCATTATTAGTCTTGGGTTGGGTGACCACCAAAGGAGAGGGTCATTTTCTGAATTCCAAGGAAAAATTCCTAATTGGTATGCATTTAAGAGACGAGAAGGATTAAGGTCTCCTCCCCAAGCAACTATACCATCTTCATTAGCGGAGTTTGGGTTAGGAAACTCAAATGAGTCTTTGTAGAGTTTTAGAATTTGCACTAAAGTTCTTTAAATGCTAATTCCAACTCTTTTTTAGAATCAACTGTAACTTGACCACCATTTTTTAGTTTACCAAATAGTATTTCATCACTTAACTTATTTGTTATGTGATCTTGAATATAACGCTTGAGAGGTCTTGCACCCATTTCTTTTGAATATGATTCATCAGCTATGTACTTAATAGCTTTTTTGGTTAATGTAACAGTTATCTTTTTCTCTTTTAAGTCATTATTGAGTTCTTTAATAAACTTTTCTACAATTGACTCAATTACTTTAATATTTAATGGTTCAAAATCAACAATAGCATCAAGTCTATTTCTAAATTCCGGTGTAAAAAATGCTTTTAATTCTTCATTTGCTGCTAAAGATTCATCTTTATTAAAGCCCATTACATTTCTTGCAGTTGCTCCAATATTAGATGTCATAATTAAAACAACATTTTGGAAATCTGCTTTATAACCATTATTATCAGTTAAAGTTGCACTATCCATAATCTGTAAGAGTATATTTACTAAATCGGGATGTGCTTTTTCTATTTCATCAAGAAGTATAACTGTGTAAGGGTGGCGTTTGACAACTTCAGTTAATAGACCACCTTGTTCATACCCTACATAACCAGGGGGTGCTCCAACTAAACGGCTTAGAGCATGCTTTTCCATATATTCACTCATATCAAATCGTTCAAAGCGAATACCAAGAGTTTTACTGAGTGTTATCGCTAATTCTGTTTTACCTACACCAGTTGGTCCAGAAAATAGAAAAGATGCTATAGGTTTTTTCTCAGGAGTTAGCCCTGCTTTAGATATCTTGATTGCTTGAGTTACAACTTCAACTGCTCTATCCTGTCCAATAACACTCTCTTTTATCGTTGCTTCAAGGTTTTGTAGTGTATTAGTCTCATTTATAGTTATATTAGTGTTTGAAATACCAATAATTGAAGAAACTGTTTGTAAAATATCATTAGCAGTAACTTTTACACGTTTATCTTTTCTAAGATGAAATGATGCTGCGGTCTCATCAATAAGATCAATTGCTTTATCAGGTAAGAACCTATCTGTAATATAGCGTTTTGAGAGATTGACAGCTGCTGTTAATGCTTTATTTGTATATTTAACATTATGGTGTTGTTCGTACTTTTCTTGTAAACCTTTGAGTATTAAATAGCTTGTCTTTTTTGATGGTTCATCTACATCTATCTTAGAAAAACGGCGACTTAATGCCTTGTCTTTTTCAAAACCATTTCTATACTCTGCAAATGTTGTTGCACCCATACATTTTAGTTCACCTGATGCTAAAGCAGGTTTTAGTTGATTGGCTGCATCCATTGTTCCGCTAGTACTTCCAGCACCTATAAGGGTATGAATCTCGTCGATAAAGAGTATTGCATTTGGCTCTTTTTTGAGCTCATCCATGACACCCTTTAGTCGTTTTTCAAAGTCACCTCTGTATTTTGTTCCAGCTAGTAGTGCTCCTAAATCAAGTGCATAGAGCTTTGAGTCTTTGATGATTTTTGGCACAGTTCCAGCGGCTAGGTTTAGTGCTAAACCTTCAGCAATGGCAGTTTTTCCAACTCCTGGTTCACCAACTAAGATAGGATTATTTTTCTTACGTCTACAGAGAATTTGTGTTACTCTTTTTATCTCAGAATTTCGTCCTATTACAGGATCAATTTTTCCTTCTTTAGCTTTTTCTAACAAGTCAATTGAGTATTTTGCAAGGTAAGATTTTTTACTTTCATCTTCATCTTCGTCTTCATCATCTTCGTCAACATGAGAAATTGCTTCTAAAACATCAAGTTTTGTAATATCATACTGTGCAAGCAACATATATGAAAAAGTATTTTCTTCTTCATAAAGAGCAGCAAGTAGGTCACCTATTTTAGCATCCATTTGTTGTGCGGATTTAATATGTCTTATCATCTTGTCTATAAGGCGTGATAATGCTAAACTTTCATAGGGTTCATTGTTTACACCAACAGGAAAAGCATCAATATTTGTTTCTATATATGTTAAAAGTTCTTCTTTCATCTTCTCAACATTACCACCACATCTACGGATGATATTAGATCCCTCTTGAGAACTCAATAGAAGAAAAAATACATGTTCTATCGTTAAGTACTCATGCCTCATCTCTTTGGCAAAAGATATTGATTTTTGAAAAACTTCATTTAAGGGCTGGCTGATCATAGATTATTCCTCTTCCATTATTGCTTTGAGTGGAAAACCACTTTTTTGAGAACGTTTTTTGACTTGTATAACTTTAGTTTCTGCGATTTCATGAGTGTAAACACCACATAAACCTCTTTGTGTTTTATGGATATCAAGCATTACACTTTCCGCTTGCTCATAACTTTTATGAAAAATAGTTATTAAAATATCAACTACAAAGTCCATAGAAGTATAATCATCATTAAGTAAGTAGACTTTGAACTTTTTAGGGTACTTAAGTATTGTTTCTTCTAAGAGCTCAAGTTCATTAGATACAGACATGTAAAATCACTGTGCTGCATTTAAAAAATCAGCAATAATATCTTTAGGATTTTCTAAACCGATTGATATACGAATAAGACCATCTGTAATACCTAAAAATTTTCTAGTAGCCACATCAAAATCACTATAGATAGTTGAAGCCATATGTAATGCTAGTGTCCGACTATCACCAATATTAGCTGTGATTGTAGCAAGTTTAGTTTTGTTAATAAAACTATATGCATTCTCTTTTGAACCCATATCTATAGTAAATAATGTTCCGCAACCTAATGAAAAATCAGTTTTATATCTAGCATGATGAGGATGAGATTCTAAGCAAGGATGGTTGATTTTTAAACCTTGTTTACTTAACTCTTTTGCGATTATCTCTACACTTTGTACTATTCTTGGCAAACGCAGTGCAAGTGTTTCTAGTCCTAAAAGTGTTTGATAGCTTGCATTTGCATTTGCACTCATACCTAGGTCTCGAAGAACTCTTTTCTTTGCATTTGGTATAAGAGCCATTTTACCAGCACTCTTGATAGGCTTTTTCATAAACTCATAACGAGAACTTTTAAACTTATCTTCACCATCATTTATTCCGCGAAATACTGCGCAGCCACCTAAGGCTGAAGCATTGCCCGCTATGACTTTTGTTGTAGAATATACAACGATGTCAGCACCTATTGCTAGAGGTGAGATACTGAGGGGAGTAATAGTATTGTCTACAATTAAAGCGACACCCTCTTTGTTGGCAATAGCAGCAATAGCTTTAATATCGGGAAGCCGCATGTTAGGATTACCAACACTTTCTAAAAAGATAATTTTTGTTTTATCAGTAATAGCATTTTTAATATTTTCTAATTCATCTACATCAAAAAAATAAGTTTTTATACCAAAACGACTGAGTGTTTCGTCAAATAGTGCATATGTTCCACCAAACAAACCACCAATACTAATGATTTCATCACCAGCTTCTAATAGTGACATCGTTGCTAGTGTTGTGGCACCCATACCAGAACTTGTAGCTACTGCACCAACACCACCATCCATCTCAGCCATAATAGCTTCCAGTTTAGCTGTAGTGGGATTACCCATTCGTGAATAGAGAGGTTTTTTGATACTTCCATCAAAAATACCTTCAGCTGTTTGTGCATCACCATATCCAAATGCAGCAGATGACA
Source organism: Sulfurimonas sp. SAG-AH-194-C20 (assembly GCF_029215975.1). Classification (GTDB taxonomy): domain Bacteria; phylum Campylobacterota; class Campylobacteria; order Campylobacterales; family Sulfurimonadaceae; genus Sulfurimonas. The sequence continues at coordinate 4,377 of NZ_JAEMVD010000051.1, forward strand.
TGATAACTGGAGAGACAGCACCTTCTTTATTCCCAACTGCTTGGACGAATTTTGTACAAAATTGCTCATAATTGTTCATATATACTTACCTTGATTTATAATAAATAAATTATACCAAAGTAGAGATAATAGTAACCTACAAGGATATAATTATGCTAGAATTGTAAAGATAAAAAAATTAGGAAATTTTAATGGATAATCAAACTACTTTAGAAAAATTAGATGAGAAAGTGTCTCAAATTTTAAAAGGATACAATAATCTTAAAAGTGAAAATGAGATGATAAGAAATGAGCTAATCACTTTAAAGGCGGAGAGAGAGATAAAAGATCAAGAAATTGAGAAATTATCAGAGCAAAATAACATGAAAGATTTAGAGATAGAAGAAATTGTAAACAAAATTGAAAGTATTTTAGGCTAATTTTTAATGAGTAAAAAAATAGGGCTTTATATTGGTGGTCGAAGGTTTGATGTGGATGTTGATGAAGAATTTGCTAAATTCTTAGAAGTACAAATGGAAAATGACTTCAATATAGAAGGGAATAATGAACTTAAGTCAGTTATGCAGGCCTATGTACGAAGAACATATGAACTTTATATGCAAAATAAAGATGTAAAAAGTATTTTAGATAAACTTGAAGAGTAAGGTTTATAATATTATAAGCTTATAACGCTATAATTTCAACCTCTTAAACAAGAGAAAATGGTGTGCGCTCTTAGCTCAGCTGGATAGAGTACTGGTTTGCGGTACCAGCGGTCACACGTTCGAATCGTGTAGGGCGCACCATACTTATTAAATATTTCTTCACTTTAAAACCTTGAATTAATCCTACAAAATGTCGCGGAATAGAGCAGTTCGGTAGCTCGTCGGGCTCATAACCCGAAGGTCGCAAGTTCAAATCTTGCTTCCGCAACCAACAATCAAAAAATTAAATCTAAAATATAAACTTCTCTTCATCGCTTAACTGGATAAAGCAGTCCCCTCCTAAGGGATAGCTCGAGGTTCGAGTCCTCGTGGGGAGACCAGCTTCTAGACTTTAGTTTATCTCATTTTTTATTATTTTTGCTAATTCACTACATTGAGAGATTTTTTGTGTGTATGAGAGAGAATCTTTTAAAAGTATATCTATAAAAGCACTTCCGACAATAACACCATCAGCACCAAAAACTTTATCTTTTGCAGTTTTAGCATTGACTCCAAAACCAACATAAACAGGTGTTTTTGAGTACTTTTTTATACTACTTAAAAAAGGTTGTAGATCTTCAGCTATGCCAGAACCTGTTATTCCGGTGTATGCAACCATATATATAAACTTTTGAGCTTCACTTACAACTTCTTTTATTCTATCTTCACTGTCTGTTGGAGCTACAAAAGAGATATTTGCAATACTGTTATTTGAAAAAAGGCCTTTATAGAGTAGTGCTTCTTCATGCGGTAAATCAGGAATAATAAGTCCATTTACTTGTAGATTATTTGCAAGAGGAATTAACTCTTCTAAATTCTGTTGATAAAAACTATTAAAGTAACCCATCCATAAAGTATCTACTTTTGGAGCTACAACTTCAGAAATCTCTAAAAGGTCCTTAAATTTAAAACCACTTTGGAGTGCCTTATGGTTTGCCTTTTCTATAAGTGGACCATCTGCAACAGGGTCAGAGAAAGGTACCCCAAATTCTAAAGTGTCAACACCACTCTCTCCAAGTGCTAGGCTCAAGTCAATACTAAATGATTTTTCTGGGTATCCTGATGTTATATATGCTACGAGTTTTTTCAATCTATTTTTCCAAGTCTGGTATTTTTAATAAAGAGTATCTTACTTTGCTCAGTGTATTATCGAGTTTAAAGTCATCTTGCCATGTTGCGAACATATCGCTTATGTCTAGGAGCCAATTAGTAGTCTCTTCACTGATGGGAGGTTTAGCTTTTCTAAGTGCTTCAAGTTCATCTTCTACAAAAGAGGAAAGTTTTGCCATTTGAGTTATTTGAAGATAACCTGAGGCAGATTTTATATTATGAAAGACACGAAAAAGTTCATTGACACTTCTTTCATAATTGTTGGGTTTGGAAAGGTCAATAATCATGATTTCCATACTTTCAACCATCATAGAATAGTGGTCTAAGAACTCATCAACAATTTCGAAATCAAAGTTTGCATCTAAATCACTTCTTATACCCATAAACAAATTCTCCTATATAGTTCAGATTATAGCAATTTTTAGTTAAAATACTTTAATTAATAAATAAAGAGTAGCAAAATGAGTAAAAAACTAACAATTTCTTCAATAAAAAAGAGTAAAGGTTCTAAGCCTTTAGTAATGATAACAGCTTATGATGCTCTTTTTTCGAGACTTCTAGCAGATAGTGCAGATATGCTTTTGGTAGGTGATTCTCTTAATATGTCTTTTGCAGGTAAAAGTGATACGATTAGTGCAACTCTCGAGCAGATGATTTATCATACAAATGCAGTATGTTCTGGTGCCCCAAACACTTTTATAGTAGCAGATATGCCCTTTGGAACATATGTAAACAAAGAGAGCGCATTAGAAAACTCGATAAGAATGTTTCAGCAAACGCAGGCTGATTGTGTGAAGATAGAGGGTGGGGCAGATAAAGCACAAATAGTTAAACACTTAACAGAAAATGGCATCGCAGTATGTGGACATATCGGATTACTTCCTCAGTCTGTTCGCAGCGAGGGTGGGTACAAGGTTAAAGGAAAAACCAAAGAAGAAGCATCACAACTTATAGCAGATGCTAAAGCAATAGAAAATGCTGGAGCTTTTTGCATGGTTATAGAGGGTGTAAAAGCTGATGTGGCTAAGAGTGTCGCTGAGTCAGTAGACATTCCTGTAATAGGTATAGGTGCAGGAGCTGATGTAGATGGTCAAGTTCTGGTTTTTTCAGATATGTTAGGCCTTTTTGAAGAGTTTACTCCTAAGTTTGTGAAAAAGTACATTGATGGAGCATCAATAGTGCGTGAAGCTGTTGCTTCTTATTCAGATGAAGTTCAAAAAAGAGAGTTTCCAAAAGAGGAACATACCTATTAATGAGTGACTTTATGGATGATAGACTTGTTGAAATAGAGACTTTTAGTATGGAAGAGGAGAGTAGTGAAGTTACTCTGCGTCCTGATGCTTGGAGTGAGTATATAGGTCAAGAACAAATAAAAAAGAATCTAGGTGTATTTATTGAGGCGAGTAAAAAACGCGGTGAAGCACTTGATCATGTTCTCTTTTATGGCCCTCCTGGACTTGGAAAAACTACACTTGCACTTATAATCGCAAATGAGATGAACACAAACATAAAAGTAACAGCAGCCCCTATGATAGAAAAAAGTGGTGATTTAGCTGCGATTTTAACAAATTTAGAAGAGGGTGATATTCTATTTATTGATGAGATTCATCGTCTTTCTCCTGCGGTTGAAGAAATACTATACTCTTCTATGGAAGATTATCGTATTGACATCATTATTGGAAGCGGTCCTGCTGCACAAACAGTAAAGATAGACCTTCCTCGTTTTACACTCATTGGTGCTACAACTCGTGCAGGGATGCTCTCAAACCCTCTTCGAGATAGATTTGGTATGAGTTTTCGTATGCAGTTTTACTCTTCTGATGAACTAGCAAAAATAATTATACAAGCCTCAAATAAACTTGAACGCGAAATAGTAAAAGAAGCCTCTTTTGAGATAGCTAAACGTAGCCGAGGTACTCCTCGTATAGCACTGCGTTTACTGCGTCGTGTAAGAGATTTTGCTGAGGTGGCAGATGAAGATAACATAAATCAAAAACGCACAGAGTATGCACTTAATGAGTTAGGTATAAATTCACACGGTTTTGATGAAATGGACCTGCGTTTACTCAATCTTTTAGTTGCAGCGAAAGGGAGAGCTATGGGACTTAGCTCTATTGCTGCATCGTTAAGTGAAGATGAGGGAACGGTTGAAGATGTGCTAGAACCTTATTTAATCGCAAACGGCTATTTAGAGAGAACTGCAAAAGGTAGGCGTGCTACACGAGCAACTTATGATGTTTTAAATATGGACTGGGTAAATGAAGAGGGGACACTGTTTTGAAACCTCAGTTTTTCATAGCAGCACTCTTTGGTGTATCTTTGTACGGGATGTATTATCTCTATTCACCATTTTTACTTGTTATTTTAATAGCAGGACTTTTAGCTATCTCAACTTCAAATATTCAGAGTTTTTTAGAACAATATTTAAAAAACAAGTTGCTATCTGCCTTGGTGTCAAGTTTACTTTTAGCAGTACTCTTTTTTGCACCATTAGGATATTTTTTAACAACTTTAACGATTGAATTAAATAGTATTTCATCAGAAAACCTGCATCAAATTGAACTTAGTTTAAGAACATTTGTAGCCGAACCACCTTCGTACTTACTTTTTTTAAAACCTTATCTACTTGATGCATTACAAGATTTAAATATTAATTCTCTGACATCAAATGCACTGGGGATAGCAGCTTACATAGGTGCATTTAGTGCAGGCTTTTTAAAAAATGCTTTTCTTGTAATAATTTTTTACTTTTTTGCGCTTTATAATGGAAGTGTAATGATTGACTTCTTAAAAAGAATAGTACAGATGTCAGTAGAAGAAAGTACAGTCTTAGCAAGAGAACTCTCAGATGTTATGAGTGTGGTTTTTTACTCTATTATAACAACTGCCATGTTTGAGGGCATACTGTTTGGTGCCGCCATTTCATTCATGGGTTACAATGGATTACTTTTTGGCATTATGTATGGATTTGCTTCTTTAATTCCTGTTGTTGGTGGTATTTTAATGTGGTTACCTTTTATGATGTATGAGTTTTCAGTGGGGAATAATACAAATGCAATTTTTATCGCTATTTACTCTATTGTAGTGATTTCTATCGTGGCGGATACCTTTATTAAACCAATGATTATTAAAGAGATTAATCAACGTTTATTAAACGAGGGTGACACCAAAATGAAT
>NZ_JAEMVD010000052.1 GCF_029215975.1 Sulfurimonas sp. SAG-AH-194-C20
TTGATCTTTATCACACTTGTATGGCTCTTTGATTCTATAAAAAAACCACTTATCGTACTGAGTACTATTCCCCTTGTTTTACTTGGAGTATATGCTGGGCACTGGGTAATGGGACTTAACCTTACCATGCCAGGGCTTATTGGTGTGGTAGGTCTTGCTGGTGTTGTTGTAAATGATGGACTTATTATGGTTGACTTCATAAGATATGCCAAAGATACAGAGGAGTTGATGAAGAGAGCCCAAACTAGACTAAGACCGATTTTACTTACATCGCTGACAACAGTTTTAGGACTCTCCACACTGATATTTTTTGCATCAGGTCAAGCGATGATACTCCAACCAATGGCAGTCTCACTCGGTTTTGGTATAGCATGGGCGACAGTACTAAACCTCCTCTACGTACCACTGCTATACTCAATAGCTTATAAAATAAAAGCACCAAAAACACAAATAAAGGAAAAAATATAATGAATTTAGAAATAATGCAAGCACAGTTTGGAGTTAGACCTTCAGTAAGTAAAGCAATCCCAGAGTTTTTAATAGAGATGGGAGAAGATGGCATAAGAAAGATGGTGAGTGACCATTATGATAAGATTAAAAAGAGCGAAATATATGACATATTTCCACAAGACACTCAAGAGTTTGAAGATGCAAAAAGACACTCAGCTGACTTTATGATACAGATTTGTGGAGGACCTGCTTACTTTAACCAAAACAGAGGTGCCCCTCAAATGGTAGGTCGTCATGCTCCTTTTCGCATCACTGCACAGACAAGACAGGTTTGGTTAGAGCTTTATAGCGAAGTACTTCAAGACCTTCATAAAGATGGCATAACAGAGAGATCTTTAGTCTCATGGTGGAACTACATAAATGTATTTTCAAACTGGATGGTAAACACACAAGGTTAAAAGATGATAAACAGAGAAGATGAACTTACTAGTTTAGGTTCAAGCAGTACAGAGTACAAGTATGAGTACTCTCCTGAGCTTTTAGAAACATTTGAGAATGCTCACCAAAGTAATGACTACTGGGTAACTCTAAACGCAGATGAATTTAGCTCTTTATGCCCCATCACTAACCAGCCTGACTTTGGTACACTCATCATAAACTACATCCCAAATGTAAATATGGTTGAGAGTAAGTCTCTTAAACTTTATCTGTTTAGTTTTCTAAACAGTGGTGAGTTTCATGAAGATGTTGTGAACAAAATAGGCAAGGATTTAGTTAAACTTATGGAGCCTAAGTATCTCGAAGTTGTGGGACTTTTTTACCCTCGTGGAAACATCTCTATTCATCCGACTTATAGTTATAGTAATGAGGATGATAAATATAAAGAGATAGAAAAACATAGATTTATCAATAGAAATATAAATCCGATGAGAGTAGGCTAAGATGATACTACAAAGTAAAAATATAAAAGAGGGCACAAAGATAGAGTATAGTTCTAAAGAGTTACTTTTTTTAGCTTCTAGTGGACAGCCGTACCGTGGCTCACTGTATGTAAAGTTTACGTCCCAAGGTGAGACACTAGACCTAGTAAGCTTTAAAAAATACATCACTTCACTTAGAGATAAAACACTAAACGCAGAAGATATAGCTTATGAAATATATGAGAGTATCAAGTCTGTTATAAAAGTAGATGACTTAGGTATTATAGTTGATTTAAGTGCGAGAGGTGGTCTTCAACAACGCTTATGTTTTGGGCAAGAGTTCACTCCTGTAATCAAAAATAACATCTTTCAGATATAAGATAGTGATTTTAGCTCTAAAGTAAGCAAACCCTAAGCAACCCCTCTGTATAATTTCGACCTACAAACAGTAGAAGTGGGTCTTTAGCTCAGTTGGTTAGAGCCCTCCGCTCATAACGGAGTGGTCATGTGTTCGAGTCACATAGGACCCACCACTTTTCTTACACATGATACTTAATCCATATTCACACAAATAATTATGACTTTATCAAATACTATTACAGTTTATGATAGAATAAATCTGAAAAAACAAAGGTAAAATAATGAATATGTCAGAAAAAAAAGCATTCAAAAGAGAATCAATTATGCAGACTGCTTTAGAACTTTTTTCACTAAATGGTTTTCATAAAACGACCATACCTGATATTGCAAAGAAACTCCATATATCAGTAGGAAGTTTCTATAACTATTTTACATCCAAGGATTTTTTAGCACAAGAGATTATAAAGTATACCTCTGAGGCTTTGGGTGAAAAGATACGAGTTGTTAATATGACAGATGCAAGTGCACAGGATAAAATACAGCAAATAGTAACTATTTATTTTACAATGGCAGAAGAAAAACCTGAAATGATAGACTACTTTTTACGAGTATATCTTTCAAACCGTGAGGTTTTCTCAGAAAATTGCGAGGGCATGGTCTGTGTTGCAGGCTTTATAACAGAGATAATGATTTTCTTTGATGATTGTGTAGAATCAGGTGAGCTGAGAAATCAAGATTTTTTCTCTGCGTTTGGTCTGTTTATGGGTTACTTAGGGGGTATGGTTTTCCTCAAAGGTGAGGGTGTCTTACCTAAAGATATAGAACTATACATAGACGATATATCTCGTAATATCTACTGTGCCTTAAAAGTACAAGAATAGACGGATTCACTCAAGATGCAAAATAAGCCATATAAACCAAAACTTTTATGGCTTCAGTCTATTACATGTAATGGTAACACACACTCTTTTTTAAATCATCCTGATCTTTTTTCAATACTTGAGAATTTTGAGTTAATACATCATCCAACTCTTGACTCTGAGTACACTATGGCAGATGTTTTAAGCAAAAATGTACCTTGTGATATTCTTATTTTAGAAGGTTCTGTCATAGAAAATGGTTTTAAAAAAGCTGGAGTAGAAGTCTCTTCTCTTATTCATGCTTATGCAGGAAAAGCGAAACATATCATCTCTGTTGGTACTTGTGCTACTTTTGGTGGGATTTTTAAACAAAATAATCCTGAAGAGATTTCTGGTTTGTGTTTTGATTTAGAAGAGAAGACACAACATTACGAGAAGTATGCTTCAAAACTCATCTCTTTACCAGGTTGTCCAGTACATCCAAGATGGCTCTCTTTTGTACTTCTTATGTTAGCAAAGAACAAGAGCATAGATATAGACTCTCTACACCGTCCTAAAGAGCTTTACGGTTATACGGTACATAATGGTTGTACTCGTAATGAATACTTTGAATGGAAAATAGATACGAAAAATTTTGGACACAAAGAAGGCTGTCTTTTTTATGAACAGGGATGTCAAGGACCATATACAAGAGGAAGCTGTAACAAGATTCTTTGGAATGATACAAGTTCAAAAACACGAGTCGGTACACCATGTTTTGGGTGTACAGAACCTAACTTCCCACAACAGTCTTTATTTACTACAAAAACGAACATGGGAATCCCTGCAAAAATACCTTTGGGTATCTCAAAACGTGCCTATTTAACACTAACGGGTGTGACAAAAAGTTTTAAAATAAAGAGGTTTTCTAAAGATCTTTTGGAGTATGACTAGTGAAAAAATTACAGATAAAACAACTCATAGAAAAGATAGAAGGAGAAGCGGAACTAGACTTTACCTTCAATGATGGAAAGATAGAAGATGTGAAAATCAATTTTGGTTTTTATAGAGGTATAGAAGAGATATTGAGAGGAAAAACGGCTAGAGATGCTTTAGTTATCACTCCTAGAGTTTGTGGAATATGTAATCATGCACATCTAATCGCAGCTGTTCGAGCTATAGAAGATGGCTATGCAAATGCAGGAGAAAATATAACACTTACTTCTAAGGCTAAAGATATCCGTGAATTTACTCTTATCTGTGAGCTTATACAAAACCATATAAAATGGCTCTATATGACAATGTTACCACAACTAGAGAGTTATCTTGATAAAAAAAGTGGGGAAAACTATGCCATAAAAGCAACATATCTCGCTTCAAGAATCACAAAAGCCTTAGCTATATTTGCTGGGCAGTGGCCTCATTCAAGTTATGCCGTTCCTGGTGGTGTAACATGTGACCCTACATATGTAGATGTAATGCAAGCACAAAGTCTTGTTGATGAGTGTATCAAATTTTTTGAGAGAGTTGTTGTGGGTTTGAGTTTAGATGATTATCTGGCTATTGATTCTGTATCTTCATTACATAAGGTAGATGGTGATTTTGGAAAACTCCTACATCTCATAGGTGATAATGGCATGTCTACAATAGGACAGAGTTATGACAAGTTTATAGTATTTGGAGATTCTATTCTCTCAAACGCAGGAAAAAGTATCGTTACAAATATCTCAAATGTAGATGTCAAGTATGTGAGTGAGTCATCTCAAGAAGGGAGTGTCGCAAAAGCAGTTACATATAAAAATAAACTCTTTGAAGTAGGACCCTTAGCTCGAGGTATGGTCGCTAAAACACCTATAGTTAAAAGCTTACATAAAAACTATAAAGACTCTTTGCTCTCCCGTGTTTTTGCTAGAGTACATGAAGTAGCACTTCTCTTAGCACATAGTAAAAAACTTTTAGCCAAGCTACAACTAGATGAGCTCTCTTGTACCCTAGACCCTCACAGTAAACTAGATGATTTTGAAGGTGTAGGTATAGTCGAAGCAGCACGTGGCTCGCTTATACATAAAACTACAGTAAAAAATGGACTTATTACTAACTACGACATCATTACTCCAACACAATGGAATCTCAGTCATGGTAATGAAACGCAACAAGGCATAGCTATAAAAGCAATGGTAAATTCTACAACTATTGAAGAGGCTACATTCATATTTCGTACTTTTGACATCTGTTCTGTCTGCACAACACAATAATAAAACTTATCTAGAAAAACGTTACCTAAATACTCAAATATAATATTTTACTATAAATGAATACATATTCATTTTTTATTTAAACTCTTTATAATAGAATAATGAATATCCATTCAATATTGTAATGCAAAGGAGTTCTATGGACGATAACAAAGTAATGAGCCACATGAATTTACCCTCATTGGGTATAGCAGTTCGAACACTCTTTAGTGGGTATTTAATGGTTATAGGAGTTGGTATTTTAATGTCAATAATCCAAATTCTTTTAACCCATGGTATGGCAGATGGTGAGTTTGGAGTTTCTACTGATGATATCGTGTATAGTTATCATGGTAACAGAAACTCATCCAAACTGGAAGTAAAACTCAATGGTTCTATGAGTGATAAAGCAAATGAAAAAGACAAAGCGACACTTGTAAAGTGGGCAAGGTCTGGGGCATTACCAGAAGAATGGAAGGAAGTAGGACCGATATTTGAAGCCAACTGTGTGCAGTGTCATAGTTCGATGCCTGGCTTACCCGCTTTTACAGAATATGAATCTTCAGCAGAAGTTGCTAAGACAGATATGGGTGCTTCTGTGGACTCCTTAACTAGAGTTTCACATATACATCTCTTTGGAATAGCATTCATTTTTATCTTTGTAGGATTTATATTTACTCTTGCTGTAGGGTTTAATCCAAAAGTAAAAGCAGTAATTATAGCTATTCCTTTTCTTTTTATACTAATCGATATATCCTCATGGTGGGTGACATCTATTTATCCTGCATTTGCATGGGCGACCATTATAGGTGGTTTTGGTTATATGATGGCATTTGCAGTCATGTGGTTTACGTCAATGTATCAGATGTGGATATTACCTAGAAATGGAAAAAGATATGATCTTAATGAGTGGCGTGATTAATCAGTATAATTTATAAATTGTAATAAATGAATGATGATTCAACAGTTTTTAAGTTATTATAAATTACTATATTGAATAGTAATTCAATTCAATGATAAGGGAAGTAAAATGAGTATTGGAAATGAAGAGTCCGTAAAAAAACTTTTTACGGCTGAGAGTGCAAAGGTAGACACTAACAAAGGTGATGCATATTATGACGAACTATATACATCTTGCCAGAAAAGAATTGAGGAATTAAAAAAATTAACTCCTCTAAACAATAGAGTAGATTTTACTGAGAGTATTGAAGAATACGGCTTAGAAAGAAGAGATTTCTTAAGATGGGCAAGTGCTACTACTGCAATGCTCATGTTGCCAGCCTCATTTACTCCACTTGTGGCTGAAGCCGCAGTCCTTATGAATAGAGTTCCTGTAATCTGGGTTGAGCTTTCAGATTGTGCAGGTAACTCAGAAGCACTACTGCGTTCAGATGGACCAAAGATTGATGAGATTATTTTAGATATTATCTCTTTGGAGTTTCATGAAACACTGCAAGCTGCTTCAGGTCACCAAGCTGAAAAGCAAATGGACGAAGCGATGGAACACTTTAAAGGGAAGTATTTACTTTTCGTTGAAGGTGCAGTTCCATTAGGTATGAATGGACAGTTTGGAACAATCGGTGCAAAAGGTGAGACATTTGTAGATCACTTACATCGTGCAGCAGAAGGTGCAGCAGCAGTTGTCGCAGTTGGTTCTTGTGCAACATACGGTGGTATTCCAGCGGCAGCTCCAAATCCAACTGACTCAGTAGGTGTTATGGATGTTGTAAAAGGTAAGCCAATTATTAACATTCCGGCTTGTCCTGCAAATCCATCTAACATGGTAGGTGTTATTTTACACTTCGTTCTTACTGGAACTATTCCTGAACTTGATTCACTTTTACGCCCTAAGTTTGCATTTGGATATAGAATCCATGATAACTGTGAAAGACGTGCACACTTTGATGCGGGTGAGTATGTTGAAGAGTGGGGAGATGAGGGTGCTAAAAACAACTTCTGTCTTTATAAAGTAGGTTGTAAAGGTCCAATGACTTTTAATAACTGTTCTATTATTCGTTATAACGAAGGTGTCAACTGGCCTATTGGTGTTGGTCGTGGTTGTATAGGTTGTTCTGAACCAGATTTCTGGGATAAGTATGCTTACGAGAGACCTATGGCAAATGCAAACATTAAAGCACCAACAGGTGGTGTTGAGAAGACTGTTGATGAATTTGGTCTAGGTTTACTTACAGCTGCAGGTATCGGTATAGGTATTCATGCAGCTGCAAGTGCAGTGGCAGGTAAAAGAGAAGACGGAGGAGAGTACTAATGAGTAAAGTTCACGGAGAAGATGGCAATTTCCATCAAACAGATGCAAATGGAAACAAACATATAATTGTTGACCCGATTACAAGAATTGAAGGTCACCTTAGAATTGAGGCAGTGATTGACAAAAACAACACTATTATTGATGCATGGAGTTCATCAACAATGTTTAGAGGAATTGAAACTATTGTAAAAAATAGAGATCCTCGTGATGTTGGACTTATGACTATGCGTATCTGTGGTGTTTGTACAGGTACTCACTATCAAAGAAGTATAGAAGCAGTTGAAGATGCATTTAAGATTACAATTCCAAAAAATGCTCGTATTGTACGTAACCTTATTCAGGGTTCTCTTCAAGTACACGATCACTTTGTACACTTTTATCACCTACATGCACTTGACTTTGTTGATATTATTTCAGCAACAACAGCTGATCCTAAAAAAACAGCAAAAGAAGCAGAAAAATGGGCAGCAGTAGCAGGTACAACACCTTATATTTCTGGTCATACTGCATTTAAAGAAGTTCAAGACCGTATTGTTAAGTTTGCTAAAGAGGGTCGTCTAGGTATCTTTGGAAATGGATACTGGGGAAACAAGGGCTATAAACTTACTCCTGAGCAAAACCTTATTGGTGTAGCTCACTACCTAAAAGGACTTGATGTTCAGAGACGTATGTCTAAAATGCATGCACTATTTGGTGGAAAATCTCCACATCCACAATCAATAGTAGTTGGTGGTGTGACTTGTGTTCAAGATATCCAAAACCCTGCTCGTATAGCACTTTTTCAAGAGTTATTACGTGAAACAAATGAGTTTGTTAAAAAAGCATATCTACCAGATATTTATATGGCTGGAACAGCATATGCGGCTGAAGCGACAGACTCTAAACAGTCTTTTCATGGTACAAACCATAAGGGTACTTTAGGTAAAGGTGTTGGTGGTTCCGGTGGTGGACTCTTATCTTACATGTCTTATGGTGACTTTAGACTTGACGATACAGGATTTTATAAATCGGCACTTTTCTTACCACAAGGTTTAGTTCTTGATGGTGATATTACAAAAGTACATGAACTTGATGAAGATAAAATTACAGAAGATGTAACACACTCTTGGTTTGAGGGTACTGGTGCTCCTGAACATCCATATGTTGGAACAACTGTACCTGAGTATACTGGACTTGATAAAAGAGAGGACGGCTATGCTTATCTTAAAACAGATGGGAAATACTCTTGGATTAAATCTCCATTATATGATGGACGTAAAGTAGAAGTTGGACCACTAGCACGTATGGTTGTTGGATATGTTAAAGGTGATGAAACTATCACTAAATATGTTGGTAATTTTCTTAAGCGTTCGGGTCTTCCTATAACAGTACTATTTTCTACTGTTGGTAGAACAGCAGCTCGTGCTATTGAGACAGAAATGATTGGTGATGCAATGGTCACATGGGCGGCTGAACTTGCTTCAAACGCAGCACATGGAGATCTTAGTACTTGGACCGAGTTTGACTTTGATAAAGTAAGTAAAGACTGTAGGGGTCGAGGTATGGCTGAAGCACCGAGGGGTTCTCTTGGTCACTGGATAGTTATTAAAGATGGATTAGTTTCAAATTTCCAAGCAGTTGTTCCTTCTACATGGAACGCAGGACC
>NZ_JAEMVD010000053.1 GCF_029215975.1 Sulfurimonas sp. SAG-AH-194-C20
TTACTAAAGAGCAAGAGACAAAGTTCGCTAAACTTGGCATCAGCACTTACTCAGAGTTAGCCCTTTTGCTTCCTTCTAGCTATGAAGACCTTCGTTTACACGATAAACTACAAGAGCATTATGCACAGCTCATTGATGCTACTGTAGAGTCTGTCTTTCGAGCTCAAAATACCATCCAAATAACTTTTTTTTCACATAACTTCGGTCATACTCTAAGTGGAGTTATATTTCGCCCTAAGCCCTACATGATGCACCAGTTTAGTGAGGGAAGTCGTGAGTACTTTTATGGAATGATAGAGTGTAAGCAAGGTCAGTGCAGTATGAGTATGCCTAAAAAAGTTACAAATATAGGAAGTATTGTCCCAAAATATAAGTGTGGACTTCGTACTGATGTAATGTGGCGTTTCATTCAAAAAGAATTAACAAAAGAGAACTTACTCCAAGAGGGACTCAAAGAAGAGATGGTAGATGAGGTTTTAAAACTTCACTTTCTTGAAGATGACTTTGACATTAGTGCTGAGTATAGTGAGGGAACTTTAAATGCACTCAAATACATAGAACTACATGCTTACATGAAGATACTAGCTTCTAAACGCAGGTACTTTGAGTCTTTAGTATCTCTAAACGCAGAGTATGAAAGTTGGAGTTCTACTTTACCTTTTAAATTAACCAAAGAGCAAAACAGCACTATCAAAGATATCCAAAATGACTTTAGTAAAAACATAGCCTCTAAACGAATGATAGTAGGAGATGTTGGAAGTGGAAAAACTATGGTGATTTTAGCGGCTGCGTTTATGATGATGCCCCATCGCTCAGTTCTTATGGCACCTACAACTATACTCGCAAACCAACTCTTTGAAGAGGCAGTGAAGTTTTTACCCAACTCAAAAGTAGTTTTAGTCACAAACAAGAGTAAAAAGGTAGATTTAGGTAAGTATGATTTTATTATAGGAACGCATGCTCTTCTTTATAGAGAATTAGGGGAGGTTGCTTTAGTGATGGTGGATGAGCAACACCGCTTTGGAACTCAGCAGAGAAACATGCTAGAAAAACTAACAAGTCAGGGAAAAAAGAAACCACACTTTTTACAGTTCTCAGCAACACCAATTCCTAGAACACAAGCGATGATAGAGTCAGCACATATAGATGTAAGCCTCATAACTACAACTCCATTTACAAAAGATATAGACTCTAAGGTAATTCATAAAAATGATTTTGCAGACTTACTAGTGCATATGAAAGATGAGATAAGTAAAAATAATCAAGTTCTTATAGTTTACCCCTTAGTAGAACAGAGCGATGTCATAGAGTACCAAAGCATACAAGAAGCACGTGCTTACTGGGAAAAGAATTTTAACGATGTGTATGTAACACATGGAAAAGATAAAGAAAAAGAACAGGTACTGTTTGACTTTAGAGAAAAGGGTAGTGTACTCATAAGCACAACGGTAGTTGAAGTGGGTATCTCTCTTCCACGGCTTACAACTGTTGTTATAGTCGGAGCAGAACGATTAGGACTCTCAACTCTGCATCAACTAAGAGGCCGTGTAAGTCGAACAGGTTTAAAAGGCTACTGTTACCTTTACACAAACCAAGAAAAGTCATCGCGTTTAGAACAGTTTGTGGATACTAAAAGTGGTTTTGATATAGCGAACTTAGATTTGAAGTTTAGAAAAAGTGGGGATTTACTCAAAGGAACTTCTCAGAGCGGAAATCAATTTAAATGGTTTGATTTTGCAGATGATGAAAGAATTGTAACAATGGTAAGAAGAGATTTGGAAATAAAAAACTAATAATTTTAATGACCATAGCCGTCAAAGTGGAGCAAAAGGAATTATTTCCTTTTGCTGGACTATTTAGTAGAGTCCAAATTTACTATCGTTGCGTTTATAAAGAACACGAGTTTTACCATCATGGTCGATGAAAATTTCAAACATTTTTCCACCCTCTTTGAGGTCGTTTAAGACATCTTCAACTTCACGGGGTTTATAAAGAGAGAGCTCAACAGGGACTATCTCATCTTCCATATCTAATGATGCTGATTTTACATCTACATTATCAGCTTTAATCTCATTAAGACCAACTTTATGATGATCACTCTCTCTATCGTGAATACGACGCATCGCTTTTTGAGCACGAGAAATTGCTTTATCTATAGCCGCATATAAATCATCATCATTTTGTTTGATAACTATAGAGTTCTTATGTGCTAGGTTAATAATAAACTCAACAACAGAATGCTCTTTACCTTTTTTTGTTTGTGCTGAGGCAACAACATTAACAGAGATGATTTCTAAGTTAAACTTATTAAGTGTTTCGATTGAAGTAGTCATGTGTGCTTTTATAGCATCTGTGAGTTCTAAGTGTCTTCCAGTTAGAGAAATATTCATAATTTAATCCTTTGTATGTGACAATAGATAAATTATAGCATTAAATGGTTTACAAATATTAAAGAATTACAGTTTTTGAATAGTTCTTCTAAAATATCGTATAGGTTCTGTTCCTGCATTGGTAGTTACTGCTATATCCATGAGAACTGAACCATCTTGTTCTGGTGTAGCTAAATTATTAATATAGTCTGTGCAACCAGAAGCTGCTACTCCTATGTATTTTAGGTCTATACTGATTGTGTATAATCCATCTATGGCAGTAAAGTCTGGTATTGCATTAAGGCAGCCTGCTGTTTGAGAGATTCTAAGTATTGCATATTCGGTAGCACTTTTAGAAAGAAGAACAGACTGTTCATATAAATACAAGTCAGTTGTACGTTTTGCAGTTATGGATGTTAAAGATAAAGAAAGAGCCATGATTGTCCCAATAATCACGATGACTGTTATAGCCATAATCATAGCTATACCATTTCGTTTAGCTATATAAGGAGTAGTATTTAAAATATTGTTTTTTCTTTGCATAATGAGTAGCCTCCCTCTCCTGAATTTCCTTGAATAATATCACTCTGTGCACATACTTGAATCTTCATAATAGAACCAAGTGCCCTAAACTGAAAGGTACTGATGTTTTGCATAATTATTGATGATTTTGCATTTGCTATTGTTTGACCATTCCATGGTTGATAGTCATAGTAAAATATAAGATTGCTATCAGAATCAATGACAATAGCATTAGCTGTCCAGACTAGTTTATAGTATTCATAAACATCTACTCCCGTAAAATCACTAGCATTTGAACTGTTAAACTCATTTGGAGTTAGAGTATTTGTAACTGGATGGATTGACCCAGATTGATCTGTAAGTGCTCCACTCCAGCCAAAAGAGTTTAGGACATCACTGTTAGAACCTATAAAATAAAGTCCTATGTCAGCAATAGAGCTTCCAGAGTCGGATAAGATTGCAATTAGGTTACCAACAGCCGTAGTATTTGTTTCTGGTGAGACAAGAGTCGTTGAAGAACTAGAGTCTAAATCTATTACTCCACTCCAGTTAGGTAAACTTGTAGCTCTAAAACCATCCATATCAGTAGATATCCATTCAAGGACAGTATATGTGTTACCTACAGCATCAGCAAGAGGAACTACTACTCCACCAATAGCAGTTCTTGCTATAACTGAGTCTTTTATCCTGTATTGGAGTCTTGAAGTGATAAATTCAACACTATAAGCACTATTTGATTGTAGAGTGTTGTTTATGCTTGAGAATATGAAAGTTTTATACGCTTGTGCTAAAAATTCTACTCCAAATTTTCCAATTATGCCCATAATCACTATTACAAATATAAGTTCTATCATAGTAAATGCATTTTTTTTCACTAGAAACTCCTTTTGTAGTAATCAATCTCACCAATATTTGCACTATAAGTACGGAGCTTTGTTATTACCCCTGTGTCATCAGATATACTTGAGTTAATCTCTTTAATATTTTGCTCTGATACTCCAACTGTACCAAATGATGCATACCCAATAGTAATAGTACTGGTATAGTTGTCTTTATATGAATCCCTTCCCGGTAAGCCACTTGTTAGATTTGCATCAGTCTCTTGTAGGTCATCTATATCATCAAATAGTGTTGAATCTGTCTCTCCTGTATCTGAACCTAAATTAGCGAGAGTAGTTGCTCGTACAGAAGTATCATTTAAACATCTTCTATGCAAAGGTTGGAGGATAGCACCAGGTCTTTGCCCAGAAGTATTGCAGTCTGTCCCCCCACTGTTTATAATCTGAGACATTGCATTTGTATTATCAACATCTATTGAATTTTCATCCCATCTATAGGTAACAACATCATTAAGTTTAGCAGCAGAAGCAAAAATTGCTTCTTGAATAAGGTTGTTTTCAATTCCTTTTGAATTAACATTTGTCATCATAGGTAAAGAGAGTACTGTGATAGCAATAATTACTATGGCAAAGATGAGTTCGATCATCGTAAAGGCATATCTTCTTACCACATACTCCTCCTATTAGTTTTTAGTGAAGTACTTGTATTTACGGTAGATTGGGCATTGTCTTTTCCACTCCAAGAACCTCCAGTTCCAGTAAATTCTATTTCAAATTTATTTGTGTTAGTACTATTATCGTACCTATCATATATGAGCCATGAAGAGGCATTGTTATCCATAGTGGTTTTATAAGGGTAACCTAGTGATTCATCATAGCTTACACTTGCTTGTTCCGGATTTGTATCTGCTAAATTAGTTACATCTACTATATCAGTAGCAGCACCAGTTCCAGAACGCTGTTTTACAGTACCAACATTTCCATAAGTGTTAGAATCATGAAGAGTGTTCTTAAACCATCTCGGATCATCAGTACTGTTAGAGTCACTTCCATCAGCTAAGAGAGCCTTAGCGCATACTTGACCACCAATATCTGTTCCACTGCAGTATGCTTCATAGTAGATGAAGGCAGTTGCATTATTAGATTCAAAAATTTGTCTAGGGGCAGATGTCCTACCATAGTAATGTTTGATTGTTGTGTTATTAAGATTTAGATTTCCCTCACTTTTTTTACTTGCACTCAAATCAGCATTAAAAGTACACTCAGATGATGTTGTACAGTTAACATCATACTGTGTAAAAGTTATCTCTTGAGGATTGACAGCCGTGTCTTTTCTTCTTGTAAAGTTAAGATTGAGAATGGTTGAGGCCGAGCCATTTAGTGTTGAGGGGAAGTCAGTTGTAAGCAGGTTAACTGTATTGTTTGTATTGTTTAAGTCTTGGCTAATGGTTCTAATCTCTGTTCCATTAGAATCATAAGTATTTAGTTTGTATGCATAAGCAACAGATAAATTTGCAATAGTAGATTTGTTAATATCTAACGATATATTTTTCGCATAACACTGATCTACAAAATTACTAAGTGCTACATCATCAAAACCAAGAGCAGAAATAGTTCCATTGAGATGAAAGGACATGTTTTCATCTTGGGACAAGTCCGACATGTATATAAACGAATCATTGACATTAGTGTCATTATCTAGACCTATGGAAGGAGTAATGTTTGTGACATCAAATTTATATGGATGAAAGACTGTAAAAATATCAGTACTAATTGTTCCGTTAGTGTTGTTATGGTCAGATGATACATTACAGCCATTAAGTTCAGATGATGCCTCTGTTTGAGTGATAGATGAGTTTAGAATACAGTCTTCAATAATTTCTCCGTCATTTGTCATATAAAACATATCGTCACCATTTGGATAAGTTTGATAATGATGGGTCATATTATTAATATCATTATCAACGATGGTCCAGCTGGTATCTAAAATATACAGTTTATATCTACCTACTTGTATAAAAGATGGAAGGTTAAAATCTATACCACCATTTGCTATACGTAAGGAAAGAGATACATTTGCATCATCATTACAGCCTAGTAATGTAGTGTCAGGAGACCAAAGATACTCAAGAAAATCTTTATCATTAAATGTACTATATAGTTTTGTATAACCATCTGAAGATATAGTGTTTAAAAAATTTGTTGCATTGATTTCTAAGTTATATATGTATCCTGCTGCTAAGTTCACAGTATTTGGTGTTGGAGTAAGGTTCGTTACTATCGTTTGTTTTGGTGATTGCGTTTGGTTAGAGTCACTTAGTGTGAGAGAAAATGCATCTGGTCGAATTGAAAAATTATCACGAGAACATGTAAGTTTTGTGCTTATTCCATAGATACATTCCATACATGTACTTAACTCAGCTTTAGTCATTTCACTACTGTTACCACTTCCATCATCTCCACAAGCACTTCCAATAGTTCCTCCCCCGTTGACACAGGTTTGTGTTTGGTCATAAGTGAAGTTTGTGATTTTCCATGTTGTATCTTGCACAATTTCTTGTAAAAGCTGAAGACTTCCATTTGAATCTACTGGATAAGAAGTTCGAAAAGCAGAGTTTTCTCGTGCATTTTTGTAGAGGTCCGAACTTGGATTAAGGGTTGTTCTTCCCTCTGAATAAGCAGTGTCTAAAGCTGATTTGTCAAAAAGTACAGAGTTTACATCATCAAAAATCATCCAGACCTTTTCACTGATAGAACTACCTAGTTCCTGACAAGATACTAAAGCTGAATGAAAAGCTGCAGCATCGATGGTCTCTACTGCTACTATCGCTGATCTAGTAGTAAGTGTATCATTCTCATCAATTGAAATAACTTTAAAATTACCAACTCTATTAGTTATTTGTGATGGAAGGTTGTAGTACCTCTTCGTAGGTACATTTGTATCATAATCATAATATTTACCATGTACAATATTAAAAGCACCAACTTCAGAAGAGTAATTATATGTTGATGTTGTACACATTGGAATATCTGATGATAGGTTTAGATTATAAGGTATGCTGACTGTAGATGTTTGAAGGGTATAGGCAGCATTTACATTAAGAGACATGTTAATATCCTGTGTCCCTGTTGTCGTGTTAATATCATAATAAGTATAAAAATAATCATTTGTACTTAAGTCTCCAATAGGTATACCATTGATAAAACTATCAGATACCGTACCACCATTAGTAATTATATCAGCATCACTCACGGCAGTCTGTAAAGAGGTGTTGAGTGCTAGATATGTAGAGTTACGGATGTATGTTGCTTGTGATGTATTTATATCTGACACAGTTAGGTTCATATCTGCTACTGCAACATCGGAATCGACAAGGTTTCTGAGGTAAATACTGACAGTAATAGGTTCTCCTTCTTCTACTGGACCAACTATTCGAGGATTTTGCTGGCCATCATTATCCTCTGTAAAAAATCGGCTTAATTGTTTATAGGCATAGTCATAACAAAAACTTGGTTCAAAAACATCTGTTGAAAATGCAATTAGACCGGGAAGGAACTGATCACCTGTTCCATTGACATTTTCTGCTGTTAGTCGTAAAACAGTCGTAGATTGTGTTGTATCCATGGCTACGGATACATTAAACTCATCACTATCAAGACCAGGATAATAGCTAATAGTTGGATCAATGGGTGTGCCAAAACTAGAAATGGAACCATTAAATGCACCATCGATTGGATTTGCAGAGTTTGAAATTTTTATAAAGTTTGTTGTTTTTTTATCTTGAATCTCTAGAACATCATATGCAAGTTGTTTCTCTCCACCAGAACCATAAAAGAGCATTTTTGCATTTATTGGACTCTGCTTTGGTGTTAAAAAACCTGTAACATTAATATCGATAGATTTACTAGAATTTGATTGAAGTGGTATGAGTGGCTGAAAACCATGGAAAATAGCGATATTTTTTGGCTTAGGTTGAGGAGTTAGCACCTGAATATTACTATGATTATAGACTACAATTAGTTGCCAATTTCCCCAAAAACCTATTTTAACACCGTTAAAGTCTACCCCGTTTTCTGCCCAAAAATATGTTGGATAGTCTGCACCAGCACTTGCTTTAATATTTCCAACGGTGTAATCGTTAATAATATCTGATCTATATGAGTTCTGTAAAATAGTTGTAATATCGGTATAAGATTGGTAAAAGGATCTATGCCCCCCAGCTCGACCAGTACCATTACCCCAAAAGTCGTGATACCATACTTTATCAGCATTGATTGTATGAGAAGCCCCTAAAGAGTCTACAAATGTAACTTCATCTCTACCAATAATACCCCCATTTTCATTTGTATTTGAAAAAGTTGTATTATAGTGTAATTCATCATCTCCTGTAATATTACCCTGCCAGTATAAACCTGCAAAGAGAATATCTGAACCATTTATATCTGCTGGTAGGGTAAGTGTCTCAGTGGACGAATTTAATGAAATAGTTGCATCATCGTTTTTATATATAGTAGTAGCATTAAAGAGATAACCGGAATATGAATCATCACAATCCCCATTGCCATCATCAACACATTCAACAGAAGAAGAGATAGAAGCATAGTCCCCATATATAATAAGGTCTGATCCACCAAATACTAATTCAAAAGGATTTGTATAGTTAGTATCATTTCCAACA
>NZ_JAEMVD010000054.1 GCF_029215975.1 Sulfurimonas sp. SAG-AH-194-C20
ACATACGATTAAACATATAAAGAGTTTTCTCATAAAGAACCTTTTTTTAGAAGTTTTACACCCATTTCAACATGATGAGTATATGGGAACTGATCAAAAAGAGCCATCTCCATCACAGTGTGTGTTTTGCTAAGTATAGCTAAATCTCTCTGCAATGTTTCAGGGTTGCATGAGATATATACTATATGCTCATAGCGAGATACAAAAAGACATGAGTCTATGTCCATACCACTTCTAGGAGGGTCCACAAAGATACTCTTTATATCATATCTGTTAATATCTATCTCTTTCATACGTCTGTACTCTCTTCCGCCATCAAGAGCATCAACAAACTCTTCTACCGCCATGCGAACGAACTCTATGTTCTCTACATCATTGAGTTTCATATTGGCTTTAGCTGCGTTTATAGATGATTTTGAGATTTCTGTTGCTAAAATCTTATCAAAAATGAAAGAAAAAGGAATAGTGAAATTTCCAGCACCACAATAAAGCTCAAGTAAATCACCACTAGCACTAGAGTACTGCTTCATAGCCCAAGTAACCATAGACTCATTTACTCTCGCGTTTGGTTGTGTAAAGCTATTTTCTATATGATTAAATTTGTACTTTTTATCATTGATATGCAGTGTCTCAGTGATATAGTCTTGTCCTATAATCACTTTTTGCTTTCGACTACGTCCAATAATATAAATATCTAAACTTTGAGCTATCTCTTTCGCTTTTACTTCCCACTCATCATCAAGTCTTCTGTGATAGAGCATAGAGATGACAATCTCACCAGAACTTGAACTTAAAAAATCTATACCAAAAAGTTTGAATCCTATCTCAGCTTCTTTTATATACTTAAGTAGTTTTGGCATTAGCTCTGAGATATACTCATTTACCTGAGGGCACTCTTGAACAAAAACTACACCATCTTTTGTCGCATTATTCATTGCATAACGGATTTCATCTCCATCATGCCATAGTTTAAACTCACTTCGAGAGCGATAGTTCTGATCAGGAGATTCAAAAACTTCTATTTTTCCATCATAAAAATGAGAAAAACGTTCCATATTTAGTTCTAGTTTTGCATTAAGTTGACCCAAGTATCCATTCTCATATACTATACAAGCACCACATTCACCAAAATGTTTACAATCCATACTAACCCCTATTTTACCGAAGCGACAAGATTACCTATTAGTAAACTCCAGCCATCTATAAGTACAAAAACGAGTATCTTAAAGGGTAGTGAAATCATAACAGGTGGAAGCATCATCATACCCATAGACATAAGTATAGAAGCGACAACCATATCTATAACTAAAAATGGCAAAAAGATTAAAAACCCTATTTCAAAAGCTGTTTTTATCTCACTAATTACAAATGCAGGTACGACAATAGAAAGGGGAACATCCGCTACACTCTGAGGATTCTCCATCTTTCTTATACGGAAGAAGAGTGCTAAATCTTTCTCTCTAGTATTTCTTATCATAAAGTTTTTTAGAGGTAATGTTGTTTTGGCATATGCCTCTTCATACCCTATTTCTTCTGCTATATAGGGTTTTATTCCAGCTTCATAAGCTTTTGTACCTACTGGTTCCATCACAAAAAAAGTTAGTATCATCGCAAGCATAATTAAAATTTGAGTAGGAGGTACTTGTTGTGTTCCCATTGCCTGACGCAAAAAACCAAAAACGATAACAAAACGAGTAAAAGTTGTCATCGCTAAAACCATTGATGGTGCTAAAACAAGGAGGGTTAAAACAACTAAAACATTTAAAGACGATACTAGTTGCTTTGGTGTATCTGGAGCGGAGAGGCTAAAGTTCATCGTAGGAATTGGAACACTTTCAGCACCAAAACCAAAAGTTGCCATTATAAGAACAAGGATTACTACTTTTAACATTATTTAGATGGTGCCTTATCTAAAACTGACATATCTATTTTCACATCTTTTTCGTTTTTAATTCCATAAAAGTGAAGTTCTACTCTACGATTTTTTTCACGTCCACTTTTTGTAGCATTTGTAGCAACTGGTCTAAACTCAGCATATCCGGCAGCATTTATTCTCGATGGTTCTACTCCATCAAGTAATAGTTCGTGAAGGACAGCAATTGCTCTTGCTGTTGAGAGTTCCCAGTTATCTTTAAATGGACTACTTCTTCCTGGATTTCCTTCATCAGTATGCCCTTGTACACTCACTTGCATTTTGTTTGGTAATTCTTCAATAATTAGAGCTATTCGTTTGAGAAAAAGTAGTGCATCTTGGTTTTCAATAGTTGCACTTCCAGGCTTAAAAAGAAGGGCAGCAGGAAGTTCTATAACAAAACCCTCTTGTGCTTCTTCAACTGTAATAGCGGGTCCTTCAGCCTGTTCCATCATCTCATTTGCATCACCAGCAGCTTGCTGTACACGATTTACCGCTTCACTAGTTTCATCTTGAGAGTCAATAGGAGTCGCTTCAAGCATTCTTTTTTTAGATATTTCTGTCTGTGTTCCACCCTCTAGTACGCTCATGGCACCCGAAAGAGAACCGATAGCTTCAGAAATCTTTTTTGCATCCATCGAACTCATAGAGAGAAGTAAAACGAAGAAACATAAAAGCAGTGACATAAGGTCACCAAACGCAGCGAGCCATGCAGGAAGACACTCTTCACATTCAGGACATTTTTTCTTACCCATAAACTACTACTTTTCTAGTCAAACTGACTAACACGGTCAGCAGGTGCAAGGTAAGCTAAAAGTTTTGCTTCAAGCACACGAGGAGCATCACCTGACTGAATAGACATAATACCTGAGATAATCATCTCACGAAGCATAGACTCTTCATCATTTCTAATACTTAAAATATTGTAAATTGGTGTTCCAAAAACATTTCCAATAATTG
Organism: Sulfurimonas sp. SAG-AH-194-C20; assembly: GCF_029215975.1. Classification (GTDB taxonomy): domain Bacteria; phylum Campylobacterota; class Campylobacteria; order Campylobacterales; family Sulfurimonadaceae; genus Sulfurimonas. The sequence goes on from NZ_JAEMVD010000054.1 coordinate 2,873, forward strand.
CACCGTACATTGTTGTAAGGAGTGCAACTGCCATTGATGGACCAATTGCTGATGGGTCTGCCATGTTTAAAAGCATCGCAACTAACCCGATAAGTGTTCCAACCATACCCATAGCACCAGCAAGTCCAGCCCACTGATTAAAAATAGAACCATGGATTTTATGACGAGTGCTTGTTTGTTCTAACTCTATCTCTAAAAGCTCACGAATAGTATCAGGTTCACTCCCATCAATGGCCATCGATAGACCTTTTTTCAAAAAGTCATTTTCTTCGCTGTTAACATCACCTTCTAAGGCCAAAATACCATCTTTTCTAGCTTTAGTCGCAAACTCTACAAGTTTTTTTATAAGTGCAGATGGATCTTCTTCACCTGGTTTAATAGCCTTCATAAAAACTTTTGTAAAGACTTTCATTTGACTTGGTTTAAAAGATATCATCAGCGCCCCGATACTACCACCAACAACGATTAAAACAGATGGAATATCAATGTATGCCCCAACACCAACACCCATAGTCATAGCCCCTAAAAGGAGAACCATGATTAACCCTATACCAATGACCGTACCTAAATCCATTTAAAAGCCTTACGTAATTTTAATTAATTGCCCTATAATACCACAAAATTTATTAGTATCTAGTAATCTAAATATGTTTGGAGTAGTTTTTGCATATAAACATTACCTTTAGTCTGCAATCCGCTTATATTTCCATCTTTATATATAACTCTATTTTCTTTTAAGTCATAAGTGAGGCTTCCTTCTTTAGTAATAAGCCCAAAACCATTTTTATTCATTATGTAGGCATTTTCTTTGTACTCTTTACAAAAGACATCTCTACTCCAGATAAATTTACTATGTGAGATACCTAGTTGAGAAAGAAGAGTGGCGGGGATATCACCCTGTGCAACAATTTTATCTACACTTTTTCCACGATACTCTTTTTTAATCACATCACCATAAAATAGCATAGGGATATGGTGCCATCTTTTATCTGCCCTGCTCCATGCAAGCGGAGTATGATGTGAGTGATCTGCTACAAAGATGAAAAGTGTGTTCTTGTACCACGACTCTTTTTTCGCACTTTTGATAAATTCATCTATTGATTTGTCAGTATAGTAAACAGAGTTTAAGTAACCTTTATCACCATCTCCCCACTCAATAGTATCTTCCATCGGTTGATCATAAGGAGAATGTGAACTCACCGTAAAGATAGCACTAAAAAATGGCTCTTTGAGTTTAGATGATTTCTCTTGTAAGTATTCAAACATATAGCCATCATGAAACCCCAACACACCCTCTTTTGATGAGTCTAGTTCAATGTCACTATGTTCTTCTATAATGTCGAATCCATTTCCATACATATAAGAGGTAAGATTTCCATAACGAAGCTGACCACCAAAAATAAAACTAGTTGTATAATTATTTTCCTTGAGTTTTTGTGTTAAAAATGGTAACTTATAAAACTTTGAAGGGAGGTTTGTAATGTAAGTACCCCCAAGTGCTGGCCATCCTGAAAATATGGAAGGTAGGCCTTCATGTGAAAGTGTTGCACTTGCATATATTTGAGTAAAAAGTATACCTTCTTTTGACATCTTCATTATGTTTGGTATCACTTTCTTATACTTATCATTTTTTATAAAATCACCTGATAAACTCTCCCATATAACTAAAATAATGTTTGGTCTACTAATAGTAAATAGTGATTCTCTTTCACAGCCTTTTGGTGTTGCCATAAGTTGAGTTAATATTTTCTCTCTGTGTTTATCATCTATCTCTATTTCATAAGGATTTTTTCCATTAATAATAGCTTGATTTTCCGTGATACTGTGGATGAAATTATATACTGTACTTATCGCTAAATCATTATAAACCTTATGTTTTGAGAAGTAAACGGTGCTTTGAGAGATGGGTATTTCTGCCCAACCACCACGAGCTCCTAAAAATATAATAATTGGAAGTAAAAAGAGAGTAAAAAGAACAAGCCTATAATCTCCTTTTGCCTTTACATCATAAGTAGCATAAAGTTTTTTTGTTAAGCGGTAAAAAAGTACCAAAACAGAGACTAATATAATAGTTAAAATCACAGTTAAGACAAGAGGATTTGAAGCTATTGCCTCATCTGGATGCTTAAGATAGTTAAAGATTTTAAAAGTAGGTTTCTCTTCCCATTCATTATATATACCCAGTTCAGCGATATAAATAAAAGTAGAAAGAGCAAAGACTCCTAAAGTATAGATAAAAAGTACTATCTTTATAAAGCTTAATTTAAAAAGTATATTTATACTAGTAAGTAGCCAAGGTATCACAAGTAGTATAGAAGCCGTTGCCACATCTAAACTAATCGCATGAACATATGCCCATAAAGTCTCTGTTATAGGGCTAGCAACAACTTGTAGTTTGTCCCAGTAGTAGATTACAAATATAGTCCTAAAAACTTCTATAAACAAGAAAAAAAGAAAAAACTGTTTGAGTAAAAAAAAGATGCTATTTTGCATATATGAAGTGCCCTTTACCATAGATATTGTCCTGACATTATAATATAAATAATATTTTAAATCGTTTATAGTGTATAATAAGAGAAATAATTTTCAGGACATTACTCTTAAATGCTAGATAAATTTTATAAAACACCACAACAAAGTGCTTATACACTCATTTTAATTTTAGCTGTTTTATCGACTATCTACAATGCTATATTACCACTTCATGGTGATGAAGCTTACTACTGGATGTGGAGTCATGACCTTCAACTAAGCTACTTTGACCACCCTCCTATGATAGCCTATCTTATCTACTTTAGTAACTTTATCTCTCAAAGTGAATGGGGTGTGAGACTTGTTCCTGTTTTTGCTATGAGTATCTCTTCACTCTATGTTTATAAACTTACTGCACTTGTAAGTGATGAAAAAACTGCTCTAAACGCAGTAGTCATTATCTCAGCCGTTCTTTTAACACATGCTGGATACATTTTTGCTACACCAGATGCACCACTCATTCTTTTTTGGACACTTTCTCTTTACCATTCTTACAAGGCGATATTTGAGGGAAAACTTCTTAACTTCATTTTAGCAGGTCTTTTTTTAGGTGCTATGATGATTAGTAAATACTCCGCTATCATGCTAGTTGTGAGCCTCCTTACCTTTGTTCTAACTAAACGCAGAGACTTATTTACAAACCCTTATCTGTATGTCACTGCGTTTACTGCGACATTAGTAGTTGCTCCTATGCTTTACTGGAACTATGAAAGAGAGTGGATAAGTTTTGCTTTTCAACTAGACCACGGTTCAAGTGACTCTTTTCTCATTCAACCTTGGCTTATTTTAGAGTTTGTCTCCTCTCAGTTTGGTGTTTTTACTCCTGTATTTACATGGATTTTATTTTACTATCTTGTTAAAGAGAAGATTTACTTTAGAGATGAAAAGCTTTACTTTATAGCTCTGAGTGTAGTGGTCATTTTAGTGTTCTTTTTGTATAAAAGTTTTTATGTAAGTATGGCACCTAGCTACTCTGCACCCGCATACATCGGTGGAGCTATTTTACTTAGCATCATCTTCAAAAAGTATGAACTAAAAAAAAGCTTTACTATTGGTTTAGCTATTGCAATCTTTTTTACTGTTCTTGTTCGAACAGTACTCATCACACACCTCCCAGAACTGCAGCGTTTTATGTATAAAACTGAGAATGTAGTAGATAGGTTTTATACTTATGCAAAAGAGGGAGACCACTTTTATGGTGCACACTTAACTACTGCTGCATATATGAAGTTTTATCTTCCAAACCATCCTGACACAGATATAGCCATAGACTCCAGATACTCTTACTATGACATGGTTAGAGATGAAAACACTTGGCACCAAAATGGTTTAGTACTTTGTAGAAACAAGAAACGCGAAGCACAACTTAAAAAGTACTATAAAAATGTAGAACTCATAGACACTTACAAAGTATGGGAAAAACGCACCTTTTACACATATCGAGTTTCAAATCCAAAACAAGTACTTAAAAAATGAATAATTTTATAACTCTTTTACGCCCGCATCAGTATGTAAAAAACCTCTTTATCTTTGCCCCGCTTATCTTTGCGTTTAACTTCAACCAAGAGAGTGTTTTAAATGCCACTTTTGCATTTGTACTTTTCTCTCTTCTAGCAAGTAGCATCTATGTTTTAAATGACTTTATGGACATAGAAGAAGATAAAAAACATCCTACTAAGAGAAATCGTCCTCTAGCCTCTGGTGCTATCTCTCCTACTACGGCTAACTTTCTTTTCTTAGGGCTTTCATCTGCTACACTTATAGTAACTTACTTTTTCTCTACTGCACTTTTTGGTGTTTTGGTGATGTACTTTGTACTAAATATTTTATACTCTTACAGACTAAAACACATCGCTATTGTTGACATATTTATCATCGCTACGGGTTTTGTGCTGCGTTTGTTCGCTGGAGCACAAGTGACAAACACCCCTCTTTCTATGTGGATTATCATCATCACTTTTTTACTTGCAATCTTTTTAGCACTTGCTAAACGCAGGGATGATGTTTTACTATCACTAGAGGGAAAAGAGACACGAAAAAACATAGATGGATATAACCTAGAGTTCGTAAACGCAGCCATGGTGCTTATGAGTGGTGTTGTGATAGTAAGCTACTTGCAGTACACAGTTTCAGCTGAAGTTATCGCTCGCATAGGGAGTGAGTATCTCTACCTCACCACTCTTTTTGTCATCCTCGCAATACTGCGTTATATGCAGATAACTTTTGTAGAACAACAAAGCGGTAGCCCTACTAAAATCGTTTTAAAAGATACCTTCATTAAAGTTACACTTATCCTCTGGCTCATTAGTTTTGTAGCTATATCAAAGTTCATATGATAGCTGTTCGTTACATCATTTTTGCTATTCTTTCAACCATAGTAAATC
>NZ_JAEMVD010000055.1 GCF_029215975.1 Sulfurimonas sp. SAG-AH-194-C20
AAGATCTTATCCACAATGTTAATGCCATTAACGAAGACTCTTCAAACAAGAGTATAGATGTTATGGTTGGGCGTATTAGAAATAAGCTTGGGGATAAAGCACTTATAGAATCTGTTCGTGGCGTCGGTTATAAACTTTTAAAGTAGCGAGATAAATTTGAAAAAACATGCTGTTTTCATAACTGTCCTTTTTGCATTGAGTGTATCACTCATTAGTATAAGTATGATTTTCTTAGAGTTTTATAAGATTAATAAAGAACAGTATATTGACCATATTTTTACAAAATACTCAGTTGTTACACAAATCTACACAGAGCATAAACAACGTCAAACTTCTGAAACCATGCTTGATGCAAACCTTGCTGTATATAAAATGCAGATTGTAAAAAAAGAAGAAGAGTACAAATCAGTAATTGAAGAGGGAACAATACTTAAACGCGAAGGTTTTGAGAGTTTAAGTGCCTCTTTGATGTATAATAAAAATGGATTTTATACTCAAAACAAAATAACAAAACTTCGTGCAACTATGATAAAGTACAAGAAGCTTATCTACTTTCATATTCAAACTAAAAATGCTGGAATCCTTATAAAAGATGAGCAGTTAACACCCTATAACTATATCAACATTATGTATGCATTTAGCACAATTTTTATGATTATCAGTGCATCATTTATTTTAGTATTGCAAAAACTGCGTCCTCTTATTCGCCTTAGGCGAAAGATTGCCCTCTTTGGTGATGGTGATATGAAAATCTCTTTTAAAACTTCTTCTTGCGATGAGATTGGGCTTGTTTCAAATGAGCTAGAATCTACAAGAGAAAAGATAAACTCAATCTTAGAATCTCGTACACTTTTTCTTAGAAATATTATGCATGAACTCAAAACTCCTATTGCAAAGGGAACTATAGTTACACAGATGCTCGATTCACCAAAACAACGCAAACGGTTTGAGAGTATTTTTAATCGATTAGAATCTTTGGTAACGGAGTTTGCACTTATAGAAGAGGTGACAAGTATAGATGATAAACGTGATTTTAGTGAGTACAGACTTATAGATATAATCGATGGTGCTATTGATATGGCGATGGTTGAGCGAGATGTTGTGAGTGTAAATATATCTTGTGATGAGAAACTACAGGCGAACTACAGACTCTATACAACTGCGATTAAAAACATGATAGATAATGCTATGAAGTATTCTAGTGATGGGCATATAAATATACTTATGAGAAATGAAGAACTCTATTTTGAAAACAAGGGAGAGTGCTTATCTCAGCCTTTGAGTTACTACATAGAGCCTTTTACAAAAGAGAACCCTTCAAAAAATAGTTTTGGTTTAGGGCTTTATCTTGTCGACTCTATTTTAAAAGCACATGGACAGGTTTTAGCACATGAGTACGAAGATGGAGTAAATCGTTTTATATTTGCATAAGTTTGAAGTCCTTATCTTCAACTAAGGACTTAAAGTGTAAACTAGTGTAATGAATAAATACATAACCCTTATTTTAGTAACTTTTTTAGCAAGTTCGCTCTTTATGTTTGGTTGGTTAAGTCACTCAGCCTATGTTCCAGGTAAAAAGATAAAAAAAATCTCTAGTTTAGAAAAGATAAAAAGAAAGAAAGTACTGAATGTTGTCCTACTCAACTCACCTTCTACATACTACATAGGTATTGATGGTCCAACTGGTTTTGAGTATGATTTGCTAAACTCATATGCAAAACATTTAGGAGTAAAGCTCAATATTACCCCGGCTCATACAATTGAAGAAGCGATAAAACTAAGCAAAAATCCTGATATAGATATAACTTCAGCATCTCTAGCAAAAACACCCAATCGTTCACAGAATTTTAACTTTGGTCCTTCTTATTTTGAAGTACAAGAGCAAGTAATTTGTTATAGAGGTATGCTACGTTCAGATAAGTTTCCACGTGATGTTGAAGACCTAGCTGGATTAAACATAATGGTAGGAGAAGGTACTAGTTACTCTGAAACTATTCAATCTTTAAAGAATGATGGTTTTGAAATAAATGCAACTTTAACTTCAGAGTTTTCAACTGAGGAGCTTTTAAAAAAGGTGTCTAAACACCAAATAGACTGTACTATTGCTGACTCAAATGTTTATGCACTTAACCTACGTTACTTTCCAGAAATAACACTTGCATTCTCTATTAGTGGAAGAGAACAATTATCTTGGATACTTAAAAAAGAGGCTACAGAACTTAAAGCAGATATGTACTCATGGCTAAATACTTTTAATCAACAAGGAAAGTTACTTCAACTAAAAGATCACTATTACTCTTATGTACTGTTTTTTGACTATTATAATACAAAGATGTTTTATAAACGTATAAAAAGCCGCTTACCAAAGTACATAAATATGCTTAAAGAGGCATCAACTCGTTTTGGCATTCCATGGACTCTTATAGCGAGTATCTCTTATCAAGAATCGCACTGGAACCCAAAAGCAAAAAGCTTTACTGGTGTTCGTGGACTTATGATGCTTACAAAGAACACTGCAAAAATGTTAGGTGTGAAAAATAGGCTTGATCCAAAACAAAGTATAGTCGGCGGTACACGACATATAAAACAGATGCTAAAGTTTGTTCCCAAAGAAGTAAAAGGTGAAAACCGTCTAAAATTTGCTTTAGCAGCTTACAATATTGGCTTAGGACATGTCAGAGATGCTCAGCGTTTAGCAAGAGAAATAGGACTAAATGAAAATGTCTGGAGTGATTTAAAAATAGTACTTCCTCTCCTTTCACAAAAAAAATTCTATAGAGATTTAAAATATGGTTATGCCAGAGGAGAGGAACCTGTAAAGTATGTTGAGTCTATCTACAATTACAGGGATATTTTAGAAAAAATAAATAATGCTATAGAGAAGTAGGTTCTTGTCCTAACTCGCTTAGGAATGTTTCCATATCGTATTTTATTCTATACTCTGGAGTCATTATATGAATGAGAATATCGCCTAAGTCTATTACAACCCAGTCACCGCTTTCATCTACATTGTTGAAATTCTCAGCAGGTTTAAGTCCATTTTTAAGATGGTCTAATAGTGCTGTTGTATGTCTCGTTCCTAATGATGAGGCAATAATTGCATAGTCAACAAAGTAATTTTTTTCACGAAGGTCAAAAACCTCTATCGCTTCAGCTTTGTTTGTATCGAGTACTTGTGTGATTGTTTCTATTCTATTTGTCATTTTTTTCCTTGTAGTAGTTCATTATTTCTTCTGCATTTATTTTACAGAGTTGGTCTTTGTTCATAGTGCTGCGAAGAGCCGTAGATGAGATATCCTGTTTAACTAAAAGCTTTTTAAACTCTTTTGGTACAGTTATCTCATCGCGAGAAGCTATAATAAACACAACTTTTCTTTTTAACTCATCAAACTTATACCATTTTTGCAGATCTTTTAAGTTATCAGCACCGATTACTACATAAACTTTGTCATAACTCTCTAGGAGGTACTCAACAGTTGTAATAGTCGGAACTTTTTCATTTTTTTGTACTTCAAAAGAGTCGATGAAGACATTTTTATAAGTACAAAAAATCTCCTTTAGCCATCTTAACCTTTTTTGCGCAGGTGCAAAAGAGGAGGATTTAAAAGGATTTAAAAAAGTTGGCATGATAAGGACTTTATCTATTTCACTGAGGCTTAAAAGGGCTGTTACAACTGCTTCGTGACCAAGGTGAGGAGGGTCAAAACTGCCTCCAAAAAGTGCTATAGTTCTCATTTAATGCGAATTATAGCTAAAAGAAGATAAAATAACAGAATTTAAAAATTATAGGAATTCTAATGGCACTAAAAATAGCAATTAATGGATTTGGAAGAATCGGTCGTTGTGTTGCTCGTATAGCTGCAACGAGAGATGATGTTGAGATAGTAGCGATTAATGATATGGCAAGTATGGATATGATGCTTTACCTTCTTAAAAATGACTCAGTTCATGGAACATTTAAGAGTGAAGTAGTACAACTTGATGATGAAAACATCACTATTGCCGGTCATAAAATAAGAGTATTTTCAGACCGTGATCCCAAAAATCTTAAGTTTGCTGAGTGTGGTGCTGATATGGTTTTGGAGTGTACAGGTGTTTTTCTTACTCAAGAGTCTGCTCAAGTTCACATCGACAACGGAGTTCAAAAAGTTCTCTTTTCAGCGCCTTCAAAAGATACTCAGACAGATACTTTTGTTATGGGTGTAAATCATGAACTTTATGCTGGTCAAAAGATAGTAAGTAATGCATCTTGTACTACAAACTGTCTTGGTCCTGTTGCCAAAGTTCTTGATGATGCTTTTGGAATAGAAAAAGGTCTTATGACTACTATCCACTCTTACACAAACGATCAAAACATCTTAGATGTAAAACACTCAAAAGATAAACGCCGTGCTCGTGCAGGTGCGATTAATATGATACCGACTACTACTGGTGCAGCAAAAGCGATAAGCCTTGTAATGCCACAACTCAAAGGTCGTCTTCATGGTCAATCTGTCCGTGTTCCAACACCAGATGTCTCTATGGTTGACTTAAATGTAGTTGTTAAACGCGACACAACAAAAGAAGAAGTGACAAAAGTATTTAACGATGCTGCAAACGGCTCTTTAAAAGGTCTTTTACTCATGGATAAAGAGATGAGAGTTTCGCAAGACTTTGTAGGTTGTGAGTACAGTTCTATCGTTGCAGAAGACTTAACACAGGTTATCGGTGGAGACATGGTTAAAATCATGGCTTGGTATGATAATGAGTGGGGTTATTCAATGAGACTTGTAGATATGGCACTACACATAAGTAAGTAGGAAAACACTTGGAACTATTAAATATAAAAAACTTAGATTTAGCAAATAAAAAAGTATTTATCCGTTGTGATTTTAATGTTCCGATGGACGAGTTTGGAAATATCTCTGATGATAGACGTATTCGTTCAGCACTGACAACACTTAACTACTGTCTTGATCAAGACTGTGCCATTATCTTAGCATCACATTTAGGACGTCCAAAAGGTAAGGTTGATGAGAAGTATTCTCTTGCTCCTATTGCCCGTCGTTTACATCATCTTCTTAAACGCGAAGTGACTCTCGCTAGTGATGTAGTTGGCGATGATGCAATGCAAAAAGTAAAAGATATGAAATGCTGTGACATCATTTTGTTAGAAAACCTGCGTTATGAAGAGGGCGAGACTTTAAATGACAAAACTCTTTCTAAAAAGCTAGCAGATATGGCAGACATCTACATAAATGATGCTTTTGGTGTGAGCCATAGAGCACATGCTTCAGTTGAAGGGATAGCACATTTTTTTGACACAAAACAAAAAGCAGCTGGATTTTTACTAGAACGCGAAATAAAGTTTTTTGGAAAACTTATAAACGAACCTGTACGTCCTTTTGCTGCTATCGTTGGTGGAAGTAAGGTCTCAGGGAAACTAGAAGCACTTAAAAACCTTCTTCCTAAAGTAGATAAGATTTTTATCGGTGGGGGAATGGCATTTACATTTTTAAAACAGATGGGTTACGAGATAGGTGCTTCTTTAGTTGAAGATGACTTGCTTGAAGATGCTCAAACTGTAATGGATGAAGCAAAAAGACTTGGTGTAAAGTTTTATCTTCCAGTAGATGTAGTAGCTGCTGAAAAGTTTTCTGCGGATGCTGTTAGTAAGATAGTGACAGCACAAGAGATTCCTAATGACTGGATGGGTTTAGACATAGGACCAGCCACTGTTAGACTTTATCGTGAAGGTCTAGCAGATGTTCAAACTGTTTTATGGAATGGACCTATGGGTGTTTACGAGATGGAGAAGTTCGCTCGTGGAAGCTCTAAAATAGCTCATTTTGTAGCAGACTCTTATGCAACGACGGTTGTTGGTGGTGGAGATACTGCTGACTTAGTCCAACGCATAGGGCTTGATGAAGAAATGAGTTTTATCTCTACGGGTGGTGGTGCTTCTCTTGAACTCTTAGAGGGAAAAATCCTTCCAGGTGTAGCCCAACTCATAATCAAAGAGGACTAAGAGATGATAATCGCAGCAAATTTAAAAACAAACTTTACAAGAGAAGAGACAAACCTCTACATAGAAGAGATAGAGGGTTTTGTATCATCTAAAAACTTGACTCAAGAAGTGTTGGTTTTCCCTGCGATGAGTAGTTTAGATACTAATGATACTTCTATAATAGTGGGAGCTCAAAACGCTTATGCAACAAAAGATGGTGCGTTTACGGGTGAGATAGGTTTAGTTCACTTAGATGAGTTTGCTATTAAAACTATTCTTATAGGACATTCTGAACGTCGTCATATCTTAGGTGAAACACAAGAAGAGTTAGTAAAAAAGTTCAACTACTATAAAGACTTAGGATTTAAGATTGTTTATTGTGTTGGTGAGCCATTGAAAAAACGCGAAGCTGGTAAGCACGAGATGATGGAGTATATAGCTTCACAGTATGATGGTATAGACACTGAGTATGAAAACCTTATCATCGCTTACGAGCCTGTTTGGGCTATAGGAACAGGTTTGACGCCTACACTTGAAGATATCCAAGAGATACATAAAGCATTAAAAGAAAAATCTAAAGCTCCATTACTATATGGCGGAAGTGTAAAAGTGACAAATGCTAAAGAGGTTCTTTCTCTAAGTAATGTAGATGGTATTTTAGTTGGTAGTGCTGCACTTTACACAGATCATTTTTGCTCTATGATAGAGTTTGCTCAGGAGTTACAAAGAAAATAATTGTATATTATTTTCCTATAACAGGCATAGCTTTTAGTTTAGATACATTTGATGTAGAACTATTTGTTGGCTTTTTCTTGTTATACACTTCTGCTTTATCTACAAACTCCTGGAGAGTAAAACTTTTGTCTTTATTGTCTTCATACTTTTCTTTAATCTCTTTATCTTCAAGAACAGTTTCTTTCCACTCTTTTTCTAAAAACGCATCTGTTCTATTTTGCATAAAGTAAGATTTCTTTTTCTTTGCATTTGATTTACTAATACTATTAAGCGCTTTGTTTTCAGAAGGTGATGTTTTAGGATTTGTAACACATCCCATAAATAAAGTAAGGCTTAAAATTATAGCAGTTGTATTGATTAGTTGTTTCATAAAGTGATTATAGCTAAATTGATTATAAAAGAACCACCTTTAATGGGAAATTAAGCATACAATGTGCTATACTTCCCTGAAATTTGTAAAAGAATAAGGAGAATATATGAAAATTACAAAAATGAGTTTAGTTGCTGCGCTACTAATTGGTTCAAGTGCAATGGCATTAGAAAACACAAAAATTACAGGTGATGCAAATCTTTTTTATCAAACATCTGATGGGTATGTTACAAATGGTACTAATAATGATGGTCTATTTTCATCAGGAAAATCATCTGCTGATATGTCTGTTAACTTAAATGTGACTACTGATGTCCTTAAGACTGACTCTGTAGCAATTAGTGCTGGTGTAAGTTATACAGTACTAACTACTTTAGGTCTTGATGGTCAAGTGGTTGATAATGTATGGGGTGGTGCTCATAATGGTGTTGAAGATGCTAGTTGGGTAAATGAAGCTTGGTTCGCTGGTACTTCTGCTAACACAACTGTAAAAGTTGGTCGTATGGAACTAGATACTCCATTAGCATTTACTGAAACATGGACAATTGAGAAAAATACTTTTGAAGCTGGTGTTTTAATCAACCAAGACATTCCTGATACTACTTTAGTTGGAGCTTATGTTGGTAGAGGTAATGGTGTTGTTAATTATAATAACTC